>NZ_JAOANA010000005.1:0-232973 GCF_032335535.1 Alkalihalobacillus sp. MEB130
TTTATCAGAGATTGTCCTTTTTTTGTTTTATAAAATGAAAAACATACATAGGAAAGAGGCCCCAAGAACAAAAATGTTCTCGGGCCTCTTTTATTTCAATTTACTGAGTTTTGTCCCAGCCTCTTTTCAGCTATGAATCTTTTCTACGAATGTATTAAATGTTATAATCTACTAACTTAAAAACAGAAAGGGATCATAATATGCAATCATTTATTTCTGAACAAAATGGTGTTTTTCCTTCTGTCTGTTCGTTAGACTGTCCCGATCAATGCGGACTACTCGTTCACAAAAAAGAAGGGAAAATCGTTAAAATTGAAGGGGACCCTGATCACCCTATCACAAAAGGCGCAATTTGTAACAAAGTCCGGCATATGCCAGAACGACTTTATGATTCAAAACGACTCACAACACCACTTAAACGGATTGGTGCAAAAGGAGAAGGCCGCTTTGTTCCTATTTCGTGGGAGGAAGCACTTGAGACCATTGCGACGAAATGGAAAAAGCTAATCGACCAAGAAAGTCCAGAATCCATTCTCCCATACAGCTTCTATGGAAATATGGGAAACATTCAAGCAGAAGGAATGGATCGTCGTTTTTTTCATTATTTA
Organism: Alkalihalobacillus sp. MEB130; assembly: GCF_032335535.1. NCBI lineage: Bacteria > Bacillati > Bacillota > Bacilli > Caryophanales > Bacillaceae > Alkalihalobacillus > Alkalihalobacillus sp. MEB130. Next base: position 609 of record NZ_JAOANA010000005.1, read on the forward strand.
GGAGCAAGTCGGTTAGATCGAACGATTTGTCAAGCTGCTGGTTCCGTAGGATATCAATATACAATGGGTGGCTCATTCGGAACCGACCCTGAGGAGACAACAGAAACGAAGCTTTTTATTATGTGGGGCATTAATGCTGTCAGCACGAACATGCATCAAATGACGTTAGCACAAAAAGCACGTAAAAATGGAGCAAAGATCATTGTGATTGATGTTCATAAAAACCAAACAGGACGAATGGCAGATTGGTTCATTCCAATCCAACCTGGTACAGATAGTGCACTCGCTCTTGGTATGATGCATATTCTTTTTAAAGAAAACCTGGTGAATCAGTCTTTCTTACAAGACTACACAATCGGATATGACGAGCTGAAAGAGCATGTCAAACAATATGATCCAGAAACCGTTGCTGCGATTACAGGGGTATCTGTAGACGATATTGTAAAATTGGCTCGCCTATACGGGATGACCTCTCCTTCTCTCATTCGAATCGGGAATGGATTGCAACACCATGACAATGGTGGGATGATAATTCGGACAATTTCTTGTTTACCAGCCCTAACAGGAGCTTGGCTTGAAAAAGGTGGCGGTGCTATTAAATCAAATTCAGCCTTTTTATCGTATAACACGTCTCAATTGCAGCGACCAGATTTGTTAAAAAACAAACAAACACGTGTGTTTAATATGAATGAGTTAGGCAAAGTATTGCATGAGCCTTCTCCTCCTGTTCGGTCCTTGTTTGTATATAATTGCAATCCAGCTGTCGTTACACCTGATAGCAACAAAGTGCGTGAAGGCCTCATGCGTGATGATTTATTTACTGTTGTTCATGATTTATTTTTAACGGAAACAGCCATGTTTGCTGATCTAGTCTTGCCTGCTACATCTGCGTTTGAAAACCGTGATTTCTACACATCGTATTGGCACCATTACATTCATCTACAACAACCGGTAATGGAACCTTATGGGGAAAGTAAATCAAACACAGACGTGTTTCGTTTATTAGCTCATGCAATGGGATTTGATGATCCTGCTTTACAAGAGTCTGATGAAGAATTGATTCGACAAGCTGTTACCCATCCCGAAAGTCCGTATTATACTAATATAGATTATGAAACATTAGTGAAGGAATATTATATAAAAGCAGATCGAACCACTTTTTCACTAGACCAGTTAGGAACGCCGAGTGGGAAAATCGAATTATATTCAGAAAAGATGGAGAAAGATGGGTATCCTCCTCTCCCGACTTATACGGCTTTAATGGAAGATGACACGTACCCATTTTTATTCGTACCAGGTCCAAATCATAATTTTTTAAATTCTACTTTCTCCAATAACGAGAAACATATTAAGCTAGAAAAACAACCGAAAATTCATATGAACCAACAGGATGCCAAAGAACTTGGGATTTCAGAAGGAGAAATGGTTCGTATTTGGAATGATCGTGGTGAATGTGAACTCCCTGTCGCAGTTGGAGAAAACGTCCTTCCTGGTGTAATTGTTAGCCAAGGTTTATGGGCAGATATGGACGGAAAGAAACAACTTGTTAATGCACTTACGCCGGATCGATTGTCTGACATGGGCGGAGGAGCTACCTTCTTTTCTGGTCGTGTCGCCTGTGCAAAGCTTCTTCAGTAACTTTGAGGGGAGCTGAAAAAGGTATGGTTTTCGCCTTTCTCAGCTCTCTTTCAACAATGAGAAAACCGTTGCCTTCTTTTCAGTCTGCTATGAGTGAGTTTCTCATAGCAGGTTCGGTGAAGTCATTGCACATCACCGAACCTGCTAAAAGGAACTTTCAGTTGCTTCGTAATTCTATGAAGCTTTTTTATCATAAATTCACGTTTGTCTCATATACTTGGACAAAGCGTTACTTATCTAGTAAACGACTTTTCCAAAACAATGAACGGTGGTGCTTAAATTGAAGATTATTTCATGGTATGCGCACAAAGAAACGAAACATGAAAAGAAAGAAGATAGCAAAATCTCAACAAAAGTAAATTTAAAAGATTTGTTTAAAGCAAAAAAGAACGATCAAGCTGAATAAGTAAAAAAAGAGATTGTCTAAATGAAACACGTTGCCCTCGTTTAGCAGAATGCTAATTGAACGATTGTCAATCAATCTGAGGCTCGTCTTCTAGACAGTCTCTTTTCTTATTGTCTCCTTCTCCTCTATCTTCTTCCCACTTCTTTTTTTAAAAAACATTTGTTATATTTTTATACACCTTTCATGACCTTTGATCCGTAGTCTAAGACCTATCCCCTTATTTTATTTTAATATATTTTTTTGAAAAAATTCCCAAACTATTTTTTTGACAATCAACTTTATGTTGTCACTATTACATTCCCTATACTTATTCCTTTGTAGTAACAATAGAAATTTACAGGACTTTCTTACCATAACTAATATTTCGACTCCTGAAATTTTCGCCTTTAGGATCTTTTTCTCATTTTCTGAAAAATGAAAGGATTCTTATAAAACAATGCAGAAATTCCTCAAACATTGTGGGAAACAAATCATGTGAATCGAGGTGAATGATAGGTACATAGCTTCTTTCCCTTCATGTTAAAACAGAATAAGGAGTTGTTACACAGTGGGACAAAAATGCAAATTACTAGTCATGTATACGTTAATTTTTGTATTAGCAATCTCAAGCTTTGGTAGCTTCGGCACAGTTGCAAAAGCAAATCAATCAGCAACAGTCACGTCGTTGTATTTAGAAGTAGATGAGAGATCGAGCGACATTGTCACAGTTATCGTAGAGTTAGAGGAAGAATCCATTGTCGAAGCAAAACATAAAGGCAAATCACAATCAAAACAAAATTTAGCTGCAGAACGTAGCAATGTGATTGCTCAGTTAGAAAAAGTAGCTACAGTTGAAGTGAATCAAGAGTACGATTATGTTTTTTCTGGCTTTTCTGTTGAGATTGCTGAAAATGAAGTATCAGCGTTGTTAGCTGTAGATGGTATTAAAGCTGTATATCCGAATGAGACTTATAAAGTAAGTTCTGAAGATGCTGTACTCATTGATCCAGAAATGTTTAGCCCTGCTATGATGGATAGTGCTCCGTTTATTCAATCAGATGAAGCTTGGGAAGCTGGATTTACTGGAGAAGGTGTAAAAGTTGCTATTATTGATACAGGTGTTGATTACACTCATCCTGATTTAGCTGAAAACTTTGGAGATTACAAAGGCTGGGATTTTGTAGATAACAATGATGATCCACAAGAAACTCCTGTTGGCGATCCACGTGGTGGTTCAACAAACCATGGTACACACGTTGCTGGTACGGTTGCAGCAAATGGTGGGATTAAAGGTGTAGCTCCTGATGCTACATTACTTGCTTATCGTGTACTTGGACCTGGTGGAAGTGGTACGACTGAAAACGTCATTGCTGGGATTGAACGTGCGGTTCAAGACGGAGCTGATATTATGAATCTATCGTTAGGAAACACGCAAAACAATCCTGATTTTGCAACTAGTATCGCGTTAGACTGGGCTATGGCTGAAGGTGTTGTAGCGGTCACATCAAATGGAAACAGTGGTCCAAATAACTGGACAGTTGGTTCTCCTGGTACGTCGCGTGAAGCGATCTCGGTTGGGGCTACTCAGTTGCCGTATGATCTTTATAGTGCTGACATTTTCACTTCTGAAGGTGTAGAGTATCCAAGTTCAGCTATTATGGGATTTCCTAGCTTAGATGAATTACTAGCTTTAAATGAAGGTGAATTTGAATTTGTTGATGTAGGATTAGCTGGAACAGATGCTGATTTTGAAGGAAAAGATCTGGAAGGGAAAATTGCGTTAATGAAGCGTGGTGACTATGCATTTGTTGATAAAGCGACAAATGCAAAAGCTCGTGGCGCCATTGGTGCGATTATTTATAACAACGTCGCTGGTGTACAACCAGAGGTTCCTGGAACAGCTATTCCAATGATTATGACAACATTAGCAGATGGTGAAAAACTTCTTGCTGAATTAGAAGCTGGTATTAATACTGTTTCTTTTGACATTGAATTCGTTAAAGAAGTGGGCGAAACAATGGCAAATTTCTCATCTCGTGGTCCAGTAATGAACACATGGATGATCAAACCAGATGTTTCAGCACCAGGTGTTGCCATCGTAAGTACCGTTCCTACGCACAATCCTGCTAACCCACATGGGTATGCATCTCTTCAAGGAACAAGCATGTCAGCTCCTCACGTTGCAGGTGCAGCGGCTCTAATTTTAGAAGCACATCCTGATTGGAGTGTCGAATTTGTTAAAGCTGCGTTAATGAACACAGCTGAAAACTTGTACGATGCAAATGATAATCTTTATCCGCATAACAGCCAAGGTGCAGGAAGTATTCGTGTGCTTGATGCGATTAATGCCGAAGTCCTTGTTACTCCTGGCAGTCACTCTTTTGGTATTTTCTCAAAAGAAGGCGAGAAAGAAGTTCAACGTCAAAGCTTTAAGGTTCATAATCTTTCAGACGAGCGTAAGAGGTATTCTCTTGAGTTCACTGGTCACGAAGGTATTAAAATACAAACAAGTAACAACTTACAAGTACAACCTGGTCGTACACAAGACATTAACTTTGGTGTTCAAGTGGATGCAAGTAACCTAGCACCTGGTTATTATGAAGGTACATTCTTGTTAAGTGATGGAACGCAAACAATTGAAGTACCAACTATTTTATTCGTACAAGAGCCTGATTACCCAATGCTATCTGCATTATCACTTGGAATTTCAGGAAGCAACCTTGTAGGTACGGTTAATGTTCCTGGTGGAGCTGAAGTGTTTAATCTTCGTATTCGTAATGCGGATACTGGGGTGTTGTTAGATCAACCTGCTAGCGCTACGAATGTTGCTCCTGGGATGCACAGTTTTAGCTGGGATATGACTATTAATGGGCAGCCCCTTTCTCCTGGTCGTTATCAAATTAATGCTTATGCAAAAACGGGTATTAATGAATTCGAGCTTCCAGGAGGCGTTTTAACAATACAATAATTACAGCTAATTGAGGTAAGGAAAGGACACTTTCCTTGCCTTTATTTGTTCTATTTTTTAATCTTCCGTAACTGTGGGATTGCCATCACTCTTTTGTTTCCTTTCCTCCACTTTTTTTCATCATTTAAAGAAGCTAAACTCCTTTTGTTTCCCTTCCTCCTCACTTCTTCCTAATTTAAGGAATCAAAAACCCTTTTGCTTCCTTCCTCAACACTTCTTTCGCATTTTCAGGAAACTAAACTCCTTTTGCTTCCTTCCTCAACATTATTTTCACATTTTCAGGAAACTAAACTCTTTTTGTTTCTCTCCTCCTTCATTTCTTTCACATTTCAGGAATCCATCCCCTATACTCCTTTTCATTCATCTCCCCAAAATCTACTCCTCCACCTCATTCAAACAAAAAAGAGACAAAATCAAAAGATTCAGCCCCTCTACTCAACATCTCTATTTCAGTTCACCTTATTGCACTTTCTTTCTAGCCCTTCGCCTTATGCCGCTCTGACAACCCTGTTAAATAAACAATCACTCCTTTGCGCCCTAATGATTGGATTGATTGAATTTTTGCTAGTACTTTTTCTGCATGTCCGCTTTGTTCCACAGAGTGCAGCACTTCTTTTACAGTCGCTTTTCTATTCGTTGATGGAGAGATCAAAATATCTTCCTGGACAATGCCAAACCGTTCTTCTAAATAATGTTCGATCAAAGAAATCACACCTTTCATTTCATTTTTTTCTATTTTCAACTACATCGTTATTGTCGTTGTTTAGAATCTTACATCTGAAATGGTCGTCCCCTCAAACCTTTCGTTAGGTTTTATATCAGCAAATAATCGAACCTTTTCACTTTTTGGACAAAACTGATCTCTACTTTTCAATAGAAGTAGCTTATTATATTCCGTTCATTCGACAAGGTTGCATATGAATTTAGGAATTGTGTGAACAACTCACGACAAATAAAACCACTTCTGTGTCATAGAAGTGGTTTATCCTATCTAGTCTAATTTCTTTTCTTAGAAACACTTTTGAGTAACTTTTCAAAGATATCAAATTTACGAGGTTGTACATCACGTAGGTTCTCATTGTAAAATTGAAAATTGCCCTTGCCTTTTCTTTTCGCATGGTACATTGCTTTATCGGCATTTTGAATAAGTTCTTCGCGATCCTCTCCGTCTTCGGGATAAAGGCTAATCCCAATGCTTGGAGAAACATGTAGCTCTTGCTCATTTACCGAAAATGGTTTTGATACAAATTCAATAATGCGATTGGCAATTCCCTCTGCTTCTTCTTTCTCTGCTTCTTCACAAACGATAATAAATTCATCCCCGCCTAGTCTTACAATTAGATCTTCTTCACGAACACTGTCATTTAACCTTGTGGCCACTTCTTTGAGCAAAAGGTCCCCACTCTCATGGCCGTAGGTATCATTAACATTTTTAAAGCCATCTAAATCAATAAACATTGTGACGAGTGTATGGTCATGTCGTTTTGACCTGGCTAATGCCTTTTTTAATTGGATATCTAATAGTTTTCTATTTGGTAATTCTGTTAGATCATCATAAAAAGCCAATTGCTGCAATTGCTCTTCTTTCTCTTTTTGTTCGGTAATTTCGTGAAATGTCCTGTAAATTTTCATTAATTTGCCGTTTGAATCACTAACTGGAGTCGCGCTATTTATAACCCATTTGATCTTTTGACATTCCAGCTGTATTCGATGAGTATATTTAATTGATTTGCCAAGCAGTAATTGTTTCTCTTTATGAAGAGCCATCTTCATATCTTCAGGATGGATATGATCTTGCCACAAGAATATGTTTTGTTCAAACTCTTCTTTTGACACTTGATAAATATGCTCTACTCCACCTGAAACACGAGCCGTGTCTGTTGGGACATCATACTCTAGATGAACCAAGTCCAAGTGATGAATAATTTGATTTCGTCTTTCAACTTCCTGCTCCATTTCCTTCATTTTTGCCTTTAACTCTATAACTTCGTCCATAGTCTTCTTCGTTTCTCTTGCTTTTATCTTATAAGAACGAAGCAAGCCAATAATAGGAATGATAAGAAAAATAGAAAGAACAATCATGTAAGTAGTAAACTGACCAACAAAAAGTAAATAAATGATGTACAAACTTAAAAGGAACAGATAACTAAAAGCAATCGGTTTTATCATGCAATCAACACTTTCATAAGATTAATAGTATTTAGGTTCATCTTACTATATAACTTGCTTGAACGTAACTATAAATTCGACAATATTCGATAAAATTACATCATACTTAAAAACCATATTTCCCTTGATCTAACCAATGGCCAGTTAAATTGTCACAAACTTTTTAGGTTATTACCCATTGTAGTAACCACTGCAATGTTAGGCGAATATAGTAGCTTGAGATTATGAACGTTTAGGAGAGATGATCATGACAATTACGATTCATCAAGGCAACGATCTTCACTTACAACGCTCACATATCAACATTGTGATTGATGTAATCCGAGCCTTTACTGTTGCTCATTATGCGTTTTTAGGTGGTGTAAACCAAATCTTTCTTGTGAATTCAACAGAAGATGCTTTTTTATTAAAACATTCTTATCCTGACTTTCTCTTAGCGGGTGAAGAAAAAGGAATCCCGATTAAAGGGTTTGATTTAGGAAACTCTCCTAAACAAATTTCACAAGAAAGGTTGTTTGATAAAACATTAGTTCAAAAAACAACAAATGGCGTCAAAGCCACATTACACTCTTTGAATACGAAACACCTATTTGTCACAGGCTTTTCAAATGCCAAAACAACAGCAAACCATGTTCGAACATTGCTTGAGGAAACCAAAGAGGATGCTGTCATTCATATTATTGCATCACATCCGACCGGTGATGATGATTTAGCATGCGCTGACTATATCAAAGATCTCATTTTAGGAAAATCAACCGTTAGACCTGAAGAAGTCATGCAGAGAATTACAAACTCTCACGTAACGGAGAAATTTTTTAATGTAGACAAACCAGAATTCGACTGTGACGATATTCGCTTATGTATAGAAGAGAAGAATAGTGATTTTGTAATGGAAGTGAATAAACATACGAAAATACCGGTGATTGAGAGGAAACGCATATGAATATATCATCTAATTCTGGACTTAGCTTACCAGAGCGACAACTGAAGCCGAGAAAAAAAGGCTTAACGATTTTAATTGACAACGGGATCTCCTTACAAGTATTTAAAGATACCATTTCAAGTTCATCTGAGTTAGTTGATTTTGTGAAATTTGGTTGGGGCACATCTCTTATTACAAAGCAGCTTCAACAAAAGATCGATTGCCTCTTAGATCATGATGTTCAATTCTTTTTCGGAGGTACCCTTTTCGAAAAATTTTTAAGTCAGAATAAGCTTGAACAGTTTTATCGTTATTGCAAACTATACAACTGTCAATATATTGAGATATCCAATGGTACAATTGACATCTCAAATCGAGAAAAAGCATCCTACATCTCTGATTTCTCATCTGACTTTCAAGTTTTTAGTGAAGTAGGTAGTAAAAATTCTCAAAAATCAGATAACTTTTGCACAACCGAATGGATTGAGTATTTGCTAGAAGATTTGGAAGCTGGATCCTCGAAAGTGATTACGGAAGCTAGAGAAAGTGGAACTAGTGGGATTTGTCAAAGCAATGGAGACCTTCGTCTTGATATTATTAACGATATTTTATCTTCCTGTATAAAAAAAGAGGATGTGATTTTTGAAGCACCAACTAAAAAAATGCAAACGTTTTTCATTCAACAACTCGGTTCAAACGTAAATTTAGCAAACATCCCCTTTTCAGATGTGATTTCTCTAGAGACGTTACGATTAGGTTTACGCTCAGATACGTTTTATTTATTTGATGAAGTGGAGGTAATAAAATGAGAGAAACAAACAAATTATTTCACTTAGCGATTCCCTGCAAGGAATTAGATGAAACAGTGGAGTTTTATGAAAAATTAGGCTGTCAACTTGCAAGAAGATACGATGACCGAGTGACGTTTAATTTTTTCGGTGATCAAGTTGTTTGCCATTTAAGCCCAGATCATATTGATCAATCCCCTAAAATGTATCCACGTCATTTTGGTATCACTTTAACGAATAAAGAGGAGTTTCACAAGCTTCTTGATCTAGCAAAAGAAAATCAATTACCTTTCTTTCAAGAACCAACAACACGATTTAAAGGAAAACAAGAGGAACACATTCTTTTCTTTCTAATTGATCCAGCCAATAATCTTCTTGAATTTAAATATTACCATGATGTTTCAATGGTATATTAAGAAGGTTGTTTTCGCATGCTTTGTTTTTTGAGGTACGTGTTTTCCACATGTTCGTTCCATTGCGCTCCATTTCACTATTAGAAATATTTTATAACGCAACAATTTTAACGAAAAAGCCATTAAAAAAGAGAGGATTCCTCTCTTTTTTTGCTACATACAAGTCAATTATTGATATTGGTTGCCCATGTAACTTGGATTATGTGTATTGGTTTGCGTGTAAGGAGTATGAGTTGAGTGCATAGTATGAGACTGAGTTAAACGTTGGTTTTCTTGAATTAATTGGTTACACATGTGAGATAGTTGTTGAATTTGTTGACCTGCCATTCCCTCGTGTTGGGCAATTTGTTGAAGTTGTGTCGTGATTTGTTTTAGTTGTGAAGCATGTTGTTGTTCCATTTGCTGCATTTGTTGTAGCATTTGCTGAATTTGCCCCGTCATCGAAGACGAATTCATTGAGTTCATTGGGTTCATTGGATTCATTGAGTTCATAGTGTGCATTGCGTTCATTTGATTCGGTTGTTGTAACATAGTTGTTCCTCCTAAAGGGTGTTTGATTTTGGTAGTACAAAGGTAAATTAACCTGTAAGAAAGCTAAATATGTGATGACATTAGGAATATTTTAGTGTTTTTCGGAAGAATGCTTTTTTTTCGGACTTTGATTACTCGTTCATCCAAACCGTGATTTGGTTTATAATAGATGATATGGTTTGCATGTTAAAAGCAGTAACAGTGCAGAGTAGTAATAGGAAAAGAGAGGATGATCATTGGTGGTAGCCGTTATTTTTGACCTTGAATTAATCAAGCGGTTTCGAAAAGGACAACCAAGCGAAATCGTCGAAATCGGAGCATGTAAAGTGGATCTTGAGAAAAAGGAGATCATTGATCAAATTCAAATATACGTGAACCCTAAGCGTGGTCACATATCTAAAAGTACAAGAAAATTTATTAAGATGAAAGACGAGGATATAAATAAGGCTGTTTCCTATGAAACAGCGATATTGCAATTTGTAACGTGGCTTGGAGACAAATATTATTTATGCTCCTGGGGAAAAGACGACAAGGCTCATTTTATTAATCAATCTGCACAGCAAAAAATGAACTTAGATTGGTTTCGTAATTACAATGATATTCAAAAACCAATCGGAAACTTAATGAGTTCAGATCTGACTAATCAACTTGGATTAAAAAATGCCCTGAAAATGGCCGGTATTGAACCAACTGGTAAAGCGCATCGAGGAATTGATGATGCGATTAATACAGCAGAGCTATTTATTAAATTTATTGACAAAATTGAATTAAAAGAAAACTCTCTGTCACAAAAAGAAATTCATACTCAATTTCAAAAATACAAGCGATCTCGCTTTCGTCACAAAGATCAAAAGCAGCAAACGAGTCACACACACCCTGCTTCTAAATCGCCTACAGAAAACTAACCGATATCAACATGTACTAGGGGGACTGAACATGCCATCTATGTTTGAACGGGGGGCTCATTGGGACGACGCCCTCTTTCTTTCACCTGTCCACATTGCAACTTTAGTCATCTTTATCATATTAGTAATCCTACTTTATCGTTTTAGAAAAAATGTACATATGAAAAGCTATGGCAGAACCGTTCTAATCTTCTTGTTAGTTTTGTCTGAAATCAGCATCATTTTTTGGAGTGTCGCTGTTGGACTTTGGGACATTCGGTTTAACCTTCCATTACAACTTTGTACGATAAGCCTTTATTTATGTGTAGGTATGCTCTTGTTCAAACATAGAGGGATTTTTGAGATTGTCTATTTTTTCGGGCTGGCGGGAGCGTTGCAAGCTCTCATAACACCTGACTTATTTTATACTTTTCCTCATTTTCGTTATTTGCATTTTTTCATTGCACATTTCGCTATCATTTTCTCTATTTTGTATATGGTTTGGGTAGAACAATTTTTCGTTACATTCTCTTCTCTTGTGAAATCTTTTCTCGTTTTAAATTTTATTGCTATCATTGCTTTTTTCGTTAACCAATTAACAGGAGCTAATTATATGTTTCTTGCGAGAAAGCCACAAAATGAAAGCATTCTTGATCTACTAGGGCCTTATCCATGGTATATCCTTTCACTTGAAGCTATTGCCTTTCTCATGTTCACCCTCCTTTATTTGCCTTTTCTTATTAAAGCGAAGAAAAAGCAATAAGGTTCACTTCAAGGAAGATTGAATTTCGTCCACATGTTGCGGGGATACTTCTCCTTTACCAATATAGGTGAAAGCCGTCATAATGGTTAAAAAAGAAACAATAAGTAATACAGAACAAACGCGTTTCATGAATGTGTTACATCCCTTCCCTTTCTAATTTGAACAGATTGAGCGGTTGCTAAAGCAGGATAGGTTCGAATCACTTCACTTTCTTCAATCCAAACTGCCACCTCTACTCCCTCTTCGATGTGTAACTGACAAATAAACTCGTTCTTTTCGTTTACAAATGAAGTTTCTCTCACATCTATATAAATATCATCAACTAAAAGCCAATGATCTTCCACTACCAGTACCTCCCCTACAATATCAGGTTTTCTCATATCGAGATGTTGTGGCTTTTGTTTTTTGCTATAGAAATAAGAGAGAAGAACAGAAAGTTTGCCTGTTTCTTTTAGTAAAAACATGTAATCCACCTCTTCCCTTTATTTATTGATGAAACGATGAAATCTGACAAATCGTTTCAAAGTATTTATACTAAAAAAAGAAGACCGATTGGCCTTCTTTCTAATGTAACGTTATATTTGATAATTCAAATTCATTGTTATTCATGTAACGCATCACAAGGTTTGCCTCTTCCTCGCTTAGTCCTTGTAGCTGCTCTGAACAGACCACTACTGGTCCATATAGTGCTTTCACTTCGCTATTTCTCGTTTGTACTCCATCTTGATGACATAGGAAGCTATACTTCTTATCTCCTAACGAAAATTGTAAAATTTTCTCTTCTCCTTGAAAATAAGATTGTAGGTCTGTTTCAAGGAATGTCACGGTGCTTTCTTCCCTAGGAAACATTTCAACAATACGCATGTGAGATTCACTCCACAAAAAAAGATTTTCCGTTAGTATTGCCTACATTTTCCTACTTTAATCATGACCGTTATTAAAATTTGTAAAGTCTACGATATTTTTCATCAAGATAACGTACCAATGGTTTTGAATCAATACCTCCGCCGGTAATATCTTTGATAATCTCAGCTGGTTTCTTTAGTTTTCCATGTTGATGGACCTTCGTTGTTAGCCATTCACGTATAGGTGCAAAATCACCGTCTTTTACAAGTTGATTAAAATGAGGCAAGTCTTTAACCATCGCTTCTTTTATTTGTGCGGAATAAATATAGCCTAACGCATATGATGGGAAGTAACCAAATGCTCCAAAGGACCAGTGAACATCTTGAAGTACTCCTTCTCCATCATGAGATGGTCGAATGCCTAGGTATTCTTCCATTTTGTCATTCCACGCTTCAGGAAGTTCAGCAACGGTTAATTTATCTTCCATCAATGCTTTCTCAAGTTCATACCGTAAAATAATATGCAAACAATACGTTAGTTCATCGCTCTCAATTCGAATAAGAGATTGTTTTGCTTGGTTTACAGCAAAATAATAGTCCTCTAAAGAAACGTCATCAAATTGACCTGACGAATGTTTCTTTAAAACATCGTAGTTCCGCTCCCAAAAGCCAAAGTTTTTCCCAACGAATTTTTCCCAAAAAAGAGATTGCGACTCATGAATTCCCATGGAAGTTCCATCAGCAAGCGGTGTTCCTATAAGATCTTGAGAAATATTTTGCTCGTACAGGGCATGTCCGCCTTCATGAATCGTTCCAAAAAGGGCGACGCGGAAATCGTCTTCGTTGTATTTTGTTGTAACGCGAACGTCATTTGGATTAATCCCAATCGCAAATGGATGAACGGTCTCATCCAAACGACCAGCTTCAAAATCATATCCAATTTCTTTTAATATATCTAAGCTTAATGCTTGTTGGTTTTCTTTCGGGAATTTCTTAAAAAGAAAATCAGTCTTTGGTTGGTGAGAAGATTCCATTACCCCTTTTACTAATGGAATGAGTTGGTCACGTAATTCACCAAACACTTGATCAATCGTATCAACAAATACACCTGGCTCATAATCATCTAAAAGTGTATTGTAAGGATGCCCTTCATAGCCCCAGTAGCTAACAAATTTCTTCTTAAATTCAACCAATTTTTCTAAATTTGGTCGGAATAACTCAAAGTCTGCTTTGTCTTTTGCTTCTTCCCATAGCGATTCAGACTGAGATTGAAGCATAACATATTCTTTAAACTCTTCTTTAGGAATTTTCATATTTCGCTCATATGTTTTTAAACATTCATCTACTGTTTTTTGCGTAATTAAGGATAGCTGCTCATATGTTCCTTCTTGACGTAATTCATTTACATAACGCCCCATTTCTTCCGATGTTGACATTGCAAATACTTCTGAAGAAAGGGTTCCGATCACTTCCGAGCGTTGAGCTACCCCTTTTTTAGGTGCGCCCGTTCTAGAATCCCAAGCTAAAAGCGCTAGGGCTTGTCCGTAGTCTTCCATTTTTTTTACGTATTGTCTAAATTCTGTTTCAAGTGTCATGTTGGCGCTCCACCTTTTCTACTCTTAAATATGGTCTTACATACTGTACTACTTCGACAACCGAATCGTTTTTCCTGCCTGTGACGGCAAGATAGAAAAATGTCGATAGCTGTGGTATCGTCTAAATGAAGGAGGGATTTGTGTGGAGATTACGATTACAGATTCAGCTGTTTCGTTATATATAAAAGAAATTCCATTAAAACAAGGGGATACGCTGAGACTTTATGTAAGAGTTGGTGGAGTTGGTTCAGGAGGTTTTTCTGTTGGAGTCCTGAAAGAAGAACCCACCCCTACCTCATACAAAGTATCAAAACAAGGGGTTACGTTTTTTGTGAATGAAGACGACTTTTGGTACTTAGATGGTATGTCGATTGACTACGATGAAGACTTAGGATTTCTCCGCTTTTCTAATCCAAACATTGAGCAATTGGATCACCCTGATAAAAAATAGCGAAGAAAAAGGACGTTCCTAAAAGGTATCGTCCTTTTTCTTCTTTCGTTTATTCTTTTGCTTCTTTTAATTGATGATCTGCTTTTGACAATAATTCCTGAGACATTTCGAAAAAGTGTTGGTCTACACCTGTTTCGTGAGCCATTGCCTTATGAAGTTGTTCTTTCGCATCATTTACAGCGTTTGTTGCTGCTGCTAATTGTTCTTCATCCATGGTTCTTGTCGCTTGACCTACCATATGCTCAGCTGATAATACGGACATCTCAACTTGCTTTATATCATTAAAACCTGATTGATTGTTTTGACGTTCTGTCATAGTTAACACTCCTTCTTTAAATAACCATCTTCCGTCTCAGGTTGTCCAACTGCTCACAAATCATACCGTTCCCAACTGAAATTTGCGATCAAAAAATTTTTAACTTTAGAAGTATATTCTTAAACGAAGCGGACATCATAATACACGAGGAGCCGTTAGTGCTTCTCATAAGCCAAACACCGTAAGTAAATGAATTCAGCAAACGATTGATCAACTCAAATTGAGGTGGTTGCGTTGGACACAGTCCAAGAGTTTCAAGAATGTTAGTAATAACATACATGAAATGAGGGGTGTCTGTGAAAGACCATAATCGTTAAGGCCGCAGAAGATTTACGAAATAGTATATGTTAACGATTTTTATCAACTCTTTTAATGAGGTGATTGCGTTGAACAGGATCCAGGAATTTCAAGAGTGTTATTTATAACATAAATGAAATGAGGGGTGTCTGTGAAAGACAATAATCGTTACGACCGCAGAGGGTACTATAAGTAATAACTATTCGATTTTATTCAACTCGTTATGAGGTGATAGCGTTGTACAGGATCCAGAAATTTCAAGAGTGTTCTTTGAAACATAAATGAAATGAGGGGTGTCTATGGAACGCAATAATCGATACGGCCGCAGAGAGTAGTTTCTTTTGGTGAATGGTTTAGGAAGGGATGACCACATTTTCGTTGGTCATCCCTTCTTTTTTTGCTTTAAAAACTAAAAAAGAGGAGAACGTCGAATTGACTTCTCCTCTTAACCATGATCAATTTCAAGAATCTTATTACATATGACAATCTGGCTCAAAACGATTTCTCTTTCTACTGACGAACAAACATAGTCTAACTAGAACACCGTCACAAACACGTGACCTGGATCGTTGTCTACCTATTGTATATGTTAACATCAACTTGATGGGATATGGTTTGGGAGGTTGCAGTTTCCTGCTTCCTCACTTATAGAATGTTGATTTTTGACCTTAGTTATGCTATAAACATCTTCCATTTTCACATACGGTACGTGAAATTATTCAGAAATAAAAAGAAGAAGCTAAAGCTCCTTCTTCTTCGTTATTCATCCGCTTTCCTCGGTGGTCGCGGTCCAAAAAATTGGTAATAATCGACCTTTAAATTCCCATTATAGAGCTTACGTTTTTTCGTTGCTTTTTTTCCATAAAGGTCTTCAAATCCTTCGTGAGACGTTAACATATAAATGGACCATGTATCAAGCAATTGAAATGTTTTCCCCATATCTTTATACATTTGCTCAACCTCTGGGCGTTCGCCAAGGCGTTCTCCGTATGGAGGATTTCCAACTAAAATACCGTACTCACCACGATGCCTGAAGTCCTTTACTTGCATTTGCTTAAACGTAATCATATCCCCAAATCCAGCTTCCATCGCATTGTTACTAGCAAGTTCCACACTTCTGTGATCGATATCTGCTCCTAGTATATCTAAAGGTTGATCATAGTTCGCAACATCTTCTACTTCTTGACGAGCTTCGTTCCAACGGTCTTTCCCAATCCAGTGCCAGTCTTCTGAGACGAAGTCACGATTAAAACCTGGTGCAATGTTTTGTCCAATCATCGCAGCTTCAATTGGAATAGTGCCAGAACCGGTAAAAGGATCAGCAAATGGACGATCAGGCTTCCAAGGTGTTAACATGATCATAGCGGCTGCTAACGTTTCCTTCAGTGGCGCTTCATTGTGAAGATAACGGTACCCACGTTTATGAAGCCCTGTCCCACTCGTATCAATCGTTAACGTAGCAACATCTTTATGAAGAGCTACTTCAATTCGGTAAAATGGACCATCTTCATCAAACCATCCACGCTTATATCGCTTTTTCATGCTTTCTACGACCGCTTTTTTCACAATGGCCTGACAGTCGGAAACACTAAACAATTTCGATTTTACAGATTTCCCTATAACAGGAAACTCCGCATGAACTGGAATAAGATCTGCCCATGGAAGAGCTTTTGTTTTTTCAAATAATTCATCAAATGTGTAGGCTTTGAATTCCCCCACTTTTAACTTGACTCGATCGGCTGTTCTCAGCCAGAGATTCGCTCTAGGAATTGCTGACACATCGGCTGTAAACGTTACTTTCCCATTCTCAACTTGAACATCTTCATATCCTAAGTCTTTTACTTCTCGAGCAACAAGAGCTTCAAGGCCCATCGTTGCTGTTGCAATTAATGTAACTTTTTCCATTATGTACTCCTTACACAAACATAGTGCTTTCATTATACGATTTCTAACGAGTAATGACAAACGTCGGAAAATAAAAAAAGCCCCGATTAGGGGGTTCTTTAAAATAAATCATCCGTTAAACATTCGATAAGCCATGTTCTGTACCTTTGTACTGCAAACGGTGATGAACCTTGTACTCCGGTGGCAATCATCTATCTACAAGGGTATTCCCTTGTCCTTCTCAACAGTTCAATTCCCGTTTAAGAAGATGCCCCTACCATATTTTGGGTTTCTCGCTCGTGGGGTTTACCTCGTTCCACTCCATTCGTTTCCAAATGGACTCCGTCACTGTGGCACTTTCAAAGGCATCACACCATATCCGATTGGACGTAGGTGCTTACCTTGCCGTTAGTCCAGTCAAAACCAGACTACCCTAGCTTATGAATTGGCTAGGCACGATCACTACGGACATCGCAGTCCGTGCGAGCATGGACTTTCCTCTACACGACAAGCATGCAGCGATTACCTGAATGTTTAACGTTGTCTTAAGCGACAAGACTTAGTATACCTTGAAAGCATGAATGATTCAACAGGAAATTATTTCAATTTTCCCTAATAGCTTTTCTTGCTAATGAGTCTGCCTGTTTATTTTGATTACTTGGGACCCATTTTATAAAGAACAAGTCAAATTGTTCGATTCGAGCGATAGCTTTTTCTAGGTACGGTTGGAATCGTTTATTTTTGACATAACGCTTTTCAATGGCATCATCTATTAACTTTGAATCCGTGCGAAACGAAACCATGTTTACTCCACGCTCGATGCACAAGTCTAACGCAATAATAAGAGCTTCATACTCTGCCTCATGATTAGACATCTCACCTAGTGGAATCGAATGATTTTCTACATTTCCATTTTTAAAGTTGATAAAAACCCCCGCTCCGGAAGGTCCAGGGTCCCCAGCACTTGCGCCGTCAATATAAACGTCGATCATATTTTCGCACCTACTCGTACAATTTACTTCCAAATACTTTCTTCTCTAAGTTCGATAATCGTTGTAAGATGTCATAATTCGTACTTCCAACTGTTTGAGCTGGAGCTTGTCGTTGCGATCTGTCAGACAGTTTTTTTACTTCTCGTTTCAATTGAGCATTTTCTTGTTCTAATTGCTCTACTTTTCGTTGAAAAAGCTCGTAATCTTGTATAATGGAGTCTAAAAATTTATCAACTTCGTCAGGGTTATACCCTCTCATGCTTGTTTTAAAATCTTTTTCCAATATTTCTTTCGCCGTAAAACGAATGTTTTGTTGGTTCATTTCCTTCACCTCTACCCGCGTGTATGAACAGCTTTACGTTCTATTTTTCCAAAAAGTAGCCTTCTTGTCAATTTAAAATTACACATCCCACTCCGAATCAACATGTTCATGTTGTTCCTCCTGTACCAATAAATCAAGGTCTGTCGGAGTTATAAAGAAGATTGGGAAATCCTCATTTGCTTGACGTTTTTTGGCTATATCTAAGTAATACGTAGGTGAGCCAGGCTTGTCTTCATCATAAAGCAATAACAAAGCATCCGCTTTTGCGATGATAAATTCATTTTTCTGACGCAATTGAGCTGGGTTGTCATACGCTCTTTTCGTAATACTATCTACAAAGTCAGCTTGGTTTAGAATTTCTTGGTAGTATTGTTTGGTTGCATCTTGCCATCGCTCTTCTTGCTGCAAAAACGGAGTTAAAACAGCCAATTGCACCTGTGGATATTCCGCTTTCAATGCAATCACTACCTCAGCGGCCCATAATTCCACTCCTAACTGTCCACTAATAATCACCCACTCGACCCCTTCTTCCACCAGTGTCCGAAGGCGATTTTCGATTGCTTTTTTTATGTAATAAATACCTTTATGTTTTTGATCAAAAATTCCGAGTTCATGCGCTTTATATCCTGAGATTGCAATCGTCCTCACAAACATCCCCCCCTCTTTCTTTAAGAAAGAGCGAACTGATATCAGTTCGCTCTCACTTGAAAATGATTAACGTCTACGGAATCCACCGAATCCTGGGCCGAATCCTGGGCCTGCCGCTGGACCAAATCCAGGACCTGCTCCCGGGCCAAATCCTGGGCCTGCCGCTGGGCCAAATCCAGGACCTGCTGGTTGAACAAATTGTTGATGAAACACTTGTTGGCTTTGTGATGTTGTATGCGGGAAGCTCGCAACATGCTTATATACATGGTTTGTGTTGTAGTGAGTGTGTGATGGATGAACATGTGGTACGATATATTCACACGTCTTATCAACGATCTTGTGCTGTGTTGGTGATACTTGTGCTGGCATCACTTGAGTCGTCGTTGGTAACTTACAAACTTTAGGTCTTGGTCTGCAAAACATAAGTTAATTCCTCCTTTTATATTTGAGTCAATATTAACCTATGTATGAAATGCATTCCGTGTACTAGATATTTGACCTAATTAACCGCCTAATCCTTTTAATATCAACGGATTGGGTTTCTGTCTACAAAAGAAAGAAAGCCGAATCCCTAATTTCACTCATAATAAATAACGTTAATCCAATCATGACAAAAAATAACACTAAAATAGCTCGATACATTTCTAATCACTCATTTCCTAAAAAGAATTACCGAAACATATTGTAATCGTTTCTACACTTCTTGACAATTCCTTTTTTTACATTACATAAACTTACAAGTTACAACCTTTAACAATGTTGTAACTTGTAAAAAAACCGCCGTTTATGCGCTTCCCCAGGAAATGTGAAAACAGGCTTTATTTCGCCATTTTTTTCTGTATCCGATCTAATCTCAGTTTCCCTTCTTTTTGCATCTTTAACTGTTTCTCTTTTGGCTGTTTCCTAACAAACCCCTCGTCTACGATTGCCTGCTTGCAATAATAGGCTGCTTTTTCATAATCCTTCACTTGGTGTTCATACAATTTAGCACACTCAATCGCGGCATAATACGAATATTGCTCTGTTCCAACTAAAGAAACGTAACTAGTTAACGCCTCACTCCATCTTTTTTGTTTTTTTAATCCATTTGCATAAGCAAACAAACTCGCCTCACCCGTTGTAGTGCCCATTTGTTTTAATGTTTCATATTGTGCCATGGCAATCTCAGACTCCCCTATTGCTTCGTACCACCTGGCAACTTCATACTTTTCTTTTTGTGTAAGGGAACTAGGATCCCACTGCAAAATGACAGAAGACAAATGCGTATACAACGTAAGTAAAGATAATACATCCCATTCGTGATGTTGAAAGATCCCTTTCACATACTCTGGATCCGGATCTTGTAAAAAATCAAAATAGAGCATCGGTGCCATATAACTAGGGATATCTTCTTCTCGTTCAAATTGTAAAATCTCTTTTTCAACAACAGAAAGCTTGCAAGAAGGCAGCGTATCTTTCCACATACGTCTCGCTGCATGAAGCAAGTCAAAATGTCCGAATTTCGGAAGTTTCGGAACTTGATCACGGACAAAGGTATGACGTGTTTTTACTTGAGGCCAGTCAAATGCCTTGCCATTATAAGTAACGAGGTTCCTCAATACACCCACATCTGTTAAAAAAGAGTGATATAACGCTACTTCTGATTCTGGTCCGGGCAAAAAAAACTGCTTTACACTGACATGATCCGACTCAATCTGACAATGCCCTAACAAAAAAATCGTATTCCCAGCGCCACTACTTAGTCCTGTCGTTTCTGTGTCAAAGAAAAGCAACTCTTCCACATGACGGTCTTTCGCTGATAATGGATGAGATTGCACATGATCTTGCCACCTTCTAACCGCTTCTGACGTTTCCTGAAATTGATATTTCCCATGTTGATGGCTTAGAGGATATTGTTTTTCACGAACTAATGTATAATTGCCATCAAACCATTGCGGTGTCGTATCAAATGATTTCCATTCTTGTTCAAAAGGAACAGCTTTCTTCTCTTCCAAAGTTGGAACCTTTTTTGGTTCTCTTTCAATCTTTACGTTCTCCATCCCCATATGCTGCTTCATGCGTTGTAACTTATTTTTTAACATTTTCTCACTCCCCTACTCCGCTTTAAGCAACCGAATGAAACGTGAAACTAACGATTTCGTGTTTCCTTCACTTGTTCCTACGCAACCTGGACAACCTTGTTCACATGCACATGCAGAAATAAGGTGTTCAACTTGACCTAATATGGTGGGCAAATTCTTATAGACTTGCTTAGCTAATCCGATACCACCAGGATAACGATCATACAAGAAAATAGTTGGTTGTTCAGAATGATCAGCTTTCATTTGTGGGACTACATGAAGATCATGACGGTCGCACATGACAAAAACTGGAGCAACTTGTTGAATGAGCTGAGCCAATCCGGTCAGTGCTTGATCAAAAGCCCCTTCCCCGAAACGGTTCGTCAATTCATCTGAAAAACTGATCCACATCGCACTGGTATGTAGTTCTTCCTCAGGCAAATGAATCGGTCCTGAACCAATGTTTTCAAAGGTTGATAGTCGTATTTTCTTAAAGATAGTTGCCTTCGCATTCACCATCACATCTCCGTAGCTGACTGTGATCTCTGATTGCTCTCGCACCTCGTCTTCTTCAAGTACTTTCAAGTGAACAGCTAAATTTGCGTCTGTAAAGTACTCTACATCAACCTCGCGTACAAACGCTTTTTTTTCATCCCAATCTAAATATTCCACTTGATACTGTACACCTTGATGTAAATAGATGGCTTCATCATGTAGTAACGTCATCGCGCTAAAACGGTCCATTTCGCCGATAACCGTTGGCGAGCCGGCCTGACTTTGATCAATAATAACCACATTTTCCTGTGATGCTGATCGCAAACTAATGCCATGAGCTGGGAAAGCGTCGTTCATCCAATACCATTTATTCGCACGTTCATGAAGTACTTGTTCTTCTGTTAGAAATTCAAGAATTTCTTCAATCTCGACACCATCAAAAGAATCTCCTCTTTTAAATGGTAGCTCATAGGCAGCACATTTCAGGTGATCAACAAGTATCACAAGATTATCTGGATTAATTC
This sequence comes from Alkalihalobacillus sp. MEB130, assembly GCF_032335535.1. Classification (NCBI taxonomy): domain Bacteria; kingdom Bacillati; phylum Bacillota; class Bacilli; order Caryophanales; family Bacillaceae; genus Alkalihalobacillus; species Alkalihalobacillus sp. MEB130. The sequence goes on from NZ_JAOANA010000005.1 coordinate 22,499, forward strand.
TTGCAGACTCAGGGTTTTTATCAAAGAAGTATTCGGGATGACTAACGATATATTGATCAAGCGGCGTCGAACTGGCCACCATAATAATGACAGACTCATTTTGTCTCCGTCCTGCACGCCCTGCTTGTTGCCAAGCACTCGCTACGGACCCTGGATACCCAGTCATAATACAAACTTGAAGCTGTCCAATATCCACTCCCAGCTCTAACGCATTTGTACTTACAACACCAATAATATTTCCTTGACGTAAGCCACGCTCAATCTCTCTTCTTTGTTTCGGTAAATACCCTCCCCGATAGCCACGGATCGTATCTGGACCAATATACTTTTTGGTTAACTCTTGAAGATGACTTAAAATAATTTCTACCCGCACTCGACTTCTTGCAAAAACAATCGTCTGAATTTTATTCTCTAAAAAGCGTTTAGCTAGTTCATTTACTTCGACTGTTGCGCTCTTTCGAATATTTAACGCTTGATTGACAATGGGCGGGTTGTAAAACAAAAAGTGTTTCTTTCCCCTTGGGGCTCCATTTTTGTCGATTAAACGCATCGGACTCCTTGTCAATCCTTCAGCTAACTCTTTCGGATTAGCAATGGTAGCAGATGTACAGATAAACGTTGGGTTACTTCCATAAAAATGAGCAATTCGCTTTAACCTTCGAATTACGTTCGCTACGTGACTACCAAAAACACCGCGATATGTATGAAGTTCATCAATGACGACATATTTCAAATTTTCGAAGAATGCTACCCATTTCGTGTGATGTGGCAAAATGGCAGAATGCAGCATGTCAGGATTGGTAATAACGACATGCCCAGCTTTTCGAACTGCTTGTCGAATGTTCGGTGCCGTATCTCCGTCATAGGTAAAGCACTTTACATCGATACCAATTTCATCGATGATTTCATTAATCTCACTTTTTTGGTCTTGAGCAAGTGCCTTTGTTGGAAATAAATAAAGAGCTCTGCTCTCTTCGTGATCAATGATTTCCTGTAGAACAGGCAAATTATAGCAAAGCGTTTTTCCAGAAGCAGTGGGTGTAACTGCCACGACATTCTCTTTCTTTCTTGTATACATAAAGGCTTCTGCCTGATGAGAGTATAGAGATGAGATCCCGCGACGAGTCAGTGCCTGTTGAAGCCGAATGTCTAATGATTCCGGATAAGGTACTGAATTCGCTTCAACTGCTTCCATTTCATGCCAATGAACAATTCGTTCTTTCCACTCCTCATTCATTTTAAAATCCTCTAATATATCTTGCAGATCACTTTTAAACAATGGCTTCCCTCCTAATTCTTGCTCCCACATAATGAGAACAAACAATCGTCCTTTTATTTTAGCGAATGTTTGTTTGTTTTTCTAGTATGAACACCCTTGGAAACCACTGGAAAACAAGGAGGTAGCTATTTCAACTTATAATTCCCATTGTAGGAAATCATGTAAATCAAATTGGGACCATTGACATATTTTTTTCTACCTTTTACGCTTGTAGAAATGAAAGTTTTGTTTATTAATATGTGTCAGGTTTTTAGTTTCTGCTCAAAAGGGTAGAGAGACAATGGATTTCTTGAAGTTCGGAATAGACCTTTTTCTATTATAATCAATTTCATCCATATACTCACGAGGGCGACTTGTTTATTCCAAGCTATTCGAGAGAAAAGAATAGATAGAAAGATGTTGATTCTTAATGGGGAAAAAACATATTAACGAAATATCTTTTTTAAGAAGCATCGCTTGTTTAAGCATTGTCCTTCTGCACTCTATTGCCTGGGGGATGGAGTATGTCGGATTTTTATTAAACTTGCCCGAACTTAGTAAGACAATCTTAGATTCCATTAATGTGCTTTTGTACTATGGTACACCTACTTTTATCTTTATTACCGCTTTTATTTTAGGTTATAGCTATAAAGATAAAATGACCCTTTCAAAAGGTTTCCTTTCTAAGAGATTGCAATTTATTTTAATCCCGTACATTTGTATGGCGTTTCTTTATGCTTCCCCATATGCTCTTCTGTCGTTCGAGCAATTTTCTTTAAAAGTACTCTTAAATATCTTTATTGGAGATTTTCACGCTTATTTTGTATTAATTATTTTTCAATTTTATCTTTTATTTGTATTTTTGAAGAAATGGTTAGACCAAACTCATCCTAGTAAAGTTATTTTGTATTCTTTTCTTATTAATAGCGCCTATTTAGTGATTTTTAATTTCACGAAACCGGTTGATATCGTATTTAGTGATTATGTTTGGGAACGTTTTTACTGGATTCCTTTCCCTGGCTGGATTTTTTACTTTTCTATAGCTTATTATATTGGTCGTAACTATGAATCTTTTATACAATCTATTTATAAATATAAAGTCATTGTTCTCATTGCTCCCTTTGTTACTGGGCTAGCTCTTTTGTATTTTTATCATAGTGGCATGATTACCATTCACAGCTCTAAGAGAATTGATATTTTATTTCATACGTTAAGTGTCATTGCCTTTGTTATTTATTTCGCTAGGAAAATGAAGTCCATTCCTTCTTTATTTCTAGTAATTAATAAATACTCGTACGGAATCTACTTATTGCACACAAGTTACATCTCGATTTTAATTGTGTTATTTACATTATTATCACTTAATATGGGGATTTTCACGATTATCGTTTTATTTGTTGTTAGTACGGCTTGCTCAATCATGACCATCTATTATGTTAATCATATGAGAATTGGAAAGTACATTGTTGGAAAAGTAGACGTCAAGCCTAAACAGATCCATCAAGTTGACTCTAACACTGTTCTTGCCAACAATCAGCATTCAACATATAACGATAAACACATTTAGTTAGGGTGACCGAACATGCTTGGACGCAAAAAAAGAAAGTTACTACTCCTGGTAGGGGTAGCAAATGTCTTAGCTCTTTTTTTAATTAGCTGTAAAAATTCTAGTTCTCAAACGGAATCAACTTGGGATTATCACTCCACTCCTGAAGAAGCAGGGTGGTCTGATAAAAAGCTACAAGAAGCTAAAGAGTTTTATGATTCGCTTGGCTCAACAGCAGCGATGGTTATTTATGATGGGAAAGTCCTTTTTGAATGGGGTGACGTTTCAAGAAAAAGCAATATTCATTCTGTTAGAAAGAGTTTCTTAAGTGCTCTTTACGGAATTCATGTAAATGTTGGCACTATTCATATTGAAGACACGTTAAAGGAGTTAGAAATTACAGATAGAAGTCCCTTATCTGTTTTTGAACAAGAAGCAACAGTAGAAGATCTTCTTACTTCTCGCTCAGGGATCTTCTTACGAGCGGGTGAAGAATCTTTATTTATGAGATGGAACCGACCGGAACGTGAGGCTCATGTACCTGGAACCTATTTTCATTATAATAATTGGGATTTCAATGTATTAGGAACGATCTTTAATCAGCAAACAAAATCTGATTTATTTCAAGAGTTTTATGAGAAAATTGCCATCCCTCTTGGAATGGAAGATTACTCTCCAGAAGACTCTTTTTATAAATTTGAGGAAGATCGTTCCATTCACCCTTCTTATTTATTTAGAATGAGCGCACGCGACATGGCGAGGTTCGGTCAATTGTATCTTCAAGATGGACAATGGGCTGGGCAACAGCTTATCCCAAAAGAATGGGTCAAACAAAGCACGTCTGTACAAACACCCGTTCGAACTTCACAAGTATATGGATATGGTTATATGTGGTGGGTGGCTGATAATGGTCATTTTGAGGATGTCGGCCTATACTCTGCTATTGGTCGCTACGGCCAATCGATTGATATCATACCAGATAAAAACCTCGTTTTTGTTCACCGAGTTGATTCAGACCGTTTTTTAAATCGAACACTTAATCATGTCAATGATCGTAATCGGTTAAGGCTATTAGAGATGATTTTAGATGCTAAACAACCTAATGAATAAACGGAAACAGGCTCACAACAATGAGCCTGTTTCTCTTTTTTATTTACTAATAAACATTTGCGTCCAATAGTGGCCATTTTCATGATACCCTACACCAATATGTGTAAAACTTCCATTTAAGATGTTGGCACGATGTCCTTCACTGTTCATCCATGCTTGGACAACTTCTTCAGCCGAACGCTGACCCTGAGCAATATTTTCTGCTGCAGATTGATAAGATATATCAAAATCCCTAATCATATCAAATGGAGACCCATAGGTTGGACTCGTATGAGAAAAATAGTTATTTTCTTGCATATCTTGAGATTTCACTCTCGCTACGTTACTTAACGAACGGTCTAATTGTAGATCCGATAACCCATTATTTCTTCTCTCCACATTCGTTAGTTCTATTACTTGTTGTTCAATGGCACTTATATCATGACCTGCATCTGCTTGAGGTGTTTCTGCTTGAGGTGTTTCTTCTTGTTGTTCTGGTTGGGCAACTTCAGGCTGTTCTTGTGCAGGAGCCTCAGGTTGAGCCACACCCGGTTCCGGCGCAGGTCCATCTCCTTCTCTAACTGGTCTTCCTACTTGAAGACGTTCAGCTATTTGCTCAGGTGTAAGTCGTAACGCCTCTTCAGGAACAAAACGCGCAATATCTTCAGGTGTTAGCTGCTGTGCTCCCTCTGGTAAATGCTGCATCACATCTCCTGGAAGAAGATTGGCGATCTCTTCCCTTGATAGTTGGACCGAATGTTGAATATCAAATTCGTATTTTGCGTGTTGAACTTGAATGGGTTTCGTATGTGGAAACTGTTCGCTTGAGGCAGTCGTAAAATCACTGGATATTTGCCCTTCTCCTACATGCATACCTTCCATTGCGTTGTTGTCGTTTTGACAAGCAACAGTTAGGAATAGCAACACCACTATCATGGTCATAATCGAAATTTGTTTTTTCATAATCATTCTCCTTACTCTAATTTTTATTATTGTTTTCTAAAGCGTTATAAAAAATTGCAAATATTCATTGGTAATACTTACCGATTTTTTTGCCGAAGATGGCAAGGATATCCTCGAATAGGGAAAGGCTAAAAGACTGATCATAAGGAATGTTTGATACATTGATTCAAACAAGTTTGAAGGGGGAAGGAAAATGCAAATGTTTGGTCGTAAACGTAAAAAGAATGGTAATGGTTTAATGATGTCAGTAGTAGGCTTAGGAGTAGGAGCAGCTGCATACACAATGATGAGAAATCGTAACAATGGTGGGAGCAACATGAACATGATGGAGCCCATCAAAGACATGTTAAACCAAAACCAAAACCAACGTTAATTGCAGTAGAGGATAAGTCACGTCGACTTATCCTCTTCTCCTTTTTAAAAAGCAGTCATTCTCCCAAACATAAATGATCACGAAAATTAGGAAAAGCCTTGAAAGAAGAATGATCTCCTCTCAAGGCAAAAAACACTGTTTTAAATAGTCTTTTTAAATAGACAATTTAAGCAATTTTAAGTGTTTTTCCAAATGGTACTTTTGGAACAAAGTCATTCGGAACGAGCCACATAACATCATAATCCACTTTTAATTCATCATAAAAATACCCAGTTACATCTGTTATATAAAATAAAATATCAATGTTCTCTTCTTCTGCCCATTCAAGCACTTCCGTGTAAGAAGATTTCCCGTGCTTATAATACGTAATATTGGCTTGGTCAATCGTTGAAATGTCCCTTATTTTAAAGTCTGATTGAACGAGCTTTGTCTCCGGACTTAATTGAGCAAACAAAGCTACAATATTATTGATTAATTCTGTACTAACTTCATTTGTTGATGTATCAACAGCTAAGGCGATTTTCTCTCCTTTGTGGCGTTGAAGGGTTGTTAATAGTGACTTTTGCCATTTCACGGAAGCATCTCTCCTCTTATTAGCTTATCGTGCCATGATTATTTTGTTTTTTTATAGCTAAAGATATTCTTGTCTATTTAGGATATTATCTAAAAAAAGACGTTGTATCCAAGAGGAGGATATGCAAAATGAAAAGAGCTGTATTTTTAGACAGAGATGGAGTACTAAACGAAGTGTTAACAAGTCGCGTAAAGTTCGTTAATAAACCAAGTCAACTGTATTTATTAGAAGGTGTTGGCGAAGCCATTAGACAAATGAATGAGGCAAACATCCCAACTTTTGTTGTTACGAATCAAGGTGGAGTAGGACTTGGGTTTATGAAAGAATCATCCCTACAAGACGTACATAAAAAATTACTAAAGGACTTGGCACAATTTGGCGCAAAAGTTGATGACATTGCTTATTGTCCACATAAACCTAAAGCTGGGTGTCCTTGTCGAAAACCAGGGGCACAAATGTTACTTGATTTAGCTCAAAAACATCAAGTTGACCTTGTATCAAGTATTATGGTTGGGGACCGGGAACCAGATATTGAAGCAGGTAAAAAAGCTGGATGTACAACCGTTTTTATTGGTTCGGAAATGGAAAATCATGCTCAAGCTGATATGGTTTTTCCTAGTTTGTTACACGCTACACCATGGATACTCACTCACTTCCAAGAAAAATAAAGCAAGAGGAAGTCCCCTTGCTTCGTTATACTATTCATTGTTGTTATTCCAGTTGTTATCCCAATTGTTGTTATCCCAATTGTTGTTATCCCAATTATTCCATTGATCATGGCTCGATTGACTCGTGTTATAAGGATTCATCGCATCCCATTGCCAATGCGGGCTATCGGGTGTTGGTTCTCCAGTTCCAGGAAAACCTGGTGTTTGTGCATATGGTGCCACTGGTCCTGGGTAACCTGGCGTTACAGAATGTTCTGCTCCTCCCCATTGACCAAGTGGAGCTTGCGGCATACCAGGCCCTGGGTAGCCTGGTGTCGGCATATGACCTGGAGCTCCCCATTGTGCTTGTGGTGCTTGCGGTACTCCCCCATGGAACCCTGGTGTTTGTGCATAACCTGGACCTTCCCAAGGTGTTTGTGGCATCCCTCCAGAAAGCCCTGGTGTTGGTGTAGATCCTGCCGCTCCCCATGGCGCTTGTGACATTCCTCCATGAAACCCTGGAGTTGGCGCATATCCTCCTGGTGCTCCCCACTGTGCTTGCGGCATTCCAACACCTGGTTGAGCCTGATGCGCATAAGGTGATGCTCCTCCGTGTCCTGTCATGTTTGGCATTCCAGCTCCTGCTGTTGAATGCTTTTGGCAACCACATTGACATCCTTTTGCATGCTTAGTTGTATCGTGAGCCGTTTGGGTTGCTGGTTTTGTCATTTCCCAGTTTCCACATGTCGACTGATTCACCGGTTGTTGAAATTGGTTATGTGAAAAATGATTCATAGTAAAAGAGCCCCTTTCAAAACATAGTTACAATACCTATGCTATGCAAACACCTATCGAGCGTTCTAAATTTCTTACATTTTAAAGAAAAAAGATGCCCCGAAAAAGGTCTACTACTCCCTTCTCTTGGCATCCTCTTATTCTTATAAACCAATAGCAAACAAAGCAATCGCTAAAACAACACCTAGTAAAGGTACGACAACTGTGAGCGCTCCAAATGCTGGGTAGGCATCTTTATGAGTCTCACCAGCAATGGCTCGAATCGTAGTTACAGCATATCCACCATGCGGAAGAGAATCAAGTGCGCCCGATGCAAGAGCTGCTGTTCTATGCATAGCATCAGCATTAACTCCCATCTCCAAGTAATGTGGAGCTAGAAGTGGCAAGGCAATCGCTTGTCCACCTGATGAAGATCCTGTTACTCCAGCAATTAAGCAAATAGCAACGGCACTTCCAATTAGTGGATCGCCAGGTAGGTTCGTCATAAACGCTACCGCATCAGAAAATGCTTGCGTTTCTCGAGCCACACCTCCAAATCCTACTACCGCTGCCGTATTACCAATAGCGATAAGGGCACCTGTTGTCCCCTCTTGAATCGCATTCGAGAAATTTTTAAAATATTTATAATTTAAAACATAGGTTGCAATGACCCCTGACAAGAGTGCTACGATTAGTGCTGACTTTTCTAAGACCCCATGGGTAAAGAATGTTACAACTAGTACAACAACTAGTGGAATTAAACTAACATATGGATTAGGTAATTCTGTACGGCTATCTTCTGGATCATTATCTCTTGCTTCAAATCGCTCCCCGTTATTTACTGCTTTCTTAATCATCTTTGTTAGCCACCAATAACCAAAGATGATCATAAAGACGGCAACAATTAAACTTACTTCCCATGCTGCATAAGGAGTGGTACCTAAAAATTCAATTGGAATCCAGTTCTGAATCTCAGGCGAACCTGCAGACGTCATCGTAAATGTAACAGACCCAAACCCTAATGCTGCTGGTATAAATCGTCTAGGTAAGTCTGCCTTCTTGAATAAGCTGACAGCCATTGGGTATACAGCAAAAGCTACAACGAATAAACTTACTCCCCCGTATGTTAAAACCGCACAGGCTATAACAATGGCAAGAGCGGCTTGCTTCATCCCAATTTTCCCAACAATCCAACGCGCAACGCTATCAGCGGCTCCGCTATCTTCCATTAATTTACCGAATATCGCCCCAACTAAAAACATTAAAAACCACGAAAAAACAAAGCCAGAAAATGTATTCATGTAGCTGGATACAAAATCAGGCGCTCCTGCCTCTGCCAATTGTGGAAAAATCGGCAATCCACTAAAAATGGCACAAAGTAAAGCAGCAAAAGGTGCGGCCACTAATAAATTCATTCCCCGAATCGTCAAAATAATTAGCAGTGCCAGTCCGCCAATTAGTCCAATAAAACTTAGCATGTTTCTCTCTCCTTTATACCTGCCAAGTTTCAAATAGCAGTTATTCTATTATGTTGTTAAGCGCTTTCTTTTCTGGTCACTCATTTTAAAAAATAAACCCAAAAAGGTTGGCAAACAGAGATCCAGATTCACTCTCTTTGCCAAAATATTTACTCTCTCTGTCTCACAGAACCTCGAATGATGAGTTCACCAGGTAATGCATGACTCGATACACTCTTCTCTTCCTCATCCATTTCATGCAGCAATAAATCAATCGTCTGATTCACCATATCCTCAATTGGCTGTTTCCAAGTCGTCAATGAGTAAGATGGCCAACTAGCCATATTGATGTCATCGAAACCTATAACTGAAAGATCTTCTGGAATGTTATACCCTAAAGACTTAGCTGCATCAATGGCTCCAAGAGCTGTTATATCATTACCGCAAAAGATACTATCAACGATTTTATTCGATTGTAATAGTTTTTTGGCAGCTTCAAACCCACTTTCATATGAATAGTTTCCAATTTCAACAGCGATATCAAAGTACCCATGTTTAGCTAATGCTTGCTCAAACCCTTTTTTACGATCGATGGTCGTTGATGTTTCCAAAGGTCCAGAAATAAAAGCAAAATGTTTGTGTCCGGTTTTCACTAAATAATTGCCTATTTCTTGCCCCGCGTAAAAGTTATCGCAAAAAACTGCGCTATAATCGGGATTTTCAATATATCTATTAAAAAGAATGATTGCAATATCATTTTTTAGAAAGCGTTGAACAGCAGATGAAGAAAGAAGAGCATCTGTAATAATCACACCATCAACATGGTATTCAATTAAATGACTAATCTCATCTTCCTGAACGAAGTTATGTTCAGAATTCATAAAAATTAAATGGTAGCCCTTTTCAGCTAACCTAGTATAAAACTTTTCAAGCACTTCAGGATAAAATGGATTTTGGATGTTGCGCATGACGATCCCAATCATGTTCGTTTTATTCGTTATCAACCCTCTTGCGATTGCGTTGGGTTGGTAACCTAGTAATTCAGCAGCCTCAAGAATTTGATTTCGTTTCTTTTCCGAAACGTTCGCTCCTGATCCGAACACTCTTGACACCGTCGATTGCGAAACACCTGCTAATTTAGCAACATCCATTGAAGTGATCTTCTTTTTTGACATGATGATTCCCCCTTGATTAACAGGGAAATTATATCACACTTCTTTTTTAGTTATTAACCGTCTCTTTTTTGTAACGTCTTACACGAAGATCCGCTTGGGCTTTGTGCCCCATGAATCCTTCAATTTCACATAGGCGCGAACCGTACTCCCCAACAACGACACTCGCTTCTGGTGTTGCTTTTTGATAAGTGCATGTTTTTAAGTATTTACCAACCCAAAGTCCTCCAGTAAATCTTGCTGCTCCTTTAGTTGGAAGTGTATGGTTTGTACCAATTACTTTATCTCCGTAAGCTACATTTGTTTCAGGTCCTAAGAATAAAGCACCGAAATTCTTCATGTTCTCTAAGAAATAATCAGGGTCTTTCGTTAACACTTCAACATGCTCATATGCTAACTTATCCGCTTCTACTACCGCTTCTTCTAAGCTGTCCACTAAAATAATCGAACCGTAATCATTCCAAGATACACTAGCTACATCAGCTGTAGGTAACGTTTTTAATTGACGTTCAATTTCTTTTACCGTTTCCTCTGCTAATTCTCTTGATGTTGTAATTAATGCAGATGGAGATGTTGGACCATGTTCTGCTTGGCCTAGTAAATCTGTTGCAATAATTTCTGCATCCGATGTTTCATCAGCAATAACAAGTGTTTCTGTTGGGCCAGCAAACAAATCAATCCCCACTCTTCCAAACAATTGACGCTTCGCTTCTGCTACAAATGCATTACCAGGACCGACGATCATATCAACAGGCTCGATTGTTTCTGTTCCAACTGCCATAGCAGTCATAGCTTGAACGCCACCTAAAATGTAAATTTCATCAGCGCCAGCTAAATACATTGCTGTTACCGTTGCAGCTGGAATTTCCCCTTTTATAGGAGGCGTACAACCGATCACTCGTTTAACTCCCGCCACTTTTGCTGTAAGAATACTCATATGAGCAGATGCTACCATCGGATAGCGCCCTCCAGGAATATAACAGCCTACACTATTTACCGGGATATTCTTATGTCCTAATGTAACGCCTGGCAATGTTTCTACTTCAAGATCTTGAATCGTTTCTCTTTGTTTTTCAGCAAAGTTACGTACTTGCGCTTGCGCAAATTTAATATCTTCAATCGTACGTTCTGGTACTGATTTAACAATTTCAGCAATTTGCTCGTCTGTTAGACGGAAGCTTTCTGCTTTCCAGTTATCAAACTTTTCAGCTAAAGCACGAACTGCTCTATCTCCATTTTCTTCCACATCTTGAATAATTCCACTTACTATTTCTTGTACCTTTGTATTCGATTCTTTTACTTCCACTTCACTTTTTCCTGTTTTTAAATAGATAGCCATTTTTTTCACTCTCCCTTTAAATTTGCATACGTATTCAAAATTCCCTAAAAATTTTTTTTCCTATATAACACTATTTTCCAGAGTAGAATATTTAAAATATTTAAATTTGAATACGTATGCAAAACAAATTATATAGATCTTTTTTTATTCTGTAAACCCTTTCTTTCAAAAAATGACTATTTTATGTCGATATTTTTCCATACTATTAGTGTTCAACACCCATTCTACAATAGATAGGAGCCTTCTCATGATTCACACTTTAGACCTGACAAAAGCTATATCTGACCACGCCTCTCGTTTTCACACAATTGAAGATTTACTGCCTTTATTAGAGGAAGCAAGCAAAGCAAAATATGTGTTATTAGGTGAATCTACACACGGAACGTCTGAATTCTATTCCATACGTGCCGACATTTCAAAATGGCTTATCGCTCATAAAGGATTTCAGTTCATCGCCGTCGAAGGAGATTGGCCTTCTTGTTATGAAGTAAATCGATATATTAAATCATTTTCACCAACGTATAAGAAAGCAACGGATGCCCTTCAAGCTTTTAGACGTTGGCCTCGTTGGATGTGGGCAAATGAAGAAATCATCCCCCTTCTAGATTGGTTGAAGCAACACAACAATGAAAAGGCAAGAAAGCAAAAAGTAGGGTTTCATGGCATTGACGTCTATAGCCTTTGGGAATCTATGACCGAAATCGTTACCTATTTAGAAAAAATTCAATCACCCTATATCGAAAAAGCGAAAGAAGCCTTTGTGTGTTTTGAGCCTTACCACAAAGAAATGCAATTGTACGGTGTATCATCTACGTTTTACGGACAAGATTGCTTTGAAGAATTAGTAAACCTACTAGAATCGCTTCATCAAAATCGCCACATGAACATGAACGATGATGAAGCAGAATTGAATCTAAAAATAAATGCACTTGCTGTTGAAAACGCAGAACGTTATTATCGTACAATGGTGACCAATGATAGTGAATCATGGAACATACGAGATGAACACATGGTCGAAGCATTAGACGAACTATCTAATTATTACGGTAAGGAAGCTAAAGGAATTGTGTGGGAACACAATACTCATATTGGTGATGCGCGAGCAACTGATATGGCCAGTGTAGGAATGGTCAATGTTGGGCAATTAACGCGTGAGAAATATGGGGCAAACGAGGTGTATGCCATTGGTTTTGGCACATACGAAGGATCAGTTATTGCTGGAACGAAATGGGGAGAACCCGCACAAACGATGTCTGTCCCCAAAGCAGTATCAGGAAGTTTCGAAGATCAACTTCATCAAGCAGGAGCTTATAATAAATTCATTATGTTTAACGAAACAAATCAGAAGCTCTTTTCCAATACAATTGGTCACTGGGCAATTGGTGTTGTTTATAATAGCCAATATGAACATCTTGGTAATTATGTCCCATCAAGAATTTCTGACCGTTACAATGCTTTTATCCATGTAGATCAATCAAAAGCGTTAACCCCTTTACAGTAACCAGCTCAATGTATACGCCCATTATAAAATAGACAATAGAGGAAGGACGTTATCACTTCTTACAATCCTTCTCTATTGTCTTTATTTTTGAAATGCTTTATGAACGAGCTTTCTGCAGTGTTAGCCTATTCCATTCATGAGTTAACTCAGCTAATCGATCTTTAATGTTTTGAACAGATTGCTCATCCCCCATTTTTTTAAAATGAAGCAGTTCAAGTAGAAAATAATCAATTTCACTATAAATTACTTTTTTGTTCCTTTTCACATCCTCATTATGCTTTAATGTTGCTTTAACTGAAAAGTCAATATCTTCATCTAATACTTTTAATACATACGGGCTCTTTAGCCGCGCCTCAACTAGTTCAAGAAATCCTTTATGTCGTTTAAACGTTAATTTATTATTCACTTCACTATTGTAAATATTTAAAATCATCTTCCCTTTGTTAAATCCCCAGAATATACGATATTTATCTTGGAGCACCCCATTGATTAATTTATCTAATTGATTTTTTGGGACATAAATCGATAGATCATCATAATGTGTTGCTTCCATTTGAAAACACCCCTCACATTTAGAATACGTAACATGTATTTCCTATGTGTATACAAACAACAACTCTATAGACTATGATTCTAATAAACAAGCATGCTTACCGCAGTAATGTAAGCCCTTACAACATTATTATATTCATGTTTTTAAAAACATGCCACATTTCTTTCTTACTAGATTGGGCATAGACAATCATCTTAATAAAGAAAAAAGACAACGCCTCAAAAAATGAGACATTGTCTTTTGTTAAAGCATTTATAGTTTTACAACGTTAGCTGCTTGTGGTCCACGGTCGCCTTCAACGATTTCAAATTCAACAGATTGACCTTCGTCAAGTGATTTGAAACCTTCGCCAGTGATAGCGCTGAAGTGTACGAATACGTCATTTCCGCCTTCTACTTCAATGAAACCGAATCCTTTTTCTGCGTTAAACCATTTAACTGTACCAGTTTGTGCCATGCTTAAAAACCCCAATCTAAAAATTATTTACTTAATATGCAATTGTATTTACAATCCGAGGTAAATAAAAATTCACATATTATAAGGAACATCAACCACGAATCGAGTGAATATCCCTTATAACATGTGAATACTGAACTCATTAAGTGTTGCTAATTGATGCAATTGTTTTTACTTATGGAATATAAGGATCCATCAATCAATCTCCAGACGATGAAAGCCCTACCTCTCGTTCATCCTTGCGGTTCCTTGACCGCGCCAGCTGAATGAAAAGCGCTCACATGACTTAATTTTGACGACCGATAGCTTAACTATAGCTCATTTAGTTAATAATTGCAAGTCACATTCCATTTTTATGTTAATAACTTGTCTAAAAAAAATGCTCAATCTGTACCACAACACATTTTATGAAGAAACAGAGCTTTTTCATTTCATAAGCTCTGTTTCTTCATGTATTAATTGCGACTGTAATAATCATTAATTGATTGAAGAATAGACTGATCCTCTTTGATTTCTACTGGTTTCTGTGCTGATTTTTTGTTCTCTTTTTTCACTTTTCTTCACCCTCCGTTTTATTGTTAGAATATTTTATCTCTTTTTCTTGTTTTCATTATACTCCGTCTGTTCTATAATAGTCAACGATTTTTTCACCTTTGTATTAATACATTTTTGTCTCACTCTTTCTTCTACTCTAATACAGAGCATAAAAAAATAGGCTGGCAGCTGCCAACCTAGGATAATGCTCGTCCCTTACCAGAGTCACTAATAGCTATCAATCCTACTGGGTATGGTTCGAAGTATGTTTGTTTTAATAAATATTCATTCTCAAAACGATGACACCACGAATGGAGAATTGCAAGTACACTACTTAATGGAATCTTTTGATTTCGGTATTGCTCTAACATTTCATCAAAATGTTGCTTCTCTGCTTTCGATAGCTGATCAGAAAAATAACCGAACACATGCTGACAAACATTAATATGGGACGTTACTTTTGCAGGTGTATGAAATAAATCGTGTAAGGCATTTTCATACTGCTGGATCACCTTTTCTATTGCAAGGTGAGCATGATTGGCCACAATCCTGCCCAATCTTTTCACGTTTTCTTGATGATAAGCCATAAATAAGTATTTATTTTTTGCATGAAACAACATTAATTCTGTTATAGATTCCTGGTTCTTAACCTTTCGAAAATCCGAAATCGTAAATAAATGAGTAAAAAAATGCTCTCTTAATAGGAAGTTTCTTAATCGCCCTTCGTCTTCAAGAGGCATTAACGGAAAAAGTTGCTGAATTCGATTAGCGAACAAACCACTTTCCGTTCGAACAACAGGTGATTTTTCTAGACCGCTATATACTTTTGCATCAGAAACCCCACAAGTAGGTGACCGATTTTTCAGCAAAAACCCGTCTACTTCTTCTAAGCCACCTAGAAATTCATGAGCGAATTCATTCATTTGTTCTGTCAAATCCGCTCTCGTTTTTGGTTGGACTAATTTGCTTTCATCGCCATCTGAAACAAGACGGATCACTTCACGAGGTGTTCCCAATCCAATTTCTACTTCTGGACAAACAGGAATAAATTCAACATAGTCGGCTAGCCTAGCTACAGTTGGATCATTAATTTTGTCACCGTTATACCTGCAGGCAGCAAACTCCATACATTTACTAACAACAACCTTTGGCTTTGCAAACGTCCGCACACCTTCACCTCTTATCTACTCATATGAGAAAGCTTTTGACGAATGGCAAATGCGACTCCATCTTCATCGTTTGACTTTGAAATGAAGTCTGCGAGATCTTTTATGGCCTGTTCTGCATTCCCCATCGCAACTTTATACCCTGCTACTTTAAACATAGAGACATCATTAAAACTATCTCCAATAACCATGACTTCATCCATGGAAATTCCTAGGCGTTCTGCAAAAGCTGTAACAGCAAGTCCTTTTTGAGCTTGCTTATGCGTAATCTCTATATTATCAGGGGCTGAAGCACTAACAGCAAGTCCGTCAATATCGTGGAGTTGAGCTCTTGTTTTAGACAATTTTTCTTCATCTTTAGAAAAAGCGAGAACTTTTAAAATTTCAGTATCTTCTTGCTCAAGCAATTCATCATAGCTAGCAACTAACGAGATCGCTCCCGTTTCAAAACGCTCTTTCGCAAACTGTTGCATCGTGTTTATGTCTTGAGCAGGATTAGCCGCATGGAAAAAATCGATGATAGCTTGGATTGCTTTATCGTAGTTGTCCGTAACGGTTCCATGATTGGTATATAGCTCAAAATAAATATCATTAGTTAATAAAACATCAAAGACATGTCTTGTTTTCTCTTTTAATAAAGGATAAGAGGATAAAACGTTTCCGTCTTCATCCCTGACCTGAGCCCCATTTACCGTAATAGTCGGACAGATGATTCCGGCCTGTTTTAATGGAGAACGAGCTTCTTTTTCATCTCTCCCAGTTGCAATCACAACATTTACACCAAGTTGTTGTGCCTCTTTCACTGCCTTCGCATTTTCTGCTGTTACTTCATGAACATTTCCAAGAAGTGTACCATCCATATCAATTGCAATTACTTTCACCAAGCGTACTCACTCCTATATTTCTCTCTTTTTGCTTCTATATCATTATTTTCTTTTCATTTTCACTATACCATATATTGTTTTTGACTATCACGATGAACAATTTTTCAATAGAAATGAAAAAACCACGAGCATGCGTTCCATACTCCTGGTTGAGCTTCATATCTATTTCATTTTTTTCTGTTAGGGTCCGTTTTCGTTGAATTGCTTCATCATTTCATCAATTTCCGCTAACTCTTGATCTGCTTCTTTTGCCTGTAAATATTCAATAGTATGTGCTACTTTGTTACCGAGCATCATAACACCAAAAAACAGAAGAAATAGCAATGAGATTGAAACAATTAACAACGCTATATACATTAGCTAGCCCCCTCATTCCCTTTGATACATCATACGGAGGAACTTGGTGATTAATGCATACTTTTTCCTGCATGTTTCATACTAGGGGAAACGTTTGTATATCGGAGGTTGATGCACCTTGAAAAAGAGACAAGTCCTGTTCGTAATTGGAACGAGTTTAGTGCTTGCGAGTTGTGGAGCTGATTCGGAGGAAGAAATTGTCCATGATGTCGAGGCCCAGCAATTTAGATCGGATTACCATGATACTCCAGCTCCTCCAAGCATAAGAGACCAAAATAAACAACGAGTTCCGCGTTATACAGCGATGCAAAGTTATGCAGATGAAGCAGGTCATTATATTAGTGAAACGGCTGTGTTGTTAGAAGACCTTGCCACATTTTTTGATCAAGGAACAGTTGAAACATCAGATGTTGATGAGACAATGGATAAAATAGAGCTCCTTCGTAATAAAGGTGAAGAGTTTATTAACACTAGTCGCCCTGAACCTTTTGATGCGTTGCACCATGTACACGTATCCACCTTAATGGAAATTGATGCACTTGAGAGGATCTTATCAGATATGAAAGAGCCCATTCATCCTCTTCAAGTAACAAATGCACGCGTCTATTATGAAAATGCTGTTTTATCACATAAATTAATGGAACGAGAGTACCTAGCTGTAACAGAAGATTACGGTATCCATTAAATGGATGGGGGTCTGACCCCGGTTCACGCAAAAAAAAAACAGGGAAGTAAATGTTTCCCTGTTTTTATCTTCTTCTATGCGCTGCATCGTCAACTAAGTCAGCTAAATCACCAACGGCACCACCAATGGAGTCAAATGGTTTGTCCATTCCCACATGATGTTCAAGCGCATTCATTCGGTTAATTAATTTTCGATCGGTTGTAATATGAACGCGTCGTATATCGGTCACTTGCTGTACTTCTTCTTCCACTACACGTTTTAACTTCACACGGTCTTGCTCACTTGATTCAATTCCAATAACGATTTGGTCACCGTCTGTCATGACATGAGCATCCCTTACATTTTGCAAGGATTCGACTCTCTTTTCAATTTCTTTTGTGAGCTCTGTTGTTGCTTGTTGAGCTTGTTGCCCTTTATCTAGTCGACCAACATTCGGATCATTGCTGTATGAATATTTATCTCGCAACACACCAGGACGATTGCTTAAGATACGTGGTCCTTGATGATTCACCCCTTCGTGCTTCATACTCAAGTTACGTTGGCGGGTTACGTGAGATCCTTCTCCTGTAGAATGCAGTACCGGATCAGTTAATCCCTTGGGAGATTGATCTGGAACCATTAGATCAGAAAGAGGTCCTTCCAATCCTCGTACATGATTCACTCCATAACCATTAAAGGCCTCATTACGATCTGGGCTTGCCCCCATATCAGCTTGTTGTGGTATCGTACAGCCTGTTAATACAGCTGCTGCTATGAACAAGTAAGTTACAGATTTCATGACAATCCCTCCTATCCCTAGTGTGCGATGTTAATCGTGTTTCCAACCTGAAAATATTTAGAAAGTAATTTGCATTTTTTGTCGATTTATTTCTTTTTTCATCTATTCCTGACTACTTTAGCAGAAACACTTTTCAACAAATTTCTGTTGGGTATAATAATTTTATAAATAGACAATTTGCTTAGCCACACCAGCGATATAACTCCCATTTTAACCCTAACCAATTCGTCTGTTTTTTATATTTGTCGAGGTGGAGTGGAATATGTTATGTATAGAAATAGAGCAAAAACGATTACAAATGTTGAATCTTGCTAAAAAATACGGACTGACAGCTAAAGTAACCGTCGAATGTAGCCAAGAGCTAGACAAGCTGCTTAATTTATTACAAAGAAATTCTTACTAAAGCATTGCAATCATTGATAACATTTGGTAAGGTAGACACAAATCACGTATTATCTTACTTCATACATTTGAAGTTTGGGTAGAGGTGCAAGGATCATTAGTACGTTAGTGGAGGAGAATGAGATCCACAGATGCTAATCGAAAGGGATACTTGCCGAAGCTACATGAGATCTCATGTCTCATTAGCTGGGACTGTTCTGAATAAGGGCAGTACTGTCATATAGCTATAGCGCTATATGGAGGGCTATCTCACACATTGAATTGGTTTTGCTTCAATTGCTAAACCTAACAACAATGAGTAGAGGCCTCATTGTTGTTTTTTTGTGCCTACCAGTAGCCCATCTTCCCCCTACGTATATGGAAAAAATTTTTGAATTGAGGGTGAATTGGATGAATTTTGGTCGTATTATTACTGCAATGGTTACACCATTTAATCAACATGGACAACTAGATATACCTGCAACAAAAGAACTTGTAAAACATCTTATCGCAAACGGAACAGATGCCGTTGTCGTTGCTGGAACGACAGGAGAATCTCCTACTCTTTCCACTGAAGAAAAATTGCTACTTTTTAAGACGGTTGTTGAAACCGCAAATGGTCAAATTCCTGTCATTGCTGGAACAGGTTCAAATAACACTCAAGCCTCCATTGAATTAACGAAAAAAGCGGAAGAACTTGGTGTAGATGGCGTTATGCTTGTTGTTCCTTATTACAACAAACCTTCACAAGAAGGACTGTATGCGCACTTCCACGCAATTGCCACATCAACAAAGCTTCCAGTTATGCTATATAACATTCCAGGAAGAAGTGCCGTTAATATGGATGTTGATACGACATTGCGTTTAGCACAACTTCCGAACGTTGTTTCAATGAAAGAAGCAAGTGGTGACTTGGATGCTGTAGCTACACTGATCGAGCATGCTCCTGAAGGCTTTACAGTCTATAGTGGAGACGATAGCTTAGCATTGCCAATCTTAGCTATTGGCGGTACAGGAATTATTTCTGTAGCATCTCATATTGTCGGGAACGAAATGCAGCAAATGGTGCGAAATTATCAAGCCGGTCAAGTAACAGCAGCTGCGATGCAGCACCGTCAGTTACTTCCTATTATGAAGACGTTATTCATTGCACCTAACCCTACAGCTGTTAAAGCTGCAATGGAAATGAAAGGAATTAAAGCTGGCCCTGTACGCTTACCTTTAGTCCCTCTTACAGCTGAGCAACAACAAGAACTACAAAACGTAGTTCAGCCAACAGTTACCTTTTTTGTAAGCTAAAATAACCAAAAAGCATGTAGCTAATTCGCTACATGCTTTTTTTCTGAAGTGTAGGCTCTTGATTTTGCTTTCGTTTCAGAAACATAGATTCTATGTAGCCTGTTCCAAATAATACACCAATAACAATAAACATAAACCCAAAGGATTGATACCAATAGACTTGTTCGTTTAGAAACAAGGCTGAACTAATTAGACCAAAAAAGGGAACAAAATTATTAAAAATGGCCGCTTGACCCGCTCCTATTTTCTGAATCGCGGCGTTAAATAAGAAATGACCTAAAGCAGTAGCCAAAATTGCTGAAACGAAAAAAATAACATAAGCTCCTAAAGGCGCTCCAAGCATTTCCCCGATACTGCCTGGCTCTAACACGAGACTAATAAAGAGTAGTCCTATGGACCCAATTAAAAGCATCATGCTTGTCATTTGTTTAGAATCAAGGCTTGTTGTCCCTTTTTTAATAAAGATGAAACTAATCGCTTGAACGATCATCGCCAGGAAAATATACAATTCTCCTAGAGAAAACACTCCTTCGCCACCTCCACCTTGAATAAACAGTACGCCTACAAAAGCTAAACCGATTCCAACTGTTCGCCACTTCGTTAATCGATCTCCTAAAAACACTATCGCAAGAATCGACGTTGAAAGCGGGAGAAGAGCCAATATCAATACTGCAGTCGATGCATTCGTTAACGTTAAACCGACAGACAAAAAGAAATGATGCGCAACCACACCAAACAAGGCTCCTAAAAACGTATACTTCCATTCCTTTTTTGTGAGTTTTCTCATGTTTTTACTAGCTAGTATGATTGCAGCTGTTACCATTCCGGCAGTCATAATACGAAACACCGTCATCGTAACGGCAGGAAACGTATCGACTAACACTTTTAACATAACAACATTTAGACCCCATATGATCATCACAAAAAAAACAATGCTGTATGTGAAGAGCAGGGATTGATCTTTCATAATGAACCGTCCTCTCTACTTTTCGTAGTTGTATCTTACCACCCTCCCATCTGCAGGTCACGATTTTTTTTCGAATACCGTAATAATTTTCTATTTAAAACGCTTACACTTTCATCTACAAAAAAAGTGACTCTAAAGAGGAATATACCTTTTTAGAGTCACTTTGTATTATTAAGACGTATGCTCATCTGTAATGATCGATAAATTAGGTTTTTCATACAACGTTCGCGGGAAATTCGTTAACAGTTCTACACCATCTTCTGTAATACGAATCGTTTCGGTTATTTCGACCCCATAATCGTTGTACCAGATACCAGGCATTAGATGAAACGTCATGTTTGGTTTTAACAACGTCTCGTCTCCAGGGCGAAAACTAACTGTGTGCTCACCCCAATCAGGTGGAAAACTGAGGCCGACCGAATAACCAAGTCGAGAACTTTTCCTATGCCCGTATTTTCCAATTGTTTTACTCCAAATTCGTTCGACCTCTTCTGCCCGAACACCTGGTTTTATAAAGTCTAATGTTGCCTCTATCCCTTCTTCTACGACGGCAGAAAGTTCTTTTACCTCATTTGGGGCGGTTCCAATTGCCATCGTTCTTGCCATTGGCGCATGATATCGTTTATAAGCTCCTGCAATTTCTAGCGTTAAAAAATCTCCTTTTTGATAAGGTCGATCTGTCCAAGTTAAATGAGGGCAAGATGTGTTCTCATTTGTTGGCATCATCGGTACAATTGAGGTATAGTCCCCGCCAAACTGTGGAGTTCCCTTAATTTGAGCTTCGTATATCGCTGCCGCCACATCCGATTCCCTTACACCTACTTGAACACTCTCATAAGCTGCTGTCATCGCAAGTTCAACAATTTTTCCAGCTCTTCTCATATACGTTATTTCATCGTCTGACTTAATGAGGCGAATCATATTAACTAAACTAGATGTGTCTTTAAATGTAGCATCGGGCAAACCAAGCTTGATCCGTTCGTAACAAAGAGCGGTAAAATAATGAACATCCATTTCAACACCAATCGCTCTTCTGCTTTGGCCAATTTCTGTTAAGATATTGGCTACAAAATCAATGGGGTGTCTTTCTGTTGATTGAACATAATAATCAGGATATGCAATAATGTGATGTTCATCGAGCCAGGTTGTTTTTGCCACACCGTTGGCATCCATTTGGCGCCCAATCCAAATCGGTTGAGCATCCTCGAGTGTGACCACCATCATTTGATGAACGTAAAAACTCCAAGCCGAATAGTTGGTTAAATAATACATATTAGAAGGGTTTGAAATAAGGAGCACATCCACTCCTTCATCAACCATTCGTTTCTTGACAGCCTCCAACCTTCTTTTGTACTCTTCTAATGCAAACAAAGATTTCACCCTCTTTCTCGCCCCGTTCTTTTATCCATTAGAAGAACGGCGAATTTTGTAATTTAAATGCGACTACTTTCTGTTCTGTCATCGCTTCTATTGCATATCGAACTCCTTCACGTCCAATTCCAGACCCTTTTATCCCGCCAAAAGGCATTCCATCAATTCTCACATCACTACTATCGTTAATCATGACTCCACCAAATTGTAGCTCATGAATTGCTTGAAAGGCCGTTTCTAATTTTTCCGTGAAAATACCAGCCTGTAAACCGTAATTACTATTATTTGATCGTTCTATCGCATGTTGAAGCGAATTCACAGATTCAATTATGACAACTGGACCGAACACTTCTTCATTTGCAATCGTTGTATTTGCAGGAACATTTGTTAATACAGTTGGTTCAACATAAGCCTTCGTTCGTTTCCCCCCAAAACAAATCGTTCCTCCTGCCGATTTTACTTCGTCGATCCAAGATTCCACTCTTCTCGCTTCCTTCTCAGAAATCATTGGCCCTATATCTGTCGTTTCATTTGTTTTTAAACCGACTTTCAATTTTTTCGTTTCCTCTACGAATTCTTTTAAAAACCGTTTATACAACGGCTTTTCGACAAAAATTCGTTGAACCCCAATACAATTTTGACCCGCTACACCAAATGCGCCTGAAACCGTTGCTGAAACAGCTTCTTTTACATTCGCATCTTCTAGAACAATTGTCGGTGAATTGGAGCCCAGTTCCATTCCTGTTTTCTTTACACCCACTTTTTCTGTAATTCGTTTTCCCGTTTCATAGCCTCCTGTAAAAGAAACAAACCGAACATCGTCATGTTCCACTAAAGGATCGCATATAATAGAACCGTGCCCTGTGATGACAGATAATATATTAGCTGGTAATCCTGCTTTCAAAAAGGCTTCTGCTAATCGTAATGCACTTAACGGGGTGAGCGAAGCTGGTTTGACGATTACTGCATTTCCAGCTGCGATCGCCGGGCCTACTTTATGGGCCACTAGATTAAGAGGATCATTAAATGGTGTGATGGCTGCTACAATTCCAACAGGAAAGCGATACACATAACCGACCCTACTTTCATGACCAGGCATTTGCGAAAAGGGTATCGTTTCTCCATCTATCCGACGTGCTTCTTCTGCACTCAGACGCAGCGTCTCTATACAGCGAAGTACTTCTTTACGCGCCTCTCTAATTGTTTTGCTGCTTTCCATTACGATCGTTCTTACAAAAACGTCTTTGTTCTCTTCTATATAAGACGCTACTTTATGAAGAATGCTCATTCTCTCATGAATCGGTAATTTTGCACATTCTGCTGCCCCTTGCCTCGCTAGGGAGATCGTCTTTTTCACATCTTCGACCGTTGCTGACGGTACGGTGGCAATTAACTCACCTGTGCCGGGGTCCGTTACATCTATTGCTTCCTCTTTATCAATCCACTCGCCACCAATTAACATTCTTTCTTGAACGATTTGTTTTGCCATAGGTAACCCCCCTCGTTTAGTTATCACGTACAATTTGAATCAAATTGATAAGGACCGCAAATCCCGTCTCTTTAATTCCGGCACCTGCTCCGACAAGGGTAATCGGTCCAGATAAATCACATTGATAGGTGATGGCATTCATCGCGCCAGAAACTCCTGCTAATGGATCATCTAAAGAGACCATTTCAGGTCCTACACAAGCCTTCACCCCTGCATCTGTTCGCTTTACCGATCCAATTAGTTTCCACTTTTTTCCTGCTCTTTTGGCTGTTGTTAATTCTTCTTCTGTAAGATCTGAAATCCCTTTGCATGTTACCTCTTCTCGTTTGAGAGGGTAGCCTAATATCACATTCGCTATGATTAACACTTTATATAACACATCGTACCCTTCAACATCTGCTGTTGGGTCTGCCTCCGCATAACCTCTTGACTGTGCTTCTGTTAACGCTTCTTCATATGACATCCCTTCCTCCATCCGCATTAACATATAATTTGTCGTTCCATTTAAAATGCCGCGGACTTCTGTAATATCATTGCCTGTCAATGTTACTTCAGGCAATCGTAAGGCAGGTGTCCCACTCATAACGGCTCCTTCAAAGAGCCAACGAACTCCATTTTCTTTCGCAAGGTTCTGCAATTGTTCATAAGCAAGCGCGACAGGACCTTTATTTGTCATCACAACATTTTTTTTATTCGAGAAAGCCCATGTGCAATGATCAATAGCTGGTTGACCTGTTTTCACATCCGTAAACGTCATCTCGATAACAGAATCGGCATTGGATTTCTCAATCGTTTCTTGACTTGACAAACCCCTGATTAAACCTGTTTGATCTGGATAAGCATGAAGGCTTCCTGTTTCATTTATCGCTTTCATGACAGCGTCTAAACAAAGTCCATCTGGGTGGTGAAGAGATCCCTTATATAGATCGCAAATAGAAACAATTGTAAAATCAATATTCTGTTCGTTGCTAAGCTTTTTGCCTTTTTCTCTTAAAATATCTACGAATCCTTGACCCACCCCACCAAAACCAATTAAGTCTAGTTTATGTGCCATGTTCTTCCCCTCCCTTTTTCATATAAAGTAAGGTTGCTTTTACAAGTGTATGAGCTCCCTTCTCTAGGACACGCTCATTAAAACAAAATGATGGTTGATGAAGACTTGTTGGTTCATGATTTGGATCAGCTGCACCTATAAACATCATCGCACCTGGAATTTGTTTGGCGATGTGACTAAAGTCTTCTCCTCCCATTCCATATGGCTGCGAATGAATGACTACGTTTGGTTCGACTAATTGAATTGCTTCCGTAAAGAGGTCTACCATATTTGAGTCATTGAAAAGAGCTGGTTCTCCGTGGTGGATGTGAAGATCATATGATCCACCTAACGCCTCAACTTGAGAGAGCCCTTTTCTTATTTCAGACGATAACTGTTTTCTAGCTTCTTCCGAGTACGTTCGAATTGTTCCTCTAATATCAACAGTTGATGGAATGACATTTGATGAAGCCCCTCCTGTAATTTGACAAATACTTAGAACAGAAGGCTCAAGGGCTGAGAGCCTTCTTGACGATAAGCTATATAAATAAGGCAAGACGAGTGAACTCAAATAAATGGGATCAATCGATTGTTCTGGATAAGCTCCGTGTCCACCTGTCCCTTCAATTGTAAGAGTAAACGTATCAACATTAGCCATTGCTATGCCAGGCTTAATTTTCACTTCTCCTAATGGAATTTCAGGATCTATATGCAAGGCAAAACACGCTTCCACATCTTGAAGGACTCCGCTTTCTAGTACATATTGCGCCCCTGTTTTCCCGTTTTGATCTTCTGTTTCTTCTGCTGGTTGAAACAAACACTTAACCGTTCCTTGTAGTACGTTCGATTCATAAAGTGTAGATAGAAAATAGACGGCCCCCATTAACATTGCTGTATGACCATCATGGCCACATGCATGCATAACACCCACTTTAGAAGATTGATAGGAAGCTCCTGTCTTCTCTTCAATTGGCAGTGCATCAATATCTGCTCGTAAGCCAACGATGGGCCTCTTTCCACTTCCAACTGTAACAAGAACTCCCGTACCAACTCCTAACTGACCTTTTCCAGTTTGAATCGTTACTCCTGGCAAGCCTTTCAATTGCTCAATGATATACTTTGTTGTTTCAAATTCTTCAAAACTTAACTCAGGATAGTGATGCAAATGTCTTCGCCACTGTATTAAACGTTTGCTATATTGTTCGAATGCCATTTGCTCATCACCCTTCTTTGTTTAAATCGTTATTTGATCGAGCGCTTGCTTCAAATCAAAAAGTAAATCATCAATCTCTTCGATCCCCGCTGAGTAGCGGACCAATCCTTCTGGTATTCCTAGTGCCGCCCGTTCTTCTGGAGTATTTTCAACATGACTAGTTGTTCTAGCTGGACCAACCGTTGTTTCAACTGCTCCTAAATTCGCTGCACGGTGGGCAATTTGTAATTTAGGAAGGAATTGTCGAACCGCATCTAATTCTCCTTTTAAAGCAAAACTAAGCATTCCACCAAAGCCCTTCATTTGTTTTTTAGCTATATCATGGTTCACATGATTTTCTAGTCCTGGATAAAAAACTTGCTCCACTTTTTCATGCCTCTGTAAAAATTGAGCTACCTTCAAGGCATTTTCTTGTTGTTTCTCCACACGAAGCTTCAACGTTTTCATCCCTCTAAGTATGAGGTAGGCAGCCATCGGATCCATGGTAGCACCATTAATTTCGCGATAATGATAGATATCATGAACAAGAGCTTCCCCCCCGCACACGACTCCACCTAACGCATCTGCATGGCCTCCAAGAAATTTTGTCGCACTATGAATAACGAGATCTACTCCAAGAGCAAGTGGATTTTGATTAATCGGTGTGGCAAATGTATTATCAACAAAGACTAGAGCATTCACTGCCTTTGCTG
The DNA here is from genome assembly GCF_032335535.1 of Alkalihalobacillus sp. MEB130. Classification (NCBI taxonomy): domain Bacteria; kingdom Bacillati; phylum Bacillota; class Bacilli; order Caryophanales; family Bacillaceae; genus Alkalihalobacillus; species Alkalihalobacillus sp. MEB130. Next base: position 49,050 of record NZ_JAOANA010000005.1, read on the forward strand.
CTTTTGTGATTCGTTCCAAATCTGTAATCTTCACTGTCGGATTGGTCGGTGTTTCTAAGTAAACTAACTTGCAGCCTTTGGCAATCTCTTTTTCCATTTCCTCGTGGTTTCCGGTTTCAACTAACTCAACATCAATATTCAATCTAGGTAAGAACTCTGAGAATATTTTATTGGTTCCTCCATACGTATCTTTAATAGAAACAACTCGATCACCTGGTTTCAGAACAGTTAATAAAGAATTCGAAATGGCTGCCATCCCTGTTGAGAAACTCGTAGCTGCTTCTGCCTTTTCCAAGATTTTTATTTTTTGTTCAAAGGATTCAACGGTTGGATTCGTATTTCTGCCATAAATATGACCTTTTCGTTTTCCAATCGCTACTTCATACCATTCATCGACATCATCATAATTGTAAGCAACACTGTGAACAACTGGAACTTGTGTTGCTCCATGCACCAAATAATCCTTCTCTCCAGCCCAAACAGACTCTGTTGCTGCACTCCATTGCTTCTTCTTTTCCATGTTGCCACCCCTTTCTATTGTTACTTTCATCATATTCAATTAAAAGAAGCAAAACATTCAACAATTTGTATGAAAAATCAATCAATCTATTCATCTTTTTTTACAAATGTTCTGAAATTAGTTTACAATAGAACGTAATCATAAATATGACCTCACCTAATAAGCTGTTGTAAGGAGGGCCGTTCTATGACAATTACAATGAATCAAGTTCAGTCATTAGACATCTTAAATTCAGCCGTCATTCGCACGGGAGAACTAGAATTAGAAACGACCCCCGTGAAATGGGTATCCGTTATTGAAACACCTGTTGAAACGTTCGTTCGCAAAAACGAACTTGTTCTTACTTCAGGTGTCGGATGTGCAGACAATGAGAAGTTGTTTTATGATTTTGTGAAAGAAATTATTGATTCAGGTGCTTCTGGCTTAGCTGTTGCCATTGGTCCTTTTATCAAAACGATCCCTCATTCGATTATTCAACTCGCAGAAAAACACCAGTTTATCCTCATTGAATTGGATTGGTCGATTCGTTTTTCAGACATTTTAGAGAATGTTCTTGGACTAATTCATGATCAAAAGCACCAACACCTTGAAAAAATTGAACAATTACGTAAATCCTTACTTGAATTTATCCTTTCAGGTAAATCGTTAAACATAGTTGCTGATCATGTTGCTTCATCCATTCATTCTCAAGTATTAATTGCCGACAAACGCGGAGTGATCCGAGGAAAATCTCAGTCTTTTTCAGATCACTTAGTAGAAAGCTGGGCTGATTTTTTGCACACACAATTACAAGAAGATGGAATTTATCACTCGTTAGATCAAACATTTGATTGGATTGAGTATAATGAAGGTTATGCTTTGCAATTAACCATTCATTCAACGGGCAACATTCAAGGGTATATTGTTGTAGGAGGATTTGGGGCCGAACCATTTAGTGAGGAAGAACACAACGAATGGGTGATGCTTTTAGAGCACGTCACAACAGCAGTGGCGATTCATTTTTTACACGAACAAGCAGCTAAAGAAGCAGAATGGCGCTTGCGTGATGATTTCGTATGGGAATTATCAAGAGATGCCATACCTTCCATTGAACTAATGAAATCTAGAGCGAAATCACTTAATTATCATATTAATTTACCCTATATATGTATTGTCGCAAAACCAGAACAAGTTCAGGAAAGCTTTCATGCGATGACCCATTTATCGATTACCTTTGATCACTGGTTACACGAATGGATTCGTCACATGGAAGAAGAAGCCGAATCCATTGCTAAGTCAATGGCACTAAAATCGATGGTAACGTATCAAAATGAAGAATTGATCATTTTCTTAGAAGTGAACCATCCACAAGTGATTGAACAAGCAAAAACATATATTAACAAGCTTCAAAGCCGTTTTCACTTTTTAAATCCCTCCTTATCTATCACGTGGGGAATTGCCAAACAGTATGGATACTCATGCTTTGCTATTAGTTATCAAGAAGCAAAGAAAGCACGTGAAATTGGACGAAAAAGAAATGGAAGAAATACAATTTCAGTCTATGCCGATACAAAAGTCGATCGGGTTATGGAAAGTTTGCTAAAAAACGATGAATTGATTGATATTGCCAAAAATATATTAGATTCTTTACTACGTTATGCGAATGAAAGGCAAATCGATCTGTTGTATACTTTCAAAACTTATCACCAAAACCATGGCAATGTTAGTCAAACTGCACGCGAACTCAATTTACATCGGCAATCTTTGCTATATCGACTACGAAAAATTGAATCTCTCACGAATTGTTCGCTCGATCATCCAGATGATGTATTTTTATTAGATTTAAGCATTCGTTTATGGTTACACGGCTTAGATATGAAAGAAACCGAGTATCGAACGTCATGACGTTCGATACTCGGTTTTTCCTCTTTATAATGTGAAGCCATATTCTTTCTTACACTCTTGTAGTTTCGTTAATGACAATGAAGCCCATTCACTATCCTCTAATTGCACTTTACGTATTTCTTCTTCTAACGCTTCAAATAGTGAATCCTGATAACTCGGGACAGTTCCTTCATACGCCTTTAATGACGAAAGAGGCACCCACGTCTTTTCAAACTCCGCTAGGGCTTTGCGCTGATGAAAAAGCGGAACATCTGTCATTTTTGGATGATGTAGATCGCCTTGAATCGGGTGCTTTACTACTGCTTTAACCTTTACGAGAGCACGACCATTTTCTTCTTGCTTTTCAATCAGTTCTGCAATATATGCTCCCGTTTTATAAAATGCACGTACTAGTTCTGACATGTAATCACTCCTTATACTCCACCAAAGCCTATTATGAACATAGCTAATAAATAGACGATAATCAAGAAAAATCCGATCGCAAAGCTCCAAATCGCTCGCTTCTTTTTTTGATGCAAAATACTAAAAATACCTATCCCACCGAACAAACCTGTTAGCAAAAACAATAAAAAGACAGAGACAACGATAACAATTTCTAATTCCTGTGACATATCTTTATAAACCCGGTACCAGCCACGTGAATAGCTGCCACATAAATTCTGAGATAGGTACAAAGTATTGTTCAGAAATCGCTCCTAATGAACTCGTGTCCGAAAAGCTGTCAATGACGATAAAAGTAAACGTAATTAAAATGGCAATAATCGTAACAGCTAAGACTAAGGCTAACAGAAGCGCGTAGGCTATAAGCACTCGAATTGTCCACTTTAACCATTGTGGACGATTCTTTCCCTCCATACGTGATTCCAAAGCAATCCCTCCAAAACATTTAGTTCTTACCTTATATCCTATCAAAAATAAGGGAGAAATAAATCGATATTTACCGAAAAAAGCGTGAACATCGTTAATTTAAATTCAATTCGTTTAAAATCGCATCAATCGGTACACCTTCTGGGGTAGAGACATGACTAAAATCGTATTCTTGCAAGTTAATCACATTTGAGGTAATCTGATTCGATATTTCTTCTTGTTTCTCAACTTTTTCCATTTCGTGCTCAACATCATGCTTACTACTATGTGTCTCTTTCATATCCTGTTCAAATTCATCTTTAAGTTCAATGTTAGATACATAGTTTAAGGATGAATCAATTTCAGGAGTTTCATTGAATTGTACAATAACAAGAACCCAAACGATTACGAACATCCCACTAGCGAGCAAAAGTAATCCTAATTGTTTAACCATACGTAACCCTCTTTTTCACTTTTTAATCATCTAATCATACCATATTCCCATTACTAATTCTCTACACAAATGACAACATATGTTGAACAGTGTCATTTTTCCCCTTTTTGAATAACTTTAAAAGACAAAAAACCGTGTATATTAAGAATATACACGGTCATAATTACTCCATCTAGGAGGCATATCTTTACCCCATTCAATATTACCAATCGTATGATGTTTTTCATGTTGATCTAAATACGTATGATAATGAAAATTAAAAGTATAGCCTTGCTTAGGAGGTTGATCTCTACGAACATGAAAACGAAAAATATCTTCACCACTTGTTTCATTATAGAGATGAAAAATCTTTTCCCCTAAACCAGAAGAAGGACTTGTTGATATCTTTAATTGTTCCCATTCCTGATCAGATAACGTACTTGTTGTTTCACGCACTACTGTATCCAATTTAGGAAAAATTATGTTTTGAAACGGAGAATGAATCTTTTCAGATATGACCGTTCCAAACTTCAACAAGCTTTGCTCCATTGCCTGCTTCATAATAAAATCATTTAGCACATCAGCTGAAGAAGCGTTTCTGTGAATGTAATGATCTGTTTTTGCAGGCAAAACTTCACCAAATAAATCATAGCTATCTTCATTTACTTCATATATAAATGGGTTCTCGTTGCTTTCACCTTGTGTCTTCTGTGGTTCTTCGGCTTGTACTTCTCTCACAACATCAATCGATGGAACAAACAAACCAAAAGATAGAAGAGCTGATGAAATGACGAGTCCACGTTTCATTTGACGAAACATATCGATACGCCCTTTCATAGTTTCAATAGTCTATAAATCTATTTTCTCATGAAATCTATGAAAACGCCATTACAATCCGATTACAACTAATGAAATTCTATGGTAAATTCGAGCTTCCCATTAAATAACGATCTGCTTCTCGTGCTGCTTCACGTCCTTCATGGATTGCCCAAACGACTAGACTTTGTCCACGACGATTGTCTCCAGCAGCAAACACACCAGGAACACTCGTCATGTATTTCCCATACTCTGCATCAATCGTAGAACGTGATGTCGTATCAATTGATAATTCTTCGATAATCCGCTCTTCTGGACCTGTAAACCCAATTGCTAGTAAAACTATATCTGCAGCCCATACTTTCTCTGTACCAGGAATTGGTGTACGAATTTTTCGGCCTTTTTCATCAATCGTAGTTTCTACTCCGATCGTATGAATTTCTTTTACATTGCCATTTTCATCACCAACAAATTTAGTTGTGCTTACTTGGTAACTACGAGGATCTGTTCCGTATACAGCTGTAGCTTCTTTTTGCCCATCTTCAACTGTATGAATGATTGGGAATAATGGCCAAGGATTTTTATCTCCACGCTCATCTGGTTTCTGACGATTAATATCAAATTGAGTAATTGATTTTGCACCATGACGAACCGACGTCGTAATACAGTCAACCCCTGTATCTCCACCACCAATTACAATTACATTCTTTCCTTTTGCTGAGATGTAATTGCCATCTTGATGATTTGAGTCTAAAAGACTTTTGGTATTCGCCGTTAGAAAGTCCATTGCATAATGAATACCGTTTAACTCACGACCTTCTACTTCAACATCACGTGGCTTTGTCGCACCTGTACATAAAAGTACAGAATCAAAGTCATTTTTTAACTCAGTAGCTGAAATATCTTTTCCAATCTCAACATTTGTTTTAAACGTAATCCCTTCTTCTGAAAGAACTTTCACACGTCGCTCTACAATGTGATTGGCAAGCTTCACATCTGGGATACCATATGTTAGGAGACCACCAATGCGATCTTCACGTTCAAAAACGGTAACAGAGTGACCTGCTTTATTTAACTGAGCAGCAGCGGCAAGACCAGCTGGTCCAGATCCAACGACTGCGACCTTTTTTCCTGTTCTTTTTGAAGGTGGTTGTGGAACAATCCAGCCTTCTTGGAATCCACGCTCAACAATATGATATTCAATGCTTTTAATCGATACAGCATCATCACTGATCGCAACAGTACATGATCCTTCACAAGGCGCAGGACAAACTCTTCCAGTAAATTCAGGGAAGTTATTCGTCTTGTGCAGTCGATCCAATGCTTCTTTCCATTTGCCACGATACACTAAGTCGTTCCATTCAGGAATTAGGTTGTATACAGGACATCCAATTTCACCAGACCCGTCCATGGATGTTCCAGTTTGACAAAAAGGAACACCACAGTCCATACAGCGAGCTCCTTGTTGACGTAAAGCTGGTTCTGGCATTAAAATTTGAAACTCTTTCCAACTTTTAGTCCGTTCAAACGGATCTCGTTTCGTTGGATTCTCTCTTTTGTATTCGATAAATCCAGTTGGCTTCCCCATCGCATTCACTCCAATCTCTATATCTCTCAATTGAGAAGAAAAAGACCCTCAAGGGAACGATTCTAGTCTTACAATCTTTTATCTATGACTATAAGACCAGATACCGTCTCTTGAGTGAACTTTGCTATTTTCCGCTTACGCGAGACTTGTCACTTTTATTCTCATCAAACGCAACCATTACAGCATCACTGTCCGTTAGGCCTTCTTGTTTTACACGATTGATGGCTTCTAACATTCTCTTATAATCTTTAGGAATCACTTTCACAAACTTCGGTAATTGATTCTCCCAGTTTGCAAGAACTGTTGCTGCTTTAGCACTCTTCGTGTAAGAAGTATGTTTCTCAAGAAGTGTACGAAGCAGTTCTATATCTACTTGTTCTACTACTTCTTCTAAGTGAACCATTTCCTTGTTGCATTTTGCATCAAACGTTCCATCTTCATCTAGAACAAAAGCAATACCACCAGACATACCAGCTGCGAAGTTTTTCCCTACTGATCCCAGGTTAACGACAACCCCACCTGTCATATACTCCAGACCGTGGTCACCAACACCTTCAACCACAACGCTTACGCCAGAGTTACGAACAGCAAATCGCTCACCGGCAATTCCGTTGATGTACGCTTCTCCACTAGTTGCACCATAGAACGATGTATTTCCAATTAAAATATTCTCTTCTGCTTTAAAAGAAGATACAGCTGGAGGATAAACGATCACTTTACCACCTGATAATCCTTTTCCTGTGTAATCATTCGCGTCACCTTCAAGGCGCAATGTCATACCCTTAGGTACAAACGCTCCAAAGCTCTGACCTGCAGAACCTTTAAAGTCAAATGTAATCGTATCTTCAGGTAATCCTTCAGCACCATATCGCTTACTGATTTCACTACCTACAATCGTTCCGACAACACGATCAATGTTGCGAATTGAGAACGTGCCATGAACCTTTTCACCATTTTCAAGAGCTGGTTTGCTAGCCACTAACAGTTCTCTAGCATCTAATGACAATTCAAGTTGATGGTCTTGGCTCTTTGTACAGTAGTTTGAATCATGATCTTCAGGATTTGGTTGATAAAGAAGGTTAGATAAATCAATATGTTCTGCCTTCCAGTTATCTACGTTTTTATTTGGTTGAAGTAAATCTGTACGACCAATTAGCTCATCTAGATTTTTGAATCCTAACTCAGCCATAAGTTCACGGATTTCTTGAGCAACAAAGTGCATGAAGTTCACCACATGATCTGCTTCTCCCATATACTTTTTGCGAAGTTCTGGGTTTTGCGTAGCAATACCTACAGGACATGTGTCTAAGTGACATACACGCATAATAATACAGCCTAATACAACGAGCGGTGCTGTTGAAAAAGCAAATTCCTCTGCCCCTAACATAGCAGCAACAACCACATCACGACCTGTCATTAACTTCCCATCTGTTTCAAGAGTGACACGATTACGCAAGTTGTTTAATAGTAGTGTTTGGTGAGTTTCTGCCAAACCAATCTCCCACGGCAATCCTGTGTGCTTGATACTAGTTCTAGCAGCAGCACCCGTTCCACCATCATACCCACTAATAATAATTCCGTCTGCACGGCCTTTTGCAACACCAGCAGCAATGGTTCCAACCCCAGTACCAGCTACAAGCTTAACACTAACTTTGGCTGTCGGATTCGCATTTTTGAGATCATGAATTAACTCAGCTAAATCTTCGATTGAGTAAATATCATGATGTGGAGGAGGTGAAATAAGTCCAACCCCAGGTGTAGATCCTCGAACCTCTGCTACCCATGGATACACTTTGTTTCCTGGTAACTGTCCACCTTCTCCTGGCTTTGCTCCTTGTGCTACTTTAATTTGAATCTCATCTGCGTTAACAAGGTAGTGACTTGTTACACCGAATCTACCAGAAGCTACTTGTTTAATAGCACTTCTACGTAAATCCCCATTTTCATCAGGAGTAAAACGAGCTGGATCTTCTCCACCTTCTCCTGTATTACTTTTTCCTCCAATGCGATTCATTGCAATCGCAAGTGTTTCATGAGCTTCTTTAGAGATCGAACCAAAAGACATAGCTCCCGTACGGAAACGTTTGAAGATTTCTTCTACTGGTTCAACTTCCTCTAACGGAATAGATTTACGTCCTTCTTTAAACGCGAGAAGTCCACGCAAGGTTGTTTGTTCTTTTGTTTGCTCGTTAATAGCATTTGAATACTTCTTAAACAAGTCATATTTATTGTTACGACAAGCATTTTGAAGCATATGAATCGTATGAGGGTTGTATTGATGCGGATCCCCATTACGACGCCATTGTAAATCATCACCTGGATCTAATGCCTTGTCGACACCTTCTTGTTTAGAGTAAGCACGCTCATGACGAGTACGAACTTCTTTTTCAATGATTTCTAGGTTCACTCCGCCAATTCTCGTTGTTGTCCACGTAAAGTAACGATCCACAACAGACTCATGTACACCAACCGCTTCAAAGATTTGTGCACCACGATAACTTTGAATAGTAGAAATCCCCATTTTTGATAGTACTTTCATGATCCCTTTTGCAGCAGCTTTAACATACTGATTAACAGCTTCAACGTAAGAGATATCTTCGAGAAGTCCATCTTGAATTAATCCATCAATAGAATCAAACACAAGATATGGATTAATCGCCTCTGCACCATATCCTAGTAAACATGCAAAGTGATGAACTTCTCTTGGTTCACCAGATTCTACAAGCAAGCTTACTTGTGTTCTTGTGCCTTGACGAATAAGATGATGGTGCAATCCAGAAACAGCAAGTAATGCAGGAATGGCTGCTTGTGTTTCGCTAATACCACGATCACTTAAAATGATTAACGTGTGTCCAGCTTTGATCGCTGCATCTGCACGTGCAAATAGAGAATCTAACGCTTCTTCTAATTGATTTTCTTTCTTTGATACATCAAATAAGATTGGTAGCGTAATAGATTTGAAGCCTTCCATTTTATTATGACGAAGCTTCGCTAACTCTTCATTGTCCAAAATTGGATAAGGAAGATGAATATGACGACAGCTTAATGGCTCTGGATTTAGTAAGTTACGCTCTGCGCCAATCGTCGTACCAGTTGCTGTTACAACTTCTTCACGAATAGCATCAATTGCCGGATTCGTTACTTGAGCAAACAACTGTTTGAAGTAGTTGTACAAAAGTTGAGGTCGTTTTGACAAGACAGCAAGAGGCGAGTCGTACCCCATAGACCCTACTGGATCTACTCCATCTTTGACCATCGGTTGGATCACTTTCGACAATTCTTCATACGTATATCCAAAAGCTAATTGGCGTGTACCAAGGTTTTTAAAATCTGTATTTTCAACATGAGCTGTTTCTAACACATCCTCAAGTTGAATTAAGTGATCTTTCACCCACTCTTCATACGGGTGCTCACTTGCAATTTGATGCTTAATCTCTTCATCTGGGATAATGCGACCTTCCTCGGTATCGACTAATAGCATATGTCCTGGGTGAAGACGTTCTTTGTAAAGGACATTTTCTGGATCAATATCAAGTACCCCTACTTCAGAAGACATAACAATATAGTCATCTTTCGTTACATAATAACGAGAAGGACGTAAACCATTACGGTCTAGACATGCCCCGATTTGTTTCCCATCTGTAAATACAATGGCAGTAGGACCATCCCAAGGCTCCATTAAAGTACTATGGAACTGATAGAATGCTTTCTTTTCAGCACTCATTTGCTCATCATTTTGCCAAGGTTCTGGGATCATCATCATAGCTGAGTGAGCCATCGATCTGCCTGCAAGTGATAAAAACTCAATTGTATTATCAAACATTGACGAGTCAGATCCACTGCTGTCTACAACAGGTGAAACTTTTTCAATATCCTCACCAAATGCATCCGACTTAAACATTGCTTCACGTGCATGCATCCAGTTTACATTCCCTTTAACGGTATTGATTTCACCGTTATGAATCATGTAACGGTTTGGATGTGCTCGCTCCCAGCTAGGGAATGTATTCGTACTAAATCTTGAATGCACAAGGGCAATAGCTGTTTCAAAGTCATGATCAGGAATATCTAGGAAGAATTGATCAACTTGTTCTGTTGTCAACATTCCTTTGTAGACGATTGTACGACTTGAAAAACTTGCAAAATAGAAAGATTCATCTGCCGGAACGTACTCAGACAGTTCTAATTCAGCGCGTTTACGGATAACGTAAATTTTACGCTCAAAATCTAATTCTGTTTTCAGTTCTGGATTTCTTTTAATAAACAATTGACGAATAAATGGCATAGCTGCTTTTGCCGCATTACCAAGCATAGAATCATCAACAGGAACATCGCGCCAGCCAAGAAGCTCCATATTTTCTTTCTCTATAATGGCTTCTAGCCCTGTTTCGCATTTTTCCCGTGCTTCTTCATCCTGTGGCAAAAATAGCATCCCTACTCCGTAGTCGCCTGCTTCAGGAAGAGCAATACTATCTGCTAAACAGACTTTTTCAAAGAAACGATGGGGAATTTGTAAAAGGATCCCTGCACCATCTCCTGTGTTTACTTCGTCACCTTGCCCACCACGATGTTCTAAATTCCGCAGAATTTGAAGTGCATCTTCAACAACTTGATGCGACTTCTTACCTTTCATATGGGCTAAAAAGCCGATACCGCAATTATCATGCTCAAATTGTGGATCATATAGGCCTTGTTTTTTCGGTAATTGTGCGTACCGCATTGGCATCAACCCTTTCTCCAAAAAAGTAAATATCAATCAACTCTCCCCAAAAACTATGAGCTAATATACAGGATCATATCATTTTTCTGACATTTCGGCAAATTGAAATTTGCTGAAATGTGTAATGAAAGCGCTTCCCGAGGGGTGGTTTCACATTTTTTTTTTTGAAATTACTTTTTTATACCGTCCCCACTTTGTATAATTACAGCTTTTAGATGTATAAAAATTCAAACCGGAATGCTATATTCATAAACTGTTTCTACTTTTTTTACTCTTTTATAACAGGTGTCTACTTTTTCTAAATTTAGCCGATAAGGACTACAGCTTAGCAACAAATTCTTATCGTCCCCTTTCTATTATATAGGCCGCTTTGAGACATTTGTTCATCGGTCTTCCCCGAAATCAGTACAGATATGACGATTGTTTAGTAGACAAACGTAACACTTCTAAAAAAATCTCACTGGAACATATAAAATTTTTGCTCCAGCAAATATGGAAATTCGTATCTTTTAGACGTATTCCTATTAAAAATGATAAAGCATTCTTTCTATCTTTTCTATTCATAATTCTTGCCATTGACGATCCATTTAGAGGATGATTGTATTACTCCCTAAAATCCATCATAATATTACATATCTTGAAAGTTGAAACTAGATCTTTCTTTATTTCGTACGTTAAAATACAGAAAGTAATTGAGAAGCACGAGGAGGAATGTGTTATGAGTAAGCAAATGAATAACAATGTACTAGACCAATACAAAAAAGACGAAGATCTTTCTAAGCTCCTTCGCTCTTTAGATACATTAGGTGAAGAAGAACAACGAGAAGCTGGCGAATCGCTAGAAGCGCTAAAACGCCCAGTAAAAGAAATGATGCAAGACCAATCGAATCAATTGCCTACACAACTTCATCAATTAAAAGAAACGGTCAGTCAACTTGAACCAACTCATTTAAAATCGAGTCAGACGAAAAAATGGCTAAACAAATTTTTACGCAGAAACCCTATTGAACAATATGCACGGAAATACCAAACGGTTGAAGCGCAAGTTGATGATATTGTTGAAGGTCTGCTTAGTGGCAAAGATAAACTACAAGAAGATACTCTTATGCTCCATCAATTAAAGGATGTCGCAAAGGAGCGAATCGCGAATTTAAATGAACAAATTGAATTAGGAAATCAACTAAATAAAATGTTGGAAGATGAAATGCTGAAAGAAGAATGGAAAGATAACCCAAATGAGTTAAAAAAAGGTCAACTTAAAGTCATCTCTCGTGTGAAAAATATGAATCAAGCGGTGATGGTGTTACAACAGTCACTGGCTTCTGTTGACTTAATCGTTGAAAATAATGACAAGCTTGAGGAAGCGATCTTCAATGCAATTACAATGACTAAAAATGTCATTACAGTATCTGCTTCCATTCAATTGGCATTATCAAATCAACAGAAAGTCATAAAAGCGGTTAAGCATGTTAATGAAGCTACGGAATCCATGCTGTTATCAAACTCAGAATTATTAAAGCAAAATACTGAGGAAACGTTAAAAACACTGGAAGAACCAGCAATTGCTATTGAATCATTTAGAAAAGCTTATAATAACGTCTTTGAAGCAATCGAGCTAACAGAAAAATCAAATGAACGAATTGTCCAAACAGGTCAAGAGTTTATCTCTGAGCTTGACTCTTTGAATAAAGAAATGAGAACCAAACTATTAAATTAACTAGAAAGGGCTGGTTTTATGGAATGGCTTGATAAAATGAAGCTCATGTTTACACCGGCCCATAAAAAGCCGGTTGAAGATCATATTATTAGAGATACAGTAACACGGAAAATGGTCGAAGATGCAGAAGAATTATTGATGAGGATGGCGAAAAACGCTCCCCCATCCAATCAAAAGAAATCGGTTCGACGAAAACAAAAGGAATGGACGATCAAAGTAAAAGTCACTCATAAGTGGATTTCTGTCATTATGCTTGATCAAAAGCAATCAACATCTGCTGTGAAAAAACGAATTGTCATTGTCTGTTATCGAAAATATATGAAGGCGAAAAATGGCATTGGCGTGTGTAAAGAAGCAAGCATCCGTTATATGAAAGACGGTCGAGCTCAGATTCGATCAATTCGAGATTCCTCTCTTTTTCAAAGTACTTTTTATCGAATTCATCAAGTAGATGCTGCTTTTTCGAATGATTCAATTACTTATGAACAAACATCAAAAGAGCTATTAACAAATCAGCAAACTCAATTACAAGATACAAAATCAACTGATTTATTGTATTTGTTAGAGGAAGCAAAGCGCTATGTTCAAACAGTGCAACAGTTTTCTGTTGATCCCCTAATTGAAAGTCGAATGCAACGACTTATTCAGCAAGGTGAAAAATTACAAGATGATTTTTCATTATTAGATTTTGAGGAACGTCATGTTGTTCGGCGTATGTTTAAAGAAGATGTCCCTACTATTGTGCATACATACTTATCGTTATCATTAAAGCATCAGTTAGAACATAAAGAAGACCTTTATGTTGCTTTATCTAAGATGGAGTTAACGTTAATTGGTTATGTAGAACGATTAGAACAATTACGAGTTCAACGCATGAATCATCTTTTGAAATTACAGCAGATTCGGTACGATAAATAATCGTCGATCTGCTTTTTTATTTTATTTTACATTTAATTCTTGTCATCCCCTTTTTGCGACTTTACAATTAATGTAAATGCTTTCATTACGCTGGAGGGATAATATGTCTATTGTAAAAATTTCACCGAACATCTCTTTAATTGATGGCTTCGATTCCGGGCTTGAGTACAGAACAGGTACATACGTGTTGCACGAAGAGAAAGTAACATTGCTTGAGAGCGGACCTTCTCCTTCCGTTCCTCATGTGTTAAATGGGCTTCGTGAGCTACAGATCGATCCTAAAGATGTGGCCTATATCATTGTGACTCATATACATTTAGATCATGCCGGTGGTGCGGGCCTGTTGTTAGAACATTGTCCAAATGCAACATTGGTTGTCCATCCTAGAGGGGCTAGACATTTGATTGATCCTTCTCGCTTAATTATTGGTGCAAAAGCGGTTTACAACGAACAGTTTGACGAGTTTTTCCACCCAATCATTCCTGTATCAGAAGAAAGAATTCTTATAAAAAAAGATCAAGAAACGTTAAAGATAGGCTCTCATTCAACTCTTTCCTTTTTCGATACTCCTGGACACTCCGCGCATCACTTTTGTATATATGATGAGAACACAAAAGGGATTTTCTCTGGTGATACGTTAGGGGTGCATTACAAACTTCTTGAAAAAGAAGGATATCATCTCGTTCTCCCATCTACGTCACCTAGTCAATTCGATCCAGATGCCATGCTACAATCTATAAATAGGATTGAACAACTTGATGTGCAAGCGATTTACTTTGGTCACTACGGTGCTTCTTTTCAACCTAGTTTGGTTTTCTCTCAACTAAGGCAGTGGCTTCCTGTATTTGTTAGTACTGGTGAGTCCGTGTTTGAACATCAAAATAACACTAAAAAATTAAGAGAGTCCTTACTTCATCTTGTTCAAAAAGACCTTGATGATCACAACATTCCAAGAAATCATCCTGTTTACGAGCATATTAATCTAGATTTGCACATTTGCTCATTAGGAATCATTGATTATTTACAAAAGAACAATTCAAAACTGTGAACAATCACTCAAGATTGCACATCACTCTACTTGCTTAATAATGGAACACCTGATTATAATGTTGATACTATTAAAAATTTCACACGAGGATATTACTGAATAAGGTAGGCATTGAAAAAGCTAGATTTCCTTTTTCAGTGCTTCAAAAAGCGAGGGGTACTATGGACCGAAAACAAGCACAATCCATGATTGGGAAATATGTCATGATAGAAAAAGGAGATGCTGGAGCGTATTACGGGATATTACAGCAAATCATTGCCGAACCGCGAACACCCTGGAAAGGAATTGTTTCCATTCAAGGTATAGTAAGCCTCCCTATTCTTACCGAAGACGAGAGCGACTCTATCATTGAACAATTTAGTTATGAAAAAGGAGAAACAGTAGAATTCGATGGTGGTAAATTAACAGCTCTTTTAAACGATGACATCCCTTCCACTTTTGAAGAAAGTGTCATCCAAGCATCAAAAAAACGGCATGAAGAGTGGGATTATGAAATTGAGGCGTTGAAAACGAAGCAAGCCCTCTTAATCCACTTTTTATCAAGTTCTGGTTATGACCTAACGATGTTCAGCACTCCTAAAAAGACGTTTAGCGATGCGGTTACATATACATTCCATCATGATGGAGATCGCTTTATATTAATCGATGAAGAAGAAAATCGACTTGATTTAGAGGATTGTCCTTTTACTGTAACATGGGAAGTTCAAAACAAGACGAGGTCTGGTACATATGAAGGAAATGGTGTCTTCGTATCGGATGAAGGTAGTAGGTTTCATCCAAAAGATGGTGAGATGTTTAAAATAGATAAGGAACAATTTGACCCATACTATATTCTTCGGAATGAATTAGAGCCAGCTGCCTTACACTCTTTAGAGAAGAATTTAGACCACTTTGGTGTTTCGCACTATGACTTAATTGAATGTCATAACTCCTTACTTTCACAATTGCTTCTTGCCGAAACAGAAAAGTCATTCAAAGGTGTGAATTTCCTTACGTACAAAGGATCCAATGGGATCATTCTCGTTCAACACCATTACGAACGAACATTACTTCATTACAAAAATGATAAAATATACGATCGGTTTGAATTTACGACCGAACACGGAAAACGCGCGATCGCTACGTATACAAATGAATATTCGTTATAACTGACAAAAGGGTGTGCCAAAGGGTTTCATTTAAACCTTTTAGCACACCCCCTTGGGTTCTCTGGCACTTTCAAACATGGCTAATCCCTTTTGGAATCTAGCCGGTTAGAATACCACATCAACAGTTGCTCAGCTTCGTTTTTATCTAGGTCCATCACAGTAAATGATTTTCCGACTACACTAGATAAAACAGAAAAGCGAAAGCTTGCTACCTTCCTTCTCCTTTGAAAGAAAGACGTTCTTATTTCAGCTGCCTGTATTTTAGGCTTTTCTGAAATAACGAGCGTTTGACTTATTTTCCGGTATCGTATCCAGAGGTGGGTCTGATTTATTCCTGAACCTGTATCTTTATATTGCCAAATACCAAACAAAAAACAGATTGCAACAACAATGAATCCATAATAGGCTATAGGATTTATAAACCACCCAATCAGGACTGTTGCAAGCAAGGGAAGAGTCGTAGAACGGTTCAAAAAACGAATGAGTGATCTTTTAGGTACAGGACTCACTTGATATAGGAAAGCGTACTTTGGTAAAATTTCCGCTAATATATCTACCACTCTCTCATCTTTACTGATAGGAAGTAACACCGTGGACAACTGTTCATCGTTTGTCCCGCCCCCAGCACTTTCTACATAAACAGAACCATATTGAAACGGCTGACGCAACAAATTACGAACAATACGGACAGCCGTCACTCTGTGAGTATGAATGGTTAGTTGCCTTCTTTCAATTAGACCTCTTGTTATCACCAGTTCATTTCCAAATTTTTCGACTTTAAATCCCCCATATTTAATGAGAGTGCTCAGAAATGAAATACACCATGATAGAAAGATAATAAAAACGATAATCGGCAGGACAATCGCCCAGCCTGACCCAACAAAAAAGCCAAATACTTGTTCATAGATTGCTTCTGGTAAAAACTGTTCCATTTGAGTAAATAACGCAGCCACTGCAGAAATCGTTAATCCTAGTCCACTGGAGGTTAGAGCCGAAATAATCAAGTCTCGCTTACTTAACGTCCAAGTGAAATCAGCTTCCTCTTCTTTTGGCTCATCCTCTAAAACTTGCTCTTCTTCTGTTACTTCTACTTTCTTTTTTAGCAATTCAGACCGGATTGCTTCTGCTTCCTCACGACTTACAGCTATTAAACTCACTTCTGGTTCCGCACCACCACCGGCAGTTTCAATTTTGACTTTTACTAAGCCGAACATGCGTTGAAATAGCCCTGCTGTAATATCAATACTTTGAACTCGTTTTTGCTGAATATAACGCTTTTTTTTCACGAAAAAGCCTCTTTGGATGTACAACTCCCCTTCCATGATTCGATACTGAAATGTCAGCCAATGAATCATTCCACTTATGAAAACAAAGAAGAGAATGCCTATCCAAATAAATTCAAATCGAAAATATCCTACTGGTTCACTCGTACTACCTAAAAAAAACGTCAAAATAAAAGGAAGTAAGAAACCTCTTAAAGTAGTTAAAAAAGAGACAAATATGCCTGCTATGTGCAACCTTTTCAGATCACTCATCTTCTGCCACCGCCGCTAGTTCCGCAATTCGGTCTCGTAACTCATCCGCGACTTCCATCGTAAGAGATGGAATTTGATGAACTGTAGCTGCTGTAGAAATCGATACAGCTGCTAGCTTATATTTGCGTAATAATGGCCCTTGTTCTGTATCTACATGTTGAACACGGGACATTGGGATTAAGGTTCGTTTGACAACAAAAACACCGCGTTGTAAATCTATTTCATCCGCTAATACATCGTAGCGCCATTTCTTCCAACGAATTGGAGGAATAATGAAAACGGTAATCACTAAATATGCCATATACCCACTAATTAAAATCCATAAAATCCATAAAGGTAACTCAAAAAAATAAACAAATACACCATAGCCAATTGGAACAAGCGCAACAAAAAAGCTCTCAAAAAATGCTCGAAGTCGCCAAACTGGCAAAGCTTTTTTCGATAAAGATTGGGATGGTTCGAGGCGCATATTAAACCTCCTTAGCAAATACAGTCTACGAGCCTTCTTCCTCATCTGTTACAAAAATTAATT
Organism: Alkalihalobacillus sp. MEB130; assembly: GCF_032335535.1. Lineage (NCBI taxonomy): Bacteria > Bacillati > Bacillota > Bacilli > Caryophanales > Bacillaceae > Alkalihalobacillus > Alkalihalobacillus sp. MEB130. The sequence goes on from NZ_JAOANA010000005.1 coordinate 66,755, forward strand.
GTACTCCAAGTTCGGTTAACACACGAAGAAGAGCTTCGTTTAGATCGCGATCGTACACCAGTCCAATCGACTCTACTAACTCTAATTCCTCTAAATACCCTGCTTCTGCATCTTCAACCAACTCGACCATATCGTCCATGCCACGACTCTTTAAAACAGATAACACTTCTTCTTTAGTCATCCATTTTCACCTCTAATCATTGTTTTTTCGAGATTCTGTCATTTGTTTCCATACAGAGCCTTTTGCTTCTTCTCCACCTTCAATTCTCGCCAGAGCCATTTTAACTTGTAAAGCAACTTCAAATTCCGAGTCTGATTCTGCTTCTTTTAAAGCTTCAATGGCACTTTCATCGCCCACTTCAAATAAAAACATGGCTGCGCGCCAACGAACTAATTTATTTTTATCCTTTAATGCCTCAATCATCGCCGGAATGGCCTCTTCCATACCTAAATCAGACAAACAATCTCCCGCAGTCCTACGAACAGTAACCGATTGATCTTTTAACGCTTCAAATAGAAATGGTAATACCTCTTTCGTTTCAATCATTCCAAAATATACGGTAGCTAATCTTCGGATTGATGCTTTTTCGTCATGTAGTGCTTTTTCAAGAACCGGGATGTCTTTTTCTTTCGGATCCATTCTTTCTAACGCAGCATAACGATCTCGCCAATCTTCTTGATCAAGCATCTCTAATGTGACATCAATAAATCGTTCACGCTGTGCAGCTTGAATGTCTTTTGCACCGTTTGCCATAGCCACTAACCCGTTTAGTCGTTCCTCAGAATAGGCCGCTGCCAATTCATCTGACACTTCTTTTGCGACTTCATCTAATTCACCATAACGTACTCCTTTTTCAACCCACTTCCGTTCCATAACAACATTGTCATCGGTTTTTTGAGCTTTGGCAATTGCAACTGCAAAACGCTCTGGTAAGCCTTCGCGTTTTTCTTTCTCTCCATCAGTTAATTTGATTTGCATAGGTATTCCTTTAAACGTTTGAACATACACATTTACTTCACCGAAATGTTCGTTCATTTGATTTTGTTCAGACTGAGAGTCTACATCTTCACCGAACACCGCTCGAACTTGCGGAAGAATCGCTTTCCAATCCACTTTCGGGTGTCTGTCAATAGCGATGAAATCTGCTACATGATACACCCCTTTAACTCCTTCAATTTCAAACAATGATTGTATGTAAGACGGGGCTTCAAGCTTATTTTTTTCGGTATAACTATTTCTTGCACTTTCACCAAGACTCTCACTTAATGTTAACTTCATCGTATTCGGACTTGGTGTTGGTTCAATTGATGTTATGTTCATGATTAAAAACCTCCAAAGCTTTGTTATCTGTTCCCTTTGATCTTATCATAGCGCTAAAAAACGTGCCAATGAGATGACTCTCGGTCTTTTTTATAAAAACAATTAAAAAAAATCAATCAAAACATGAAAAATATAGCTCGTCTGTTATAATAGAGAAAAAGGGAGGGTTTTATCAATGAGAATAGCTTTTTTATCTGATATACATGGAAACGCTACCGCTTTAGAAGCTGTGTTGCGTGATATTCAATCGCAGCGTGTCGATAAGATTTGCTTCCTCGGAGATTTATGTTTCCGTGGCCCAGAGCCAAAGCGCGTTCTAGATATTGTACGTAGCCTCGATGCTGCTGTCATTAAAGGAAATGCGGATGAATGGCTCGTTCGCGGTATTCAGCAAGGCGAAGTACCTGATAGTGCACTTACGATTATGCAACAAGAACGCGATTGGACTCTTCAACGATTAAGTGAAGAAGACCTTACTTATTTAAAGGAGCTTCCAACTGAGTTGGTTTTAGAAGACGGGCTTGATTCCATCGTTCATGCTTTTCATGCAACTCCAGATAGTTTGTTTGATGTTGTTTTACCTGATCAAACGGCCGAAATAGAAAATACGATTATGCAACGAGATGATGCTGATCTTTACGTTTATGGACATATTCATCATCCTTATATCCGTTCTCTTCACGGAAAAAACGTTGTCAATACAGGCAGTGTTGGGATGCCATTTGATGGACATCCGCTTGCGTCCTACCTAGTAGCTGAAATTGAAGAAGGTAGACATCGACTTCACCTCAATCGTGTTCCTTATAACCGTGAACACGTTGTTGAAATTTACAAACAAGGTGGATATCCAAACATTGAAACGATGGGTCGAGTCATATTCTATGGTGTTCGTCCATAATTTCAATAAGATTAGAGTAAGGATGCTACTCCTTTCATAATATCCATTATGGTTGCCTTGTCATGATACATGAAGGCAACCTCTTTTTTTTCATTTATCAGAATCGTGGTCGGAACACCCATACATTGATAAGAATCATACACTTTTGTCCCATTGTCTTGTAAAACCGGGAACGTAAATTCATGTTGTTTTAAAAATGATTGCAAATCGACATCTGGGTCTCGGCCTGTTACATGAATCATAATCATATCAAGCTGGTCCGTTTCCATCGATTGATACAAAGCCTGTTTGGCTTGCAAGTCACGCTGTGAATCTGGACACCACGATGTCCAAAATGAAAGCATCGTCACTTTTTTCGTTGCATCTTCTAGCGACCATTCGTCAGTTGAGTTAAACAAAGGCAAAGAGAATGAAGGTGCTTGTTTCATACATATCTCTCCTTTTCCAAAAAAATAAGGTCGTCTCATTAACATCTACCTAATGAGACAGTACTATAGTCTGCACTTTTTCCATGCACATACTATCTACCTCTGGAAGAACGTCTTTGAAGACAACCTTACTATAGTTTTATTTGGCGCAATGCTCATTATAAGCAAGGGCTAAATTACGAATAACATCCTCAGGAGCAGCTCCCTCGATTTGTTCACGAGGAATAAAATGAACAACTTCACGTCCCTTTAAAATCGCCATCGATGGAGAGGATGGTGGAATTTCAGAAAAATAAGACCTCATTTGTGCCGTTGCTTCTTTATCCTGCCCAGCAAACACTGTAACAAGATGATCTGGAGTGTTGTCATGTTGAAGCGACGTCACTGCAGCAGGACGTGCTAATCCAGCAGCACAACCGCAGACCGAATTAATTACCACGAGCGTTGTGCCCTCCGCTTGCGCCATATACTGATCAACCTCTTCTGCTGTTGTTAATTCTTTAAAACCGTTCTCTGTTAATTCTGCTCTCATTGGCAGAACCACTTGACGCATGTATTCTTCGTAAGCCATTGACATAATGTTATGTCCCCTTTCAATTTGTTTTTTTCTCCATTAGAGCCCTCACTGCTGCATATGGCTTCAACATGCTATGAAGATAGCCAATGGAATGGAACGCATAAATTCGTTCAACACCTAGTCCTTTTTGAAACAATAGCAGACATGGAACACTTTTAATTTTCCAATTTTGCGCAAATGCTGGTGAATGATTAATGTTTAACGAAAATATCGGAAAAGGCTCGAGTGCAGATTCAACAACTGTCATCATCTTACTTGCTAACTTGCATGTTCCACATAACGGAGTATAAACAAAGACAGCTGTTACTGGATCTCGATTCGCTAACATCTTTTCCAACGTATGATGTGAAATGTCCTGCATATCCTTCCCCTCGTTTCATCACTACCTATTTTAGCAGAAAAAGATAAATGATGTATACATATGTGAATCAAGGCAACTAGACCCATTTTCCTAACAGAAAAGGTGTTTCAAAAAGCCGGGAATCCAACTTTTTAAAACACCCCTACACTAAACCATGTTTACTTTTTTATTAGCGCTTTAGAATAAAATGATTCTGTAATTGATTCACTTGAATTTGTGTACGGTGCAATTGATCTCGTTGTTCTGGAGTAGCCGCGTGCATCAACGTATCAAGTTCGTCGTTTAAGTCTTGCAAATCTCTTTGCGCCTGTGTGTACTCATCAGGATCTCCTGGTTGTACACGTTGTGAATCATTAAAAGTTTGTTGCGCAATTTCAAGCGTAGCTTCGGCTCTTTCTAAAAAATGTTCAAGATGAGTGCGTTCTGCCATAATCAGTCCTCCTAATAATGTTGAATTCCTGATCTTACTTTGCGCAACAAAATCAAGCGTTATTCATCAACTTATAAACCATAAAATCAGAAGCTATAATGGTTCCTGGTAAAACTGCATGTGCGTCGGCTTCTAGTGTTTCTTCCTCTCCTGCATACCGTGAACTTATATGCGTTAAAATTAATTGAGACACATTTGCCCGCTTCGCAAGTTCAGTTACTTCAGATATGGTAGAATGACCAAATTGGTCTGCATGATCTTTTTTTTCATGACGAAACGTTCCCTCATGAATAAGAAGATTTGCTTCTGCTGCAAAAGAAACCATTGCTTCAATTGGTCGTGTATCTCCTGCAATTACGACTGTTCTTCCTTTTTTGTTTGGTTCTATATAGTTGGCTCCATCTATCAGTCGTCCATCAGCAAGCTCCACCTTCTCTCCTGCTTTGATTCTCTGATAAATGGGACCTGGCTCAATTCCTATTACTTGTAATTCCTTCACTTTTAACGACCCTGGTTGTTCTGCTTCTGTTAGCTTAAAAGCATAGCTTGGCATAACATGATCTAAAAGCAATGTCTCGACTTTTATCGAATCATCTTCGTACAAAATCCCTTCTTCTATCGTGATAAACTGCAGATCATACGACAAAAATGACTTTGAAACGGTTAACGAGGTTCGGACAAATTGTTCGACACCATCAGGACCATAAATCGTTATAGGTGTTTTCGCACCTTGTGCTGAACGGGAACAAAGCAGTCCAGGGAGACCGAACAAATGATCTCCGTGCAAATGACTAATAAATATACGATCAATTTTCGTTAATGTAATCGGACATTGCAAAATTTGATGCTGAGTCGCTTCTCCACAATCAAAGAGCCATTGCGTACTTTTTCTTTGTAAAAATCGGACGACTAAACCACTTACATTCCGAGACGTAGAAGGTACACCTGAGCCTGTTCCTAAAAAATGAAACTCCATATTTTCACCTATTCTTTTTTCTACTTTGCTAACGCATCAGCAAAAGCTTTTGCATATGGAGGCAAATCTGGTGGACGTCGACTTGAAATTAGATGTCCATCTACTACTACTGCCTCATCAAACCACTCTGCCCCCGCGTTTTCCATATCATCACGTATTCCTGGTGTGCTTGTTACTTTTCTACCTGATAAAATCTTGGCAGATATTAAAACCCATCCCGCATGGCAGATTTGACCGATCGGCTTTTTATCTTGATCCATTTCTTTAACAAAGGTTAACACTTCCTCAAAACGTCTTAATTTATCTGGTGCCCATCCTCCTGGAACGAGAATACCATCATACTCTTTTGACGTAACATCCTTATATGCGTAATCCGAAGTAGCTGGCACACCGTACTTTCCTGTATACGTTTTTCCTTTTTCTTTCCCGATAAAGTGGACCGTTGCCCCTTCTTCGCGTAACCGCATAACAGGATACCAAAGTTCTAGATCCTCAAATTCTTCATCTAATATGGCCATTATTTTCTTTCCTGATAATCGCACTGTCATCACTCCTATTCACATATGTACTACTTAAGTATAACATGTCTACTTCTTATCGAAAAAGGAAGGTAGTTCTACCTGCTTCAAGTCGTCATAAAATGAGTGATAGATTACCGAACAACTAGAATGGAACGCAGGAGGTTTTGCTCATGAATGCGAAAACAAAAGGGACGCTTCTACTGTCAACTGCAATGTTTGGAACTGCTTTATGCTTGCCGCTTGAAACCGACAGAGCCCATGCTTCTTCTAAGTCTGTACCAACCGAAAAAAAGTTAGGAGGTGACCAACTTCTATCGTTTGGTGCAACAGGACCTCATATTTACCAATTACAAAGTTATTTAAAAGCTTTTGACTATTACAAAGGAAGCCATGATGGGATATTCGGTCCCCTTACAAAACAAGCAATCAGTACATATCAACAAAAGAACCAATTAAAAGTAGATGGCATTGCCGGACCTGAAACAATCGGTCACATGTTGCACTCGAATGATATTCAACTCAACGGTCATGATTATACAAATACAAATGTTACAGAAACATCGAATAACCCTGATCTAGTTATAACAACAGAAAGAGCAACAACTAGCATAAAAGGGGAATCGATTAAAGTTTTTAAACAAGGGGACCGTGGAGAGAGAGTTAGTGAACTTCAACAAAAACTTGCTTCTTATGGATATTACGACGGAGTAGACGGAATTTATGGGCCCAAAACAACTGCTGCGGTCAAACAATTTCAACAAGTCCATGATTTACAAGTTGATGGGCTCATTGGAGCAGAGACGAAAGCAATGTTAGAAAAGGAAGATCAGATTAAATCAGCACCTGAATTAAGTACCGTTAAGAAAGAACAGACCGAGATAGAAACGAAAGAAACTGCAACGTCTCATACAAACGTGATTCAAACAGCTTCCTCATTAAAAGGTACTCCTTATTTGTGGGGAGGCACTTCTCCATCTGGTTTTGATTGTAGTGGTTTCATTCAATATGTGTTTAAACAAAATGGCAAAAATGTACCCCGGACAACAAGTGACCTTTACAAGCAAGGACAGTCAGTGTCTAATTTACACGCTGGAGACCTCGTCTTCTTTTCAACTTATAGGAGCGGTCCATCTCATGTTGGTATTTATTTAGGAGACCGTCAATTTATCCATGTTGGTTCTTCTACAGGAGTAGCAACCGCGTCTTTAGATCAATCTTATTGGGCACAAAGGTATTTAGGGGCAAAACGATATTAAAATAAGGGTATGCAAAAGGTCAAAACTGACCTCTTGTCATACCCTTTTTTTACGATTCATTCATCGATTGAGAACGAGCTTTTTCAAAAACTGGTTGTTGTTCCGGTACTTTAATTGGTGATTTTTTGTATCGACCAATAATGGTACTTGCTATAAAGATAACAAGGACAGATAACAATGCGCTACCCCATCCAACTAATAAACCGGCGAGTACGATAATCGATAAATCACAAATAAAAATAGAAATTCCTCGATTGATCTGCCACTTTTGGTCGAGATATAAAGCCAAAATATGAATTCCTCCTAGAGAAGATCCATTGTTTAATACAAGTGTTACTCCAAACCCGATACATAACCCAGCCAAAACAGTCGTGAGCCACATTGGAACGGAGAAAAACGGTAACAAATCGAGCCCATCTCGCAATATTGAAATTCCTATAATGGACATAAAACTAGAAATCGTAAACCATTTCCCTAGTTTTTTTAACGACATCCAAAAAAACGGCAGATTAACTAAGAAAAACAGCACACCCCACGACCACGGACTTAGAAACGTTAACACTGTCGCAAGTCCTGCTGTTCCTCCAAAAGTAAGTTCATGTAAAGCTAAAAACTTTAATCCGATAGCTGTAAGAAACAACCCTAAAATAACGAGAGAAACCATTTTTAATCGTTCGATCAAACAACTCACCTCCACTCTACTATACTATCTACCATACGAGAAAAATAGTGATTGGTCAATGTATAAAGTTGAATTTTTATTCATCAGAATAATCTGAATAAAAGGACCGAGCAGACCCTTGTTAGATTTCCTGTCGATTAATATGCAGTTTTTTATACATTTTTTTGTATAAAAAAACGAGAACCAGCATAGAATCCAAGTGGGATTTCCACCATTACATAAGTGAGAAATTCTCCTGTTCTATCTTGTTCTCGTTTTACCTATAGAATGAATTGGTCAACCGTTTCGATTAGTCTAACAATTTCAGGTTTACTAATTTGGGCGTCAGCCCCTACGCCTTTTCCTTTATGATAAAGGTCCTTTGTAATAAGAGATGAGAAAATGACAACAGGGACGTTTGAGAGAATTTCATCGCTCTTAATTTTTTTTGTTAAATGATGTCCATCCATTTGTGGCATTTCTATATCTGTAATAATTAGATGGACTTCATCTAGAATCCCTTGATGCTTGTCTTGTTTTTCAAATGCTAAGTAATCCCAAGCAGACTTACCATGTTCAAAAAACATAACTTGCTCATACCCTGCTTCCGCCAGCGTTTCATCAATTAACTTACGTAATATAGCTGAATCTTCCACTACGATAATCTTCTTGCCACTTCTATTTCGTTTTTCAACTACTTTCACTTGGTTTACGTTAATGCCTTTCTCAGGGTTGATATCAACAACAATCTTCTCGAAATCCAACAAAAGAATCATCTGATCCTCCATTTTGACAACTCCTGTACAGGCACTTTCCAATCCTTGCGAGAGCTCCGCTGGCTTTTCAATTTGTCCCCAAGAAATCCGGTGAATTCTAGAAACATTCTTAACACGAAATGCGACTTTTATTTGATTTAATTCTGAAATAATAAATTTATCTTGATCGGGAGACCGAGATGGTTCAATCCCAAGTACATTAGCAAGATTCACTACCGTTAATACTTCATCTCTAAGTCTAATAATCCCTTCAATATACGGATGACTATTAGGCATTGGTGTGACTGGAGATACTTGGACGATTTCTCGCACTTTCATTACATTGATTCCAAATGTACTTGTTCCAACTTGAAACGCAATAACTTCTAGTTCATTGGTTCCACTTTCAAGCAAAATCCCTTTATGTTGTTCAAACAATGTCGTTCCTCCTTAGGGTGAGCTTAAATAAGTAAATGAAACAAGCTCTCATCTTTATTGATTTCTTGATAATCGAATCCCTTTTTCACAAGGCGATCAATTAAGCCTGCATAATCATCTCGACATTTTAGTTCAATTCCGAGTAAAACAGGTCCATTCGATTTATTATTTTTCTTTGTATATTCAAAGCGAGTAATATCATCATTAGGCCCAAGAACATCTGTAATAAATTCCCTTAATGCCCCTGCTCGTTGTGGAAATTGTACAATAAAATAATATTGAAGACCTTCATATATTAAAGATCGTTCTCTCATTTCCTGCATTCTCCCAATGTCATTATTTCCGCCGCTCACAACACACACGACTGTTTTTCCTTTTATTTCTTCTTTATAGAAATCTAATGCGGTAATAGACATTGCTCCTGCTGGTTCTGCTACGATCGCATTTTGGTTATACAGTTCTAGTATCGTAGTACAGATTTTCCCTTCTGGAACTAATACAATGTCGTCAATGATACTTTTACAAATGTCATAAGGAATTTGCCCCACTTTTTTCACTGCTGCCCCGTCAACAAATTTGTCAATCTTATCAAGTTCAACAACTTGTCCTTGCTTTAGGGATTCCTTCATAGCTGGTGCACCCAATGGTTCGCAGCCGATTATTTTTGTATGTGGACTTATGCTTTTGATGTATGTTCCTACTCCACTTATTAAGCCACCACCACCAATAGAGCTAAACAAATAGTCTATATTTTCATCAATGTCATTCATGATCTCCATTCCAACGGTGCCTTGCCCAGCAACAATCTTCTCCTGGTCAAATGGGTGAATAAATGCCATCTCATGCTCAGTACAATAAGCCATAGCTTCATTAAATGAATCGTCAAATGTATCTCCTGAAAGAACTACATCAACATATTCTTTACCAAAAAACTTTACTTGATCTACTTTTTGCCTTGGTGTAGTAGAAGGCATGAAAATCCGGCCTTTAATTTGGAGGGTACGACATGAATACGCAACACCTTGTGCGTGATTACCAGCACTCGCGCAAACAACCCCGTTGTTTAATTCTTCTCTCGTAAGACTTGAGATCTGATGAAAAGCCCCTCTAATTTTGAATGAGCGAACAACTTGTAAATCTTCTCTCTTTAAATACACATTGCATCCATAGCGCTCTGACAATACTTCATTTCTTTGTAATGGTGTATGTGTTACTACGTCTTTTAAACGTTGATTGGCAATGATAATATCTTCAATATGTACGGTTCCCATTAGCTTATCGTTATCCTTTCACATTAGAACTTTCTGATTTAACAATATGTTTATCTTATCATACCCATTCTCATTGCGTAACCCCTCTAGATGCAATGCTATCCTTGCAATCTTAGTAACGTATTTTTGTTTTCTAATATTGATGATTGATTATTTAAACAGTCCTATCTATAATAGAGAAGATACTTCAAATAATCTAACAAGTACATATGTAACACAAAACATGGTTTGTTCTATCAAGGAGGGTTGATCATGAAGAAAAAGGTTTCAATTATAACAGCGATTACGTTTCTTTTGTTCTTTCTACCAACACAAATATTAGCTGCAGGGGGCGGCGGAGCTGAAGAAGCAGCAAGCGAACCATCAGGTATGCTTGTCCTTGCTCTAACAGTAATGTCACTTCTGACATTGATTGTTATGATGGTCTTTTCTTTCCGAGATAATGGTTAATGTGAAACGTGGACAAATTGTCCACGTTTTTTATATGTAAAGGCTGTTTTCGCAAGGATTGTTATTACATTCTAAGACTATAACGGAATGAAACGGACCCGATCTTGAACACAAACAAAACGGACGAAAACAGCCTATGTAAATGACTTTAGGAGATGAACAACATGTGGGAAGTACTAACAATTATTGGAACGATAGCGTTTGCTTTAAGTGGAGCTTTTGTCGCGATGGAAGAGAAGTATGACTTATTAGGTGTTTATATATTAGGCCTAGTCACCGCTTTTGGAGGTGGGGCGATTCGCAATCTTTTAATTGGAGTTCCAGTATCCGCTCTATGGGATCAAGGATCTTTGTTTTTGATCGCCATTATGGTAGTAACGATTGCCTTTTTGTTTCCTATTCCCCTGCTTCAACAATGGGTAAAATTCGGACTATTATTTGACGCAATCGGCCTTTCTGCCTTTGCTATCCAAGGTGCGATTTATGCTACTGAGATGGGGCATCCCCTTTCTGCAGTTATTGTTGCTGCAGCTTTAACAGGAACAGGTGGCGGAATGATTCGTGATGTGTTGGCAGGTAGAAAACCTTTGTTTCTACAAAAAGAAATTTATATTGTTTGGACAATGGGAGCAGGCTTATTAATTGGTTTAGGACTCATTCATACACCTTTAGGGTATACCATTTTGTTTTTATCCGTTATTATACTTAGAATGTTATCCGTTCATTTTCAGTGGCATTTACCTAGTCGCCAACTAGGAAAACGAGTTCAGGAGATAAATAAAAGCATGTAAATTGAATTATGTAAGTTTCCTTTCGTTAATGAATCCGTTTCTATAAACAAAAAAGGCTGGATTCAAATTGGTTCAAAGTTCTTATGAGCATACTGTTAAGAAGCACATAGAACTCCGACCCATTTGAAACAGCCTTTTTTTATTTGTCATGTAAAGCTGTATACAATTGTTGCAACACATACTCCACTGATTTAAATGTTTCCATTTGACGTTTCTTGCCGGTTTCTTTAAAGAAGGATTTTATCGCAACAATTTCTAAATTCTCTTCTGTTTGCTGCAATTGGTTCGGATGTAAATGCAACGGTTTTTCTTCTTGAACAAATTGTTGGGCTAACGGAAGCCATTCTTTCCTTATTGCATCAACTTTATCTGCAAATGGTTTTACCACTCCAAAAAAGTCAGCTTCGTAGTCCTGATCACTTCTGACCTTCTCAACGTACATCTTTTCAGCCTCTTTATTTAAAGTACGCAACTGCTCTGTACTTTCTAGCAACCGGGAACGGTTTTCTTCATTCATTTTTTGCACCTCCGCTCCCATCTTAGCAGAATCGAGTCACCTCACAAAGTGTAACGCTTTTTATAAATCCTTCTGTCCCACACTCCTTAGAAAGAAAATAGTTGCTTAAACGAACGCCATTTTTTGGTTTTCACCGAATTCCCTCCAACAACCATCGGCAATTCTTGTTCATCTCCATTAGAATGACTGGATTGATGGACTTTATGCTCCATCTCACTTAAACGAGTTTCGAGTTTTTTTATCATTTTCATCATGTCTTCTAATTCCGTACGGTGTTTTAACAATTGGTAACTGACTACTTCATCTGCCTTCTGTGATACCTTTTCATCTAATTCGTTAACCCGACTTAAAACCGCTTCTAATTTTTCCTCGTATACTGATGTCTCGATAAATTCAGTTTTTTCTTGTTTGTGCCTTTCTCCACCTTCAAATTGTATGTCTTTCATCCGTTTTCCTTCTTTTAATTGATCCTGTACGTTACGGAAGATTTCAAGGTGTGTTGCTGTATATAAATAGTGGCCATGTTCATTCGTCTCACATTCCAAACCAAAATATTTTGCCCAGCGTTGGATGGTTGTTGGGTTTACTCCTAATTGTTCAGATACCTCTTTTGTTTTCATTGTCATTTCCATTAGACGTACCTCCTATTTTTTGATCTTGCAAAACGAATTCGCCTTAAAAAGAAGATCCCCTTCACTATTGACAAAACTAGAACGGATTCGGCAAAGAAAGCGTGAATACTCACTCAAACGCACAACCCTTTTCATTTTTTGACAAAACTTGTTAGTTTTTGTTCGACGTTGACGTGAATGTCGAAGGTTCCGAGCTCGCATACTACTTATGAAAGGAGGCGTCCTACATGAACAAAGATCGCAAGCGAAATAGTGAACAAAACACTGTTGATCAAACGAAAGAACAAAGAAAAAATAGTTACACAGGTGATAAAAAGTTAGGTGGACCAAACCGTCCAGCTGAATAAGATCAAAAAGAAAGGAGGATGTGACCTGGATCTGGAAAGTTGAACGAAACTTCTTTTTTTACGGTCATGGCGTTAATCGCACATCCTCTTAAGATTGGTTCAAAAGGTCCTATCAGACTTTTTTGAGCCAATCTTTTTTATTTCCCAACTAATTTTGACATTTTTTGGACCAAGAAAAGCTCAACCCATTTTTTCTGTAACCAATCCGTTCGCTCTTTTGGTCGAACAGTTTTTATCTTTTTAAAATAACGTTCTGTATTCCATACTGTTTTAGACCAATCTTTCTTTTCCTTCCAGTGATGGGAAACAAGCGGATAAACCTTCCTTAATACAGGGCTCGTATTTCCTGTCGACCAATTCAAATATTGTTGATAATCCAAGCGTGACCCAGTAGGTGGTGTTCGTAAGATAAATAAGTAAATATCATGATGAATATCAGGGTGAAATAGTAATTGTTGCAACTGCTTTCCTAACCAAATACGCGAATCAACCTTTTTAAAATTACGTACATACAGACCATAAAGTTCACCACTAATAGTAGGAAAAATGACATAACTCATATGAGCATGTTCTTCTAATATATATAGCAATGAAGAAAAAACTTTTTTGCTATAAAGCGGGTGATTCATTACGGTTTCCTCAATCATATATTGCTCATTTATTATTAATGCTGTGCAAAGTCTTTCCTGGTCCCCACCGTGCCAAAAATGCCTCCATTCTTCCTGCATAAACCTTGACACTCCTAATGTCTCCAAAAGAAATAAATGAGGTGAGTTTTGCTTTTTAGCCCACTCATACCAAAGCAATTGTGGATAAGCATCAGCAAAAATGGTCCAATTTGCACGTTCATATGTTTGAAACAATAACTCACAATAGTTATCTGTTAACATTTGTTGAAACCATTTGCTTTTTAAATCCGTCATATTCCAACCAGCATTTCTTGACACTAGTCCAGCTAATAAAGACCATTTAATTTCAGGGTTATTTTTATAAAAACGTTCATACATTATGGTACGTGAAATATTATCTGCGTTTGCACGTTTTGTTTTTTCATTGATTTCCTTAATAAATTGATTTACTTTCATTGTTTTCACGTCTCCTCATAAATTCACACGAAATTCTATACCTGTATCTTGACTATATATGGTAAGATTATGTGATGGAGTCTCCCTTTACTTTCTCTAGTTTAGCGAGATTCCATTCGTAAAATGATTTTGTTTTGAAAGGTTTGTGAGAGTACATGGTCATACGTTATCCAAATGGACGACGCTTTACGAAGCAGGGTTCCACAAATAAACAAGTACCCAACAAACAACCGACGTACAGCAACCGTGGAATGACGTTAGAAGAAGACTTAAACGTAACTAATCAATACTATCTAGAACAATCATTAGCCGTCATTCATAAGAAACCAACACCTGTACAAATTGTACAAGTAGACTATCCAAAACGAAGTGCCGCTGTCATAAAGGAAGCTTATTTTAAACAAGCATCGACGACAGATTACAACGGTGTTTACAAAGGACATTATCTTGATTTTGAAGCGAAAGAAACAAAAAACAAAACATCGTTTCCATTGCAAAATTTTCATGAACATCAAATTGAACATATGAAACAAGTAAAACAGCAAAATGGTATTGCTTTTGTCATTTTACGATTTACGGTAACAGATGAAGTCTACTTGCTCGATGCCGAGCATCTGATTCAATTTTATGAACAAAAAGAAATGTCTAGAAAGTCCATTCGAAAGATAGATATTGAAAAATTCGGTTTTTTGATTAAAATAGGATATCATCCACGTATTGATTATTTACAAGTCATTGACTCTGTCTATTTCCAAGAAGAGTCTACTCGGTAAGAAAGGAAGAAATACGATGTCAAATGAGAATAATACACGACAAGGGCGTCGCCAAGCCCGTGAAAAAACAAACAAAAAAACAAAATCAAGTAAAAAGGGTTTATGGAAAAAAATACTAATAACTCTGGTTGCATTAGGCTCCATCGCTGTCATCGCAGGTGGAATTGGTGTATTTGCCATTATCCAAGGAGCACCTCCTCTTGATGAAGACAGACTTATGCTTACGCAAGGTTCACAACTGTACGATCAAAACGATGTATTTGTTTCACAGCTAGAATCATCTGAACGAAGACAAAATGTCAGTATCCAAGACGTACCACCCGTTGTTGAAGATGCTTTTATTTCCGTTGAAGACATTCGTTTCCGGGATCATTTTGGGATTGACATTCGAAGACTTTTTGGTGCTGTAAGGGCTAATATTACAGGTGGGTTTGGTGCAGAAGGTGCTAGTACCATTACACAACAGCTTGTTAAAAACCTATTTCTTAATAACGAGAAACAATTAACAAGAAAGATCCAAGAACAATATTTAGCTATTCGATTAGAGCAACAATTTTCCAAAGATCAAATTTTAGAAATGTATTTAAATCAAATTTACCTTGGTTCAGGTGTATACGGTGTTGAGCTTGCATCTCAAACATACTTTAACAAATCTGTTAGCGAATTATCTTTGGCAGATGCGGCTTTACTTGCTGGTATTCCAAGACGTCCAAGTTTTTATGACCCAACGAAAAATCCTGAAGCTGCTGAAAGTAGACGAAATCTTGTCCTCTCACTTATGGAGCAGCACGGAAAAATCACGAGTGAAGAAGCTCAAGAAGCTATGGCCATTCCTCTATCAGATCAGTTAGTACTCACAGAACGTGAAGCTTATGCTTATGAGGCGTTTTACAACCAAGTGCTAGCTGAACTCGAGGACATGGAAGGTATCTCGATTAATGATATTTATAATGCGGGACTAAAAATTTATACAACACTTGATGTTGATGCACAGGAACATGTAGAAAACGTACTTCAAACAGATGATTTCGTTAATGTCTACCCTGACAATGAAGATTTCACAGCAGCCGTTACCCTTCTTGACACGCAAACGGGGCAAATTAAAGCTCTTGGAAGTGGCCGTGAAGATACTGGTTATCAAATGGGCTTTAATTTAGCAACGGATGATCGTAGACAACCAGGGTCAACGATTAAGCCAATCCTTGATTATGCTCCTGCGATCGAGTACTTACAATGGTCTACAGCACATAGGATTGTTGATGAGGCTCACTCCTATTCAACCGGTGATCCGATCCGTAACTTTGATCGGCAATTTCAAGGCCCAATGTCCATGCGTACAGCTTTAGCTCGTTCACGAAATGTACCAGCCGTAAAAGCACTACAGGAAGTAGGTATCAGTCGTGCACAAAGTTTTGCTGAAGGGATTGGGATTACATTTGAATTGCCGGAAAATCAAACTCAAATTGATGAAGCGTATGCGCTTGGAGGCTTTCATACAGGTGTTACAACGAAAGAGTTAGCTGGAGCTTATGCAGCACTAGGAAATAACGGTATGTATACAGAACCTTATACAGTGAGAAAAGTAGAGTTCCCTGATGGTCGAATCATTAACATGCAGCCTGAAACATCTCAAGCCATGAGTGATTATACAGCCTATATGGTTACAGATATGTTAAAAACCGCTGTTACAAATGGAACTGGTGGAGTAGCCAATATCTCTGGACTTCCAATGGCTGGTAAAACAGGAACAACAAACTTTGCTCCAGAAACTCGTCAAGCACGAGGATACCCTGAAGGAGCAGCTCCCGACATTTGGTTTTCTGGTTATACAACCAATTATACAATCTCTGTATGGACAGGATTCTCACGTCAACCAGTAGACATTAGTAATAACTACTTTCCTAGTGGTTCCAATCAAAGACAAGCTGCACAACAAATCTTTAAAGCGATTATGGAGAATGTCTCAGCAGATGTTACGACAGAAGATTTCACCATGCCAAACTCTGTTGTGCGTGTAGGTGTAGAACGTTCAACTGGGTTGCTACCTAGTGACTTTACACCACAAAGTGAGATCATTTATGAATTGTTCGTTCGCGGCAATGAGCCAACTCGCGTATCTGAACAGTTTAGAGAACTAGACGCTCCAACAAATGTGATGGCAAGTTTTGAAGAAAGCTCAAATCAGATTATCGTTACATGGGATTACCCAGATGAACACGCAGATAAGGTCACATTTGAAATTCAAGTATCCATTGATGGTGGTAGTACTCAAACATTAGACCGTAAGAAGGAAATGCAATACATATTTGGTGACCCACAACCAGGATCAAGTTATGTATTTAGCATTATTGCTATCTCAGATGAAGATGGAAACTTGAGAAGTGATCCAGCCTCTGTTGAAGTTAAGATTGAAGAAGAAGAAGAAGAGGAAGAAGTAATAGAAGAGGAAGAAGAAGTCGAGGAAGAAGAAGAGATATCGATTCCTGACCCACTCGATGAAGTCGAGGATGACGATGAGGATGAAGAGGATACTCCAGCTGATGGAGATCAATCCACAAATGAAGAAGAAGATGATGATGTAGAAACAGAATAAGATACGAAAAGAAGCCCCGAAAAAGTTTCGGGGCTTCTTTCCTAGTTTCCTAACATTTTTTTAACTCATGTAATTCTTTTTGCAATGATACAAGATGTTTTGGATCTGTTAAAGAGTCAAAGCGTTCGATCTCACGATTCAATCCATCGGTCATTGATTTTTTCGCTTCTATAACGAGTTTTTCAAATGTAACTTGGACAAGTTCTTGTGTATTACGTTCTAATAAACGTAATACCTCTCCTGTCTTCTTCGTTCCTTCTTCGACTATATCTTCTTTTAGTTGTTTCACTTTTCCTTGTTCAAAGAACGACTTTAATGATTGAAAATATCGACTATATGGTTCTAACTCGATTGGAATAAATCTATCTTCTGGTGCAGAGCTTACATCCAATTTCTCCAACTCAAATGTAATGGAATAAGAGTGAAATTCCTTACGTATTTCTGCTGTCATCTCTCTTATCCATTCTTCGATAGCTTTATTTAGAGCTAATTCAATTCGAACGAAAGTAGCTTGTAATTCTTGCTTTATAAAATGTTCCCCTTCACTTCTCCACTCTTTTAACGAAGAGTCAAGTGCTAGTTGCTGAGCTTTCTTACTGTTACCAACAATGGTTGAAACATTAATGGATTCTCCAAACTGATCTCCTAATACATAACGAATCCTATCGCGTAAATATAAAAATAGTTGGCTTACTTCTTGTTTACTCATTTGCTCTGCAGTTAAAGGCGTATATGAACGAATCTTCTCGCTCCAGTTCGCAATCAAAGCCTGAATCTCTGATCTTTTTCTTTCTCTATCTTGCTCTTTGCCGGTTGCATATTCCAATCCTTTTTCTAGTGTCGCTTGATAACGTCCAACCTCTTCTTTTACAAGTTCAAAACTTAACCTCTTTAACTCCGTAATGGTGTTTTGATAAAACGCTTTTTCAAATGTCGAGAATAAATCATCTTCAGACCGACCAGCCTGTTTTGCTATCAATCCTTGTTTACTAGAAAGTGGATATAATCGCGGTTGTTGTACCCCATTTTGCACTAGCTGATCATAGACGTGCTTTTTCACTCCATTTAACTCATATGGACTACTTGCTAAGTCGGCCGCATTTAAGATGAAATAAAGTTTATCTGTACGGAAGCCTTCATTCACTTTTGCCATCTGCTGCAAAAATTGTTGATCTGCTTTAGAAAAGGCATGATTGTAATACGTTAAATAAAAGATGGCGTCTGAATCTCTTAGCTGTTTGAAGGCCACATTTGTATGTCTTCCATGGATCGAATTCACTCCAGGTGTATCCACTAATATAATCCCTTTTTCTGTTAATGGACAATCATAATAAAGCGTTACTTGTTCAATTAAGCAAGCATCATGTTCATTGGCAACAAATGGCTGAAGAGCTTCTAATGTTACCTCAAATGAACTTCCCAATTCCCATTTTCGATCTGCTAGACTATTTTTTAACGTCGTTAAGTAAGCTTGATAGGTTTTTTGCCAACTCGTTGTAGCCGTTTTGTCTTCTTTCCAAGATTGAATCGATTCAAGTGTCACCTTTCGATCTAGTTGCGTGGTAACAGATTCTATTTCTTTTGCTAACTGCTCTTTTGTTTTCACTTGAACAACTGCAGTGCGAGAAGCGTGGCCCTGTTCAGACCGCTTTACCATATTAACAGTTGCTGTTGTTGGATGTGGTGAAACAGGCAAGACAGTCTCTCCAAGTAAGGCATTAGCAAAACTAGACTTTCCAGCGCTAAAGGCACCAAATAAGGAAATGGTAAATGTTTGATCTTTAAATCGACGAATTCGTTTTTGAAGTGCTAATCGTTCATAACTCATGCGTTCATCATCTAAATATGGTTCAATCGTATTTTCAATTAATCGCACCCAATTTGAAGCCGCTTCTTCATCAAATTCAGTAAGTTGAAGCTCAGAACTTCGGTCCCACTCTGTATCAATGACGGTTGCTTCAGGCAAAGTAATATTATCAAACGAAGCCATTGTTGGAAATTCTGGTAGCTCTTTTTCCATTGCTTCATTAATGACTCGCTCATAGGCACCTGCATCTTGATAGTGGCTTACTTTTTCTGTTTTTTCATTAATGCATTCTTGATAACGATCTTCTATTTTGGATAATTGCATTACATATGCGTCCAACTCGTGTAGTTTTTCAAGTTCATATTCCAATTCCGTTTGTTCTTTTTCCCAATGTTCTTCCATTCCTCTAATAAATAAATCGATGACCGACGCTGCTTTTTGTCTAAGCTGTTTAATGACTGCTTGTGTACGTTCCTTCGTATAAGTATATACATACTCCCTATTTTTAGGGCCCGTTTGAACGGACTCTTCGAAGAACGTTCGGTCGATTGTGACAAAAAGCTGTTCAAGTTCACGTTCCACTTCATCTCGGTTTGATAACTTTGTAAAATCATACGATTGAAAGATATGATGGAGATGGAATACTAATTGACTTTTTACTTTATCCTGTGTTTCCTCGATTAATCTATTTAACCTAGTCTCTTGTTCTTCTTCCGTTTTCTTTTTTGAAAATAAAAAACCAACTTTAAACCCTGGTTCAATGCTTTCAAACCAACTGCGAACAAGTTCTGTAGTGGTATATGGAAAAATGGTGACATCTTTCACAAGATCTTGCCATTTCTTTTCAAATCCTTCTTCAAACTGTTTCTTTTTATGAAACGTTGCCTCATAAAGTTGTGCTACTTCATGTCTTTTTTCTAATTGGTCGATGGAAAAGCCCTCTTGTTTTAAGCTGTCTTTTACTTGATCCAATTCATCTTCTTTCTCCTCTTGTAGACGAGTGATCATACTTAAATAAAGTCCTTGCTGTAAGCGTTGTTTTGCATAAGGTAGCAGTTCACCACCATAATATAAAATCGCTTTCATATCTCGTTCAAATTGAGCCAACTGATTTAAAGGGTGAGTTCGATCTTTCATACTCGTATATAGTAGTTTCAATATGTTAATACCCCAAGCTTGAAACGTATCACGCACGGACCGATCGAACGTCTCATATGACAACTCCTTCTCATCGTGCTTATCAATTTGATTTACGATTAAATAGAGAGGTTTTTTTTCATCTGAAAGCTGTTTTAAAAACGTTAAATTCGTTTCTGACTGAACATGGTTATAGTCCATTACATAAACGATAAAATCAGTTGAATATAATGCTTCTAATGTGACCGCCTGATGAGTCGGATCTGTTGAATCTACACCCGGAGTATCGTAAATAATACTATGATTTCCTAAAAACGGTAAAGGAGCCTCTATCGTCAAAGAAGCGATCTCTCTTCCATTCATTCCCCATTCACGTACTCGTTGCCACGGGATTTCCCCATTCCATTGTTTTTTATCTCCGTTCAATGAATCAACGGTTAGCGCTAATTCCCCGTTTTTAATACCAATAACATTTGCACTTGTTGGGATCGGACTTGTTGGTAACATATCTGCACCAAGTAAATAATTTAAAATGGTCGATTTTCCTGCTGAGAAGTGCCCGCAAAAAGAAACTTGGAAGAACCCTTCTTTTTTCTTTTTTTCAATAATCTGTTGTCGTTCCATCTCTTTTTCCGTTATTTCTACAACCTTTATAGGTGTTTCTATATTAACAGCCTTACTCATATGATCACCTGCTCCTCCAATATGTATATATCTTTCTATGTATTCTGATAATAAAAGAGGCAAAGGGACTTATACTAAAAAGTCCCTTTTACAATGTACGTTACCTGCTCTTATGTTGTTCCAGTACTTTTACTTTGGCATACTTTTTGTTCAGCTCTTGGTACATTGATTTTAGCTGAACAAAACTAGGGTACTTGATTGGGGCATTCAAAATAAACTCAAGTCTTTCTTCACAATTAACCGGCTTATATAACAATGATTTCACATCATCACCAAGGCAATCGATTCTACGAACTTGCCTTCCATTTAACCAAAATAAGGCATCAATAAATACAGCAATCATGACTACCATTATTTCTTTTGCCTCACTTGATTGTCGTTGCTTATAAAAGCACTCAAGAATTTCTTGTTCTTTCTTCCACCATTCAAATAATTGTGGCAATATACTATGTTTATCTTCCCATGGGCATTGATCCATCGTTATATCATAATAGAACGGAACAGCTTGCAAAATTTCTTTACAAGAAGTAACTGACTGTTCTAGATGAACAAAGGATTGATTATAAAAAGGTGGAATTTGAAAACGGATTGGAATGTCAATTTTCATTGCTTTCCTCTGGCTTTCATTCGCTTCTGTCCTTCTCGACAGCGGTCTAATAAAGGACACATCTCACATTGAGGAGATTGAGCTTTACAATGATAGCGTCCAAAAAAGATCATTTGATGGTGAGAGTCTGACCAGCGCTCCATCGGTATTTTCTTCATTAATGTCTCTTCAACTTGACGAACATTATCTTTCCAACGACAGACCGCTAATCGCTTCGATACACGTTCTACATGCGTATCAACAGCAATAGCTGGAACACCAAAAGCCACTGAGGCAACGACATTCGCTGTTTTCCTTCCAACACCTGCCAATTTCACAAGTTCATCTCGATCCTTTGGTACTTCCCCGTTATATTCTTCAATCAAAGATTGCGAAAGTTTTTTAATATTTTTAGCTTTGCTTCGAAATAATCCAATAGACCGAATATCCTGTTCAAGCTCTTCTAAAGGAACAGATAAATAATCTTCTGGTTCTTTGTACTTTGCAAATAAACTAGGTGTAACTTTGTTCACGAGGGCATCCGTACATTGAGCAGATAGCAACACAGCAATGACTAATTCAAATGGATTCGAATGAGTTAACTCACATTCTGCATCAGGATACATGTCTGCTATAACATCTAGAACCTCGATTGTTTGTTTCTTTGATAACATTCTCCTTTTTCCCTCTCCCTCTTTCAATTAGGACTGATCGAGCCAACTAAAACCGGGATAGGATTCAGCCTTTGCTCGCTTTTGTTCTTGCTTTGGTGATGTATGTTGATACTTTCGAAATTTTTCACCATGAGCACGAGCCTGTTCAACTGTTTTTACACCATTTCGTTTCCACTCAAAAAGGATTCGATCAATGTATCTGAAGTTAAGCTTAGCTGATACGACAGCTTCACGTAATGCGGCTGTGATTAGTTCTGGCGTATGTTTATCTTGATCTAACCACATTCCAAGCGTTTCGGCTTCAATTGGCGAGAGCGGTCTACAAAACTCTTCTTCAAAACGTTTATACAATAATCCTTCCTGACTTTCTTTTTGTTGGTCTTGCTCTTGTCTTTGTTGACCTTTTATCAACTGTAATAAACGAACCCATAATGGCTCTAGTGTATAAAATTCAAAAAGTATCCCTTGTTCATCCCACTTCTTTTCTAACGTTAAAAACCCCTTACGAATTAATCGTCCTAGCATTTCGGCGCATTCATTCATGGAAAGTGTCATGCGCTCACCTAAAAGCTCAGGTGTTGGAAAGCCATCACCATCATCAATAAACGATTGCACATGTAACAATGCAACAAGTTCATCTTCTTTTAA
The DNA here is from genome assembly GCF_032335535.1 of Alkalihalobacillus sp. MEB130. Classification (NCBI taxonomy): domain Bacteria; kingdom Bacillati; phylum Bacillota; class Bacilli; order Caryophanales; family Bacillaceae; genus Alkalihalobacillus; species Alkalihalobacillus sp. MEB130. Next base: position 89,372 of record NZ_JAOANA010000005.1, read on the forward strand.
CCCTAGTTGTTTGTAATGTTTTAAAAGCAAAGTAGGAATGGATAGCTGTCTTTGAGTTGTCCATTGTATAAGTAAATTATGATCCATTTCTAAAACACCTCTATCCATTATTATAACATGAGAGAACGAAGTAGTCGTTTCCTTTTCCTTCCCCTTAACGGACGTTTTAATCAGATTGGCAAGTTTAGGCTTAGCAGAAACCTGCTAAGCCTAAACTTATTCTTTCTTATGGATACAAACGGTTTAAAAGCCGAGGGAACGGAATAGTCTCACGAACATGTTCTACCCCAGAAATCCAAGCAACAGTCCGCTCAAGCCCTAAGCCGAAGCCTGAATGTGGTACAGAACCGTACTTACGTAAATCAAGATACCATTGGTACGCATCAAGTGATAAGTTATGCTCATCTAGATTACGCTTTAAAAGGTCGTAATCGTGTATTCGTTCAGATCCACCAATAATTTCACCATAGCCTTCTGGAGCAATTAAATCAGCACAAAGAACGACATCATCTCGATTAGGATCTGGTTGCATGTAGAATGGCTTTAACGATGTTGGGTAATGAGTAATAAAAACAGGCTTGTCATAATGTTCAGCAATAGCTGTTTCATGTGGAGATCCAAAATCATCTCCCCACGTAATATCGTCAAATCCTTTTTCTTTTAGAAATTCAAGAGCTTCATCGTACGTAATTCGCGGAAATGGTGCTTGGATCTGCTCAAGTTTAGACAGGTCTCTTCCAAGTGTTTTCAATTCTAATTGACATGTCTGTAGCACAGATTGTACGACGTATGATACGTATTGTTCCTGTATTTCTAAGTTTTCATCAAACTCAACAAATGCCATCTCTGGTTCAATCATCCAAAATTCAATTAAATGACGACGCGTTTTTGATTTCTCTGCACGAAATGTCGGTCCAAAAGAAAAAACACGTCCCATTGCCATGGCCGCAGCCTCCATGTATAATTGACCACTTTGAGAAAGATACGCGTCTTCGTCAAAATATTTCGTTGCAAATAATTCAGATGTACCTTCTGGTGCACTTCCTGTTAAGATAGGAGGATCAATTTTCACAAAATCATTTTTGTTAAAGAACTCATACGTAGAACGGATGATTTCATTTCTAATTTTCATAACAGCATGTTGACGTTTAGAACGTAACCACAAATGACGGTTGTCCATTAAAAACTCTGTTCCATGCTCTTTTGGAGTAATAGGATAATCTGTCGCTTCGTGCAAAACTTCCACTTTTGTCACTGTTAATTCATACCCTGAAGGAGCTCTATCATCAGCTCGTACTACACCGGTAACATATAAAGAACTTTCTTGTGTTAGATTTTTCGCTTTTTGGAACATCTCTTCTTCCACTTCTGCTTTAACGACGACACCTTGGATAAAGCCTGTTCCATCTCGTAATTGTAAAAAAGCAATTTTGCCACTTGAGCGCTTACCTGCTAACCAAGCGCCAATTGTCACTTCTTGCTCTACAAATTGACCCACTTTTGCAATTGTTGTCTTCACTTTCATACCTCCTACTATGTAAACACTATCCATTATACCCTTGCGTATTTTTTTAAGTCAACGAAACATTGTCGAATCATGTCTCATCCGTAAAAAAGGCGAATGAATTTATCTCATTCGCCTTTTTTCTTATTTTGTATGGGTGCGTACAAAACGTTCAATTCGGGTTAGCGCTTCTTCTAAAGCATCAAATGATGTAGCATAAGATAGTCTCACATTTTCAGGAGCTCCAAATCCAGATCCTGGAACTAACGCCACTTTTTCTTCCTCTAGAATAGCTGCAACCCACGAATCAACATCGTCAAAGCCGTTTGTTTTGGCAGCTTCACTTACATTTGGAAATAAGTAGAAAGCTCCTTTTGGTTTTACGCATGTTACACCAGGAATTTTTACTAGTTTTTCATATACACCATTTAGACGTTCTTCAAACGCTTGTCTCATCGTTTCAACTGAACCATCGTCCTGTGTATAAGCAGCAATCGTTCCATATTGTGCATTCGTCGTTGGATTGGAAGTACTATGGCTTGCAAGATTCGTCATCGCTTTAATGATTTCGGCATTTCCTGCAGCATATCCAATTCTCCAGCCTGTCATCGAATGAGATTTCGAGACACCATTTACAACGATCGTTTGATCTTTTAATTCCTTCGAAAGTTGAGCAATTGAAGTGTGAATTGCACCATCATATACAAGTTTTTCATATATCTCATCAGATACGATTAACACATTATGCTTGATGCATATTTCTCCAAGTTTACGAAGTTCATCTTCAGAATACATTGAACCTGTAGGGTTGCTCGGTGAATTTAATATAAATGCTTTCGTTTTACTCGTAATCGCACCTTCTAATTGTTCAACCGTCACTTTAAATTCATTCGTTTCTAACCCTTCGATATAAACAGGGTTTCCACCTGCAAGCTTCACTTGTTCTGGGTAGCTTACCCAATAAGGTGTAGGGATAATAACTTCATCTCCCTCATCCAAGATCGCCTGGAACAATGTATATAAGACATGTTTGGCACCAGAGCCAACTAAAACTTCAGCAGGTGAATACGTAATTTGTTGATCAGCTTCAAACTTGCCAATAATCGCTTCTTTTAATTTTGGTAGCCCTGCAGAAGGTGTATACTTCGTGTGACCTTCTTCCATTGACTTTACTGCAGCATCAATTATGTATTGAGGTGTATTAAAATCAGGTTCACCTGCTCCAAGCCCTATAACGTCATTCCCCTGTTCTTTTAATTCCTTTGCTTTTGCTGTAATCGCAAGTGTTGTTGAAGGCGTTAATGTTGAAACTCTTTTTGCTAATCTCATATGTAAGTCCCTCCCATGTGGATATACTATACACTATAAATTTTTATCGCTCATCATTCAAGTAATAATTCATTAATTTGTCCGCAACAAATACCTTTTCATAAACGTACCATCTTCAAACGTAATGTAATAATACCCTTTTCTATTTTCATTATTTAAAAAGGTAATTTCATACACAGGTAACCCTCGTTCAAGACCGAGCTTCGCTGTTTGTATTCGCTCAACTGCATTTTCATTGGTAACAATAGCAATGGCTTCTTCTTTCGTTATGCCATCACTAGCTTTTTCAATATGGTGAGAATCATATTGAGCCGATACCCAAACAATCGTTTCTGTTTCTTCTTCATCCAACCCAGTAAACACATAATAAGCATCTGTTCCGTGATAATAATCTACGTGATAAATGGTTGACAAAAGAGATTGTCCAATTACATACCTTTCAGCTTGCTCATAATGATGGTACAAAGGTTCCCGAATCGTCTGATACGCGTATACAGATAGTCCTGTTACTGATAAAACGATGATGAATGCGAGTAAAATCATCCATTTTTTCATATTTTGCTCCTACGCACGATAAATCGTGAACACCATCGTGTCTTCATCCTTTTTATCAAGGGATAAACCGAATATAAGGTCTTGATGTTTCAGTGTTCGATTTAGTGCATCAACTATTTTATATGTATCTGATGCCTTTCTTACACGAGTCGTTGATAACACGACCATATTATGTTCCATGATTACTCCTCCAACTAAAAAAAATATTCCTTCCTCGTTGCACAAGTTTTGCTAATCATAGTGACCAGAAATCAGGTGATACTAAAAGTACGCCAAACAAAGGGGGGCGTAACTTTGTCTAACCAATTTCAATCGACAGCAGAGCGATATCAACAAGATAAAGAAAAAGTTGCTTTGTTACGTCGTGACGGGTTAAAGTGGCATCAAGTATTTCCTATTTCAATCCGTCAAACGATCTTTCCTTCTATCTTTCAAAAAGAGCATTAACAAAAAGAGTGTACAATACTCAGAAGTCTGAAAGAAATAAAAAACAACTGCCTGCTCACACCTCAAAATGTTCTGCACCAATGCCTCGTGCAGAACATTTTTATGTCTTCTTCTTCATTTACCCAATTATACCATTTGCCGTCGCCAACGAAAACCCATCGTCCTTACCCTTGAAAATGGACCGTTACAAGTTCATAATCTGCTCGATTCACTTTTACGATAACAGAGCCATTTTGTTTTGTTCGATACGTATCAATCCACGTTTCTTGCAATCGTTCTAATAATTGACCACTTATTTCACCATTTTCCCTCGTAAATAAGATCGCCACTTGTGGATCAATTTCATTTAGAAATCGTTGTGAAGTTCCATTATTCGTCCCAAATTCAGCTACCTTTAACACCGCAACCGGAGTTAAACCTTCTTTTATCCATTTCTTTTCTATCTCCTCGTTTGCTTCAGATGAAAAGAAAAATTGATGTTGATCATGAACTGAAATAATAAAGGATAACATCGGCATAATCGATGAATCACTTGGCAAAATTTTAACGGACACATGATCAGCTAACTCTTCATCTGATTGATCAGACCAGCCAACAATAGTAACTCCTAATTTCTCGTACTGTGTTTTTGCTTGATTAATGCCTGCTTCTGGTACGATTAATGTTTTCGTATTAAAACGAGCAATAACTTCCTCTACATTCCCGCTATATTCTCGTTCAAACCTAGGTAGGATTACCGTTTCAACAGACGATACACTTAACTTATTTAACCGAAAGAACAAAGACTCTTTTGAATCTGCTGCCCCAGTTCCAATTAACACGGACTCTTCATTTGGCAATTCTATATAAGTGGATTCTCCGTCAGGAAGGTCCAAGAAAACAAAACCAATGTCTTCTTCTTCAAGTTGCAAATCTAATTCAACTTCCTCTTCTTGACCGTTTGAAGTGATGACCATTCTGACTTCTAATCCTAACATTAGCCCTAAAAGGACAAAAGTTAACAGTCCGTAAAGAAGATTGCGCATAGCGTCAAATCCCTCCATTGCTTATGAATTGATGGTCAGCTGTACGGCTTTACATATACTCTTTAAACTGTTCCATTAAATCTTCAAGTTTGCCTTCATGTACAGGAACTTCAGGTAGAGACTTTATAAACTGTTTGCCATAGCGTGTTGTAGAAATACGCCTGTCTAGAATAAAAACACAACCACGGTCTGTTGTTGTCCGAATTAATCGTCCAAAACCTTGTTTAAACCGGATAATAGCTTGAGGCAAGGAAATTTCCATAAACGGATTTTTTCCTTCTTCCTTTGCCTTTTCATACTGAGCTTGTAACAAAGGTTGATCAGGTGGGGAGAAGGGCAGTCTCACTATAACCAAATTGCGCAATTCATCACCTGGTAAGTCTATCCCTTCCCAAAAGCTACTTGTTCCAAACAAAATAGCCTGATTTGTTTGTTTGAACATCTTCATTAACTTTGCCCTGCTTCCGCTCGTAACTCCTTGACCAATCAATTGAAACGAGCCGAACTCATTAAATTTTTTGACATGATAATAGACCTGCTTTAACATCTCATATGAAGTAAAAAGAACGAGCATTTTTCCACTTGACGATTCCATCATTCTCCAAAGTTTGATTGATACTTCTGTAGCAAATTCTTCATCAGATACTTCCTTGATAGCTGGAATATCACTAGGTAAAAGGAGCTTAACTTGCTCCATATATGAAAAAGGAGATGGGATCACACTTTTTTTCACTCCGAAATCCGTCAGTCCCAATCGTCTCTCTTGATAATTAAAAGAGCCATTGACCGAAAGTGTAGCTGAAGTAAGAATGACACTTTTCTTTTTTGCAAAAAATTGATCAGCAAGTATGTCTGATACATCAATCGGCTTGCTATACAAATAGGTGGCATTTTTAGCTCCTCTTGGCTCAACTTCTAACCAATAAACTAAATTTGGGTCATGTTCAAGTAACAATTCATAAAGAGTTTGCTCCTCGACATATAGCTGGTCAAGTATCCCTTCAACATTGGCAAGAAAGCTTCTATCTTTGTAAACCATATCTTCTTTCTTCTCTATAAGTGGACGTACTCTATTTTGCAATTTCTTTAATGCGTCTTTCATTTGCATATGCACCCGCATCGCACACTCTAAAATAGCTTGCCACATCGAACTTGATTCAGTATAACTCTCATAACGATACCGCAGGCGCCCAACATCGGTTGCACTTGTTTTATTTTTTGATAAAACATACCCATGAAGCATTCTAAACAGTTCATCAAGCTCTTCCTTCAAACTAATAAGTTGAACAGACATATGTTCGAAAGGTACGGAGACTTGATATTCCTCTAGGAGCTGGTCAAGTCGGTTAACGATTCCTTCCTCTTCTGTCAGTCCTAATCGTTGAAACAGGTATGAAAACGTCAAAAAGTCAGCTTTTGCTCCTAAGTGATCACTAGCTGTTTCTTCTAAATGATGGGCCTCATCTAAAACGGCATACGAATAAGTCGGTAAAAGCCTTTGATCATGAACAAGATCGGTACATAAAAGGGCATGATTGGTAATAACGATGTCGGACTTCTGGGCCCTTTTTCTTGCTCGGTGATAAAAACACCTTGAAAACCATGGACTGTAACGCCCTAAATCTGAAGCTGCGTCGCTTTGAACTTCATACCAAAATCCCTTCCCACCTGAAGGAAGATTCAATTCCTCTATATCTCCGTGTTCTGTTTCTGTCAGCCATATTAACAATAATGCTTTGGTAAGCAGGACATCATAACTGTCTTCATGGATACTTGCTAATGACTGTTCAAATTTACGTAAACATAGATAATGGCTTCTTCCTTTTAGTAATGTTGCTTTTACCTTAAATGGTAAAAGATGATGCAATAATGGCAAATCTCGAGATAATAACTGTTCTTGCAACGGAATCGTTTGTGTACTAATAATGACAGGCTCTTTATTAGAGTAGGAAAAATAAGCAGCTGGTAGTAAATAGGCTAATGATTTTCCTGTACCTGTTCCGGCTTCTATCATTTTATGTTCATTTTGTCTAAACGACTCATCTACTTCGTTCATCATTTTTTGTTGTCCTGGTCTTAACTCATAGTTTGAAAAAGCTGAGTGCATTTTTCCATCTTCGGAAAATAATGATTCACAATAGTCGCTAAACGTTTCTTGCTCGTCTGGAATAGTCACATCATCTGAATCTTCCACCAGCTTTTTCAAAGCTATTTGGCGATAACAATCATATTGTTCCTCATCCGAATGTCCTTTTATGAGCTTCTCCTGAATGAACGATTGCAACAGTGGCTCTAAATCACTTTTGAACTTTCTTGAAATGGAAACCAAATGTTGAAGTGTCAACAAAGGCAATTGCTGTAATTTATGTAATAAAGACAAAAACAGAGTCGCTGTTACTTCTGCATCGCTATCAGCTTGGTGCGGTCTTTCATGTGAAAAACCAAGCTGTTCGGCTAACTGACCGAGCTTATAGCTTTCTTGTTTTGGTAACAGCACTCTAGCTAGTTCAACTGTGTCATATACGGGCATTTCAGGTAGAGTATATCCTTCTAACTCCAATTGATTTTTTAAGAATGCGCGATCAAAATCAACATTATGTGCCACAAAATAACTTCCTGTTAATAAGGGCATTAACTCAGGAATGATCTCACGAAAAGAAGGGGCATTTGCTACTGTCACATCCGAAATGCCCGTCAATTCCTCTATAAATGGCGGTATGGTTTGTCCGGGATTCACAAAGGAAGCAAACGTTTCAACCATTTCTCCATCTTCTATAATTACAGCACCGATTTGAATCACACGATCACCCTTTGATACGGAATGACCTGTTGTTTCCACATCGACCACAATGTAACGTTCCTTCATAGTCCACCTCAATTACAACTTTCATCAACAAGTTGCAGTTCCAATATCTCAGGCCAGCTTTTTTTCAGCCATATGAGTGAAAAACGAATGCTTTCATTATCAGGTTCCATTTGCAATGCTTCATGAAACATACTCAGTGCATTTTCCTTGTCATCTAATAAAGCATAATTCCACGCTAAACCGTGCAATGTTTGTACCGATCGTGTATGTTTTTCTTGAACTCTTTTATAACAATGAATGGCAGCTTGATGATACCCATGCCATTCGCAAACATAAGCTAAGGCAAGCAAAGATTCTTTTGAATCAAGAAGAGAAATACTTGTTGTCCATGAGGTCCATGCCTCATTCGTATTTCCTTCTTGCCAATGACAACATCCTAAGAAAAAATATGCTTCTCCATCATCAGGAACTTGTTGAATATACGTTGACAAATATTGTTTTGCTATATGAAAAACTTCATTAAAATAATAGCAGATCCCTAAATTATACACGACATCTAGTGATGAAGTAAGTTCATTTGCATGTTCAAACGAAACAATTGCCTCATCAAGCCTTTCTTCTCTCGTTAAAACACACCCTAATCCAACGTGAGCAAAGTGCTTTAAGGACGGGTATTGACTTACTTGAATGACAAATAAAAATGTCTCTTTTGCATCCGACAATTGTTCAGAAAAAAGATAAGCAAATCCTAAATATAGTCTACGTAATTCATCGTTTGGACCCTTTATTTTTTCTTTCTTTAACGTACGGGCCGCTTGTTCAAACATCTCTAATTCATAAAAGGTCGTCCCTTTGGAAAAATATGAGAACGTTATATTATCATGTTTAGGATCTTTCAACTCATGTATCTTTTCATCTAATTCTGTCCATTTATCTAACAGCATGCCAGCTGTTTCTTCCAAATAGGCTACTTGCTTTTCTTGTTCTACCTCTGACATGAATGCCCATTTTTTTTCTATATTTTCATAAATGGCATTCCAAGAATTAATCCAATCATTCAAAAAAACCCCTCCTCTCGATCCTTATATAAAGTGTTTATCGAAGAGGACGGGAATATTCGAATTATAAGACGGTAGAAGCTGGCTCTTTGTCTAACATTTCAATAATTTGGTTCTGTTCATTCATGATTGCCACTTTCGGATGATGATCCCTTACACTCTCTTCTGCTACAAGTGCATAAGCAATCACAATGATAACATCACCTTCGTGGACAAGCCTTGCAGCTGCACCATTCAAACAAAACACATTGCTTCCACGCGGTCCTTTTATGACATATGTTTCAAATCGTTGTCCGTTGTTATTATTGACAATTTGAACCTTTTCATTTTCTAAAATATTAACAGCATCCATAATATCTTCATCTATCGTAATGCTTCCAACATAGTTTAAATTTGACTCCGTTACACGAGCTCGATGGATTTTTGATTTCATCATCGTACGGTACATTTACTTTTCCCCCTGTACTTCTACAATATAATTATCTATTAAGCGAGCCTTATCATAAGCATACGCTAGGGCAAGAATTACTTTACCATTCAGTTGTTCAACTCGTTCGAGGCTTGGATAGGCAAGTACGTCAATATAATCAATGGACCCTGATCCTTGAGATAGACGTTGTTTAAGCTCATCAACAATTTTAGAACGACTTGTCATTCCGCTTCGAATTAAGTCTGCACCATAACATAACGCTTCGTATAAAAAAGGGGCTTCACTTCGTTCTTGTTTTGATAAATAGACATTTCGTGAGCTTTTTGCTAACCCATCTTCTTCTCGAATCGTCGGGCATCCTTTAATCGTCACAGGAATATTAAATGCATCCACCATATTCATAATAATCGCAAGTTGCTGCGCGTCTTTTTGACCAAAATAAGCAGCATGTGGTTGAACGATTTGTAATAGCTTCATGACTACAGTTGCAACCCCATCAAAATGACCAGGTCTACTCGTTCCGCAAAGAACATGGACTCCACTCGTTACGTGTATCATCATGGGCATATTTGTAGGGTACATTTCATTTGCGGAAGGGTAAAACACAACATCTGCTCCCGCTTCTCTTGCCATTTTTTCATCTCTTTCAAAATCTCGTGGATAGCGGTCAAGATCTTCATTTGGACCAAATTGCAATGGATTAACAAATATACTTACAACCACAAATTGGTGATCTTTTTTGGCAGCATTTATCAGACTAAGATGGCCTTCATGTAAATAACCCATTGTCGGTACGAAACCGATGGACTGTCCCGTTGATTTTGCTATTTCTATTTCTTTTCTAATGCCTTCTATCGTTTCAACTACTTTCACTTACTTACTCCTCCATATAGTCCGGACAACGCTTCTTCACTCATGGTAAAAGAATGCTCTTTTGCTGGAAATTTACGCTCTTTTACTTCTTGTACATAGCTTTTCAGAGCATCATCAATAATGGGTGAGAGGTTTGCGTAACTTTTTACAAACTTAGGCACATGAACATCTCCGTATCCTACAATATCATGATAAACAAGAACTTGACCATCAGTATCGACACCAGCTCCAATACCAATAATTGGGATACCACACTTCTCCGCTAGCATCGCTCCTACTTGCTCAGGAACACACTCGATTACAATCGCAAACGCACCTGCCTCTTCTATTGCTTTTGCATCAGCTAAAAGTTTTCTTGCTGATTCTGGATCCTTTCCTTGAACACGATATCCACCTAACACCCCTACCGATTGAGGAGTGAGGCCTAAGTGACCCATAACAGGTACTCCAGCTTCTGTAAGCTTTTGAATCGTGCCAACAACCGACCCTGCTCCTTCTAATTTCACAGCACTTGCTCCACCTTCCTGCAATAACCGTCTCGCATGCGTAAACGTTTCCTCAAGTGAAGAATGATAAGTGAGAAATGGCATATCAGCAACGATAAACGTATTACGAGCACCTCTTCTTGCCGCTTTCGTATGAAGAATCATATCGTCCATCGTCACAGGAACGGTAGAATCGTAGCCAAGAACAACCATTCCAAGTGAATCTCCCACTAAAATCATATCCATGCCAGATTGTTCTACCAGCCTTGCAGTTGGTGCATCATAAGCTGTCATCATCGTAATTTTTTCATCTGTTTCTTTCATTTTCATAAAACTTGCTGTTGTTTTCATTCTTTTTTCCTCCCTTTTACGAGGAGAGCTTCATACGTCAAAAGAAAAAGACTACCCAATCAGTCACACATAATGGATGTGTTTTATGACAAGAGGGTAGTCTTTCGGCATACGAAAGAAAGCTTTGCGTTTCATGCAAAGATGTATGTTGACGGTTATGAATCCCTCTGTCCTAGTCCTTATGGATCAAGGCAGATCCGATATTCGTTTACTATCTTTTCTTGGTGCCGTTCCGTGGATACAGCCCATTTCACAAGAAGTATAACAGATTTCTATTCAGATTGGGAAGCAATTTCAATATCTGCTGAGTAAATATAATGTTCCTGCCCTTCTTGATCTTCCACAATTAAAACACCATCATTTGTTATTCCTTTAGCAAACCCATAAATAACGTCGCGCATGGTCCGCGCGTAAAGATACGTTCCAACACTAATGGAATTGGCTTCCCATAGTGTACGAATCATTCCAAACCCCTCTTTCACATACAAATCGTAAAGCTCTTCGAATTCATTGAGTACGGCGGAAATAACTTGAGCGCGCTCAACTGTTTCACCTTTAACGATCGCTAGAGATGTTGCTAGCTCTTGAATTGTTGGGTCAAAGTCTTCCTTTTGTTGATTCACATTGATCCCAATTCCAATAATAACGGAATGTACTTGATCAGGATCGGCTTGCATCTCAGTTAAAATTCCAACTAACTTTTTCCCATCTAACAGAACATCGTTTGGCCACTTTATATCACAATTAATTTGAGTTAGCTTTTTTATTGCGCGTACTACGGCAACTGCCGTTAACAAAGTCAATTGAGGGGTCTTTTGCGGCGGAAGTTTTGGGCGTAAAATAATACTCATTGATATACTTGTGCCCTTTCGCGAAAACCAGTTCCGTCCGAGTCTCCCTTTTCCAGATGTTTGTTCGTTTGCTATCACAACATGTCCTTCACCTACACCATCTTGTGCTAATTTATGTGCAGTGAATTGAGTCGAGTCGGTAGCGTCAAAATACGTAATCTCTCGCCCTATTCGCGACGTTGTTAAACCGACTTTCACTTCATGTGGATGAATGCCATCGCCTTTACTAACTAACCGATAGCCTTTTCTAGGAGCAGATTCTAGCTCATAGCCATTTTTCCGCAGTTCATCAATATGTTTCCAAACAGCTGTTCTTGAACAACCTACTTGCTGACTAATCATTTCTCCTGAAACAAATTGCCCTGGATGATCGGCAAAAATTTTAAGTAGTTTCTCTTTCATAGTTCCTCCCTCCTCGTGCGTAATGTTTCAAGAAGCTCACCTTTCTCGTTCGTACATGTACGAGTTAAGACAAGTTGCTCTGCTAGTGTGATTGTCTCCTTCAACCACGGCCCTTGCTCACGGTTAAAATAATGAACTAAGTCTCGACCTGTAATAGACAACTCCGATTTGCGGTGAATCGGTAAAGAGTCCCACAATTCATTCACTTCACTAATCGGTTCGTATTTTTCTCCTAAAACTAATCGAAGGATTTCAACGTCTCTAGCAACAGGCAAAGAAGCGTAGTAAAGATTCAGTTCATCCCATTGATTGTTCTTTCGGTAATCAAAGTACGTCAAACGATCTTTTACTTCTTTTATTTGAGCTTTTGAAAGAGTGAGGTTCTTCAAAAACGCATCAGCTTCGTGATCTATACATAAAGCGAACGCTGTTAAACAGACGGTTTCTGAATGATTCGTTAAAGGCTTCAAACCTATTAAGCGTTCTAATATTTGTTTCGTTAAGGCGAGATTAGGAAGAGACTTATATAGATTTGTTTGTATGAGTATTTCTAGCGCTTGATTACGATAAGGTCCTTTTATTACTTTCAACCATTCTTTAATAATTCGTTCTTGAGCAACATGACGAATTCGATCATGCTCTGTTTCTAAAATAGTAAGCAGCTGTTGATCAACAGTAAATCCTAGCTCACTCACAAACCGAGCAACGCGTACCATCCGTAATGGGTCCTCTGTCATACGATTGAATGGATCTGTAGATCGAAGGATTGCTCGTTCCAAGTCGTCTTGCCCACCCACTAAATCAACGATATGTCCTTCATGATCCATTAGTAAGCTATTAATGGTAAGATCACGCCTCTTTACATCTTCAAGCAATGACAAATTTTTCATAGTCGTCAATTCAAAATGCTCACTTTCATGACGGACAATGATTGTGTCATGCTCCGTATTCATTCTAAACGTCTTTGGAAAAAGATCCGTAACTTGATCGGGAGTAGCTGATGTAACTAAATCAACATCGGCTATATTCCTCTCTAACAAAACATCTCGGACAGCCCCTCCAACAATGAAAGAGTCATATCCTGACTTTTGTAAAAGATGTATCACTTCTTTTGCTTTCATCCATACGTCCGACAAAATCCAACCTCTTTTCTACCTTATCCATTTTGTAACATCTGTTGATAAAGTTTCTCATACTGTGAAACAATAATCTGTGAATGAAAAGTAGATTCTACTCTCTCTATTCCATTTCTAGAGAAGGCTTCATAAGTCGCTTGGTCTTGTAATAATGTTAAAGCTTTATCGGCAATACAATCAATATCCCCTACATCACAAAGATAACCAGTTTCACCATCGACTACTACTTCAGGAATTCCACCTGTACGTGTTCCTATTACAGGAACACCACAAGCCATGGCTTCTAACGCTACAAGGCCAAAACTTTCCTTTTCACTAACTAAGAGCATTAAATCACTCATAGATAGGAGTTCAGCAATGTGTTTTTGATTTCCTAAAAACAACACATTCTCTTCAATATGTAATTGCTTTGTCATTTGTCTCGCCACAGCCAACTCAGGACCATTACCTATTAGCAATAACTTTGCTTTCATCTGCGCTGAAACTTTAGCAAAACTTCGAATAACATCTGGTATACGTTTAACTGGCCGAAAGTTAGAAATATGTATTAATACCCGTTCGTCTTCCTTTAAATCATAATGCTTTTTCAACTCGGCTACTTCACGTTTAGTATAGACTCTTTCATCGATAAAATTATAGACCGACTCAATTGGTTTATTCGTTGAAACGAGGTCACGTGTCTGTAGCACAAGATCATCCGAAACAGCTGTAACGAAATCAGATTGTTCAATCCCAAACTTGATAATATCTTTTAAAGATGGATCATAACCAAGTACCGTTATATCGGTTCCGTGTAACGTCGTCATAATCTTCACGTCATGTTCTACCATTTGTTTTGCTAAAATGGCACAAATGGCATGTGGAACAGCATAATGAACGTGAATCAAGTCCAATTTTTGTCGCTTGACAACTTCAGCCATTTTGCTAGCAAGTGTTAAGTCATACGGAGGGTATTGAAAGACCGAATATTGATTTACTTCTACTTCATGATAATAGATGTTTGGGTACACACGATCTAGCCGAAAAGGAACACTCGAAGTGATAAAGTGAACTTCATGTCCTCGTTCTGCTAATAATTTTCCAAGCTCAGTTGCAATCACACCTGACCCTCCAACTGTCGGATAGCAACTGATTCCTATTTTCAATTTCATAAGTGCGATTCCTTTCCATCAAGCAAGTTCGTCATTACGATTGGTTTCGTCGTTTTAAACCCTTCCGCATATGTTACTCCAACTTCCTTTCCAAATAGACGTTCTCTCGCTTCCACAACATTTATGTAACCATTTGTAAGTGGAGTTTCTATCGAGTGAGACGTTTTTAAAAACTGACTTTCGTAAGCTTGAAGTGCTTTAATTTTTATATCATAAAAGTCTGAAACATCAACAACAAAATCTGGATGTTCATACCCGTTAATGAAATAATAAAACAGCTCCTCTGGTCGAAAAGCTTCTAATTGGTCTGCACATTCATAACGTTTAATACCCGCATTAAAATAAGCTTCTTTAATAATTTCTGTACAAGCTGAGTGGTCTGGATGGCGATCTACTTGATAAGGTGTAAACAAGATGGAAGGTTTATATTTACGAATAACCGAAACAACTTCAGCTAGTTGCTCGGCAGATATATGTTTCAAACCGCGATCTGGTAAAGTAAGCTGAATCCGTGTGGCCAAACCAACTATTTCACCTGCATGACGTGCCTCTTCTTGCCTCTGTTCAACCGTTCCATTTGATGAATATTCCGCTTTTGTAAGGTCACATATACCAACGTGATAACCCGCTTTTGCATATTTAGCTAAAGTGGCACCCATCCCGATTTCAACATCATCGGGATGCGCACCAAAAGCAAGAATATCTAACTTAGTCATTGTATTCATCCTTATCAGCTTCACGCCAAGCAAAATCACCACGATCTAAGCCTTTAATTAGAACTTCAGCTGTACCAATATTCGTTGCGAGTGGAACGTTTCTCACATCACATAGTCGAATTAAAGCTGTTACATCCGGTTCATGTGGTTGCGCGGTTAAAGGATCACGGAAAAACAAAATTAAATCAAACTTATTCTCAGCAACAAGAGCACCAATTTGTTGGTCTCCACCTAGAGGGCCAGATTTAAAACGAGTAACAGCAAGCTCGGTTGCTTCCATGATTCTAGTGCCTGTTGTACCCGTTCCAAACAATTCATGCTTCGATAAGATCTTCTCATACGCTGTAGCAAACTGAACCATTTCCTCTTTTTTCTTGTCATGTGCAATTAGTGCAATCCTCATCCAGTTTCTCCCCTTTACGTGTTTATCTGTAGTTATTCAATGATATGTTCTAATCCATAAATTAACGTATCAATGCGGAGCACAGAGTCTACTGCTAACTTGACTCCTGGCATAAATGAACTTCGGTCAATTGAATCATGGCGGATTGTTAGCGTTTGACCTACTCCACCAAAAATCACTTCCTGATGGGCAACAAGTCCAGGCAACCTGACACTATGTATTCTCATCCCTTCAAAATCTGCACCTCTAGCACCATCAAGCTCTTCTGTTTCTTTTGGATGCCCTTGTTGTTTTTGTTCCCTTACCTCTGAAATGAGTTGAGCCGTTTTTAACGCTGTTCCTGATGGGGCATCTAACTTACGGTCATGATGACGTTCTATAATCTCAACATCAGGTAAATACTTTGCAGCCATTTGGGAAAATTTCATCATTAAAATGGCTCCAACGGCAAAATTCGGTGCAATGATTGCCCCTATTCCCTTTTCTTCAGCTTTAGCACGTAATTCGGTAATATCTTCTTCTGTAAATCCTGTTGTTCCAACGACAGGACGAACACCGTTTGCAAAAGCAATTTCCATATGATTTTTTCCAAAAGCTGGAGCTGTCAAATCAATTAAAACATCGACCTTATTCTCTTCAAAACAACGCTGCATATTTGTATAAATTGGAACCTCAATATGATGAAATCCTTCCAAATCGCTCAATTTCATTCCTTCATGCTTTGAATCAACTACAGCAACTAGTTCAAATTCATCTGTAGTAGTTACCATCTTTACTGCTTCTTTTCCCATGTTGCCACGTGGACCAGCAACGACAATCTTCACTTTACTCATTTGATGCACCTTCTTTTTCTATTCTTGTCCAACGATCTTTGTCACGTGATTCAAATTTATCCATGACAAGATCGAATGCTTCTTCTAAATCAATATCAAGAGAATTGGCGAAACATATCAAAACAAACAAAATATCGCCCATTTCCTGTTCCATTGTTCTAACTTCTTCTGATGATTTCTTTGGCTTTTCTCCGTAATAATGGTTTACTTCGCGAGCTAATTCACCAACCTCTTCGCTCATCCTAGCGAGCATCGCTAACGGACTAAAATAGCCTTCTTTAAATTGTCCAATATATTGATCGACTTTCTCCTGCATTTCTTTCATCGACTTATCACTCACTTATGCTCACCTCACATCCTCCAAAATCCATGTTAGCGAAATGTTTCCACTTTGACAAATTATAAGTAACATTTGCCGTTATATGGAATTTTTTTATATAATAGGGCTTATCGTGTCGATTCTCCTTTTTCTCGCTCGTAGTTCAATAATGTATGTATGATTCCACTTGTTGCTACATGAATCTATAAATGTATTTTAGATCGAACACGTCATTTGTATTTTATCATAAGGAGGGGCAAAATGGCTTACAAGGTTCACTTCAAAAATATTCTTTTTATCTTACTTGGCTCTGCTATTCTTTCATTTGGACTTGTGTATTTTAATATGGAGAACAATTTAGCAGATGGAGGCTTTACAGGGATTACTCTTATTCTCTTTTTTATGTTCTCTATTAATCCAGCTATATCCAATCTTGTCTTAAACATTCCTCTCTTCTTTATTGGGTGGAAAATTTTAGGTAAGGTCACATTTATTTATACTATTATAGGAACTGTAGGGGTATCTGTTTTTCTTGAAATTTTTCAACGTTTTCCTATTTTTAGCATTCCGTTACATGATGATATGACACTCGCTGCTTTATTTGCTGGTGTATTTATTGGTGTTGGTCTTGGAATTGTTTTTAAGTATGGGGGTACAACAGGTGGTGTAGACATTATTGCCAAGTTAGGCTTTAAATATTTAGGGTGGAGTATGGGAAAAACCATGTTCATGTTTGATGCACTCGTGATCGCCACTTCCCTGATTTATTTAAATTACCGTGAAGCAATGTATACGCTATTAGCTGTCTTTGTCGCGGCAAAAGTTATCGATTTCATTCAACAAGGAGCCTATTCTGCTAAAGCTTCCCATATTATTTCTGATAAAGTCCCTGAAATTGCTGATGCGATTATGAAAGAGATGGATCGTGGTGCAACTATTTTAAAAGGAAAAGGGAGCTTTACAGGTAGCGACAAAGAGATTCTTTATTGTGTTGTCGGACGAAATGAATTAATTCGTTTAAAAACATTAGTCGAACGTATCGATCCTCATGCATTTGTTACTGTGAATGATGTACAAGATGTGATTGGAGAAGGCTTCACGCTCGATGAAAACAAAAAACCGTTACACATGTAAAAAGCTTGGAGCCTAGGCTCCAAGCTTTTTAGTCATCACTATTCATTCCGATATACATTAGAATAAATCGAACCAGTTCAAGTAATGCAACTAGTGCACCAGCTACATATGTTAACGCAGCTGCATTTAACACTTTTCGTGTATCACGCTCTTCGTCATTACGAATCACACCTGTTGAAACAATTTGCTCCATCGCTCGGCTAGAAGCATTAAATTCCACTGGCAATGTCACGAGTTGGAATAACACCGCAGCTGCCATAGCAAAGATACCTAGCAAAATGAAACCAGATGCTCCCATTAAAATACCTGCTAAAATTAAGAAGAATGACGCGTTTGATCCAAAACTAGCAACAGGAACGAGCGCGTGACGGAAACGTAAGAATGCATAGTTTTCAGCATCTTGCATCGCATGCCCGACTTCGTGAGCAGCAACAGCCGCACCAGCTACTGATGTTCCGTAATAGTTGTCCGTCGATAGTCGAACCACTTTCGAACGAGGATCATAATGGTCTGTTAACGTACCCCGAGTTTCTTCGATTCGAACGTCATATAAACCATTGTCATCAAGAATTTTCCTGGCAACTTGTGCCCCTGTCATACCAGAAGAGGTATGCACTTGTGAATACTTCTTGTAAGCGCCCTTCACTCTCATCTGTGCCCAAATTGGAATGATGAGAAGGAGGATAAAATAAACAATAAAACCCATTGAATGTACCACCTCTGTTGTTAGTTCTTTCTATTACATATTTTAAAATAGAACATCAAACAAAGTCAAACAAAAACCCTATTCGAACAGTGTTTTCAAGCATTTCTCACAATTTTGTCACATCATTATTCCTTCACACGAACTTTTTGCTTTTCGGCTTTGTATTTTTTGTACCCAACATATGATAATGACATGGTGATCATTCCTCCGATTGTAAACATCACCCACCACAGAGACGGATCAGCACTATCTTCTTTTACTCGGTTGTACAAATTCGTCCATTCAGCCTCCATTACTTCAATATGGCTGACCACATTATCTTGATCAAGATTTTCCGATCTCATACGCTCTAAATAAGTTACTTGCGAATCAATTCTCTGCAATTCTTGGGGTTCAATGTTAATTAATAGGGCTGGACGTATCATATTATAATGCCTAAGAAATTCATTAAAACGATGTTGGTACGCTTGGTTATCTCCTTCTGTCATAGAGCTTTTCATAGTCTCTAGCGACTGCATAACAGATTTTTCTGTATGCAACCAAAGAGGATGGTGTTCACTAGAAAGAGCATCAACAGCAAGACGAAAAGCGGTTACTTGATAAATTCGTTTATCTAAAGGCATATCTATAGATGTCACAGCTTCCACTGCCCCTTCAAATGATCCTGTTACTGTCCGTAACGAAGTCATCGTAATCCCCTCTTGTTGAAAATCAATGTCTAAAAAAGATACAGAAAAATAATCCAACAATTGCTTAGCTTCTTCATATTGTTCTTGTTTGACTAACTGAAGGATTTGGTCGGATGTATGATTCAATTCTTTCCATGTATGTAGCGAAGTCGTCTCATCCGCTTTTATACTTATTGGAAAACTAAAAACGAGAACGGCTACCACTGCCATGATTACTTGACGCATGTTTGTCCCTCCTTCTTCTCATAACATCCTATGAAGAAATGGACAAGAGTAGACCAAGAAAGAGAGACAACCTTTAAGATATTTCTAATTTCAATCTATTTCTTCTTACTCCTAACCAATAAACGACAGCAATAGAGAACATACTTAACCAGAACGTAAAGTATCCAATTGTTTGGATTTCTGGAACCAGCCGTGGTGAGACCCACGGGTGCATCATAAATACATAGTCAATGATATCATTATGTAGAGTCCAGACAGCTGCAACAAGTAAATGCCATGGCTTTATTCGAAAGTAAGGAGAGTACAAAACAGCTTGCAGTGCCATCCCGGCATGTGAGGCAATTAACATCCAGTTCACCCACGTTAACGTATCACCAGCATACCCAGCAGCAAGGTTCATGACCACAGCCCAAATTCCATACTTTATTAATGTTACAGCAGCTAACGCCTCAATAATCGGCCAGTTTCTCTTGAGAAAAAAAGCAACCAACACAAACACAAAAAACAGACTAGCCGTTGGACTATCAGGAACAAATAATAAAAAATGTGACGGCGTTACCTCTAGTTGCCGCTGATACCAAATATACCCGTAAATCGTACCAGGTATATTAATTAGTAACAATAAGACAATCACCCATTTCTGACCAAACCATTCGAGCAGTTGTTTTCCCATTTTTCTTTCCAACCTTTTTTAACTATATTTTGATATGAAAAAAGCTGACTAGAATAGTCAGCTTTTTCTATTATTCATCTTCAGGTTGACCATGTGCTGCAATGTATTCAGCAAGAACTTCAAGTTCTTCGTCTGTACCTTCAAATAAACCAGCAGGCATAGAGCCAATACCGTTAGTAATAACATCCATAATTTCTTCAGCAGTCTTTTCTGTATCTAGCAGCGAAGGACCACCAGCACCACCCGTCATTGTATCACCGTGACAGCCAATACATGACGCATGTGCAGAATAGATCTCATATCCATGAGCTTCTGTATTAATATCTGCTTCTTCTACGATCGCACCTTGTTCAGCAGCAGCTTCCCAGTCATGTTGGTCTACTGATTCCCAAGTTAAGTAGAAGATTGAAATGAAACCAAGCATCATCATACTAGATGCAATTGGACGTCTAAATGGTCGACGTTCTTTACCTGTATCTAACCACGGCGCAAGTAAAAGTGCACCAAAAGCTAGACCTGGCATAACGATTGTCCCGATAACGTTAAAGTCACCAGAAGCATATTGATATTTAAGTAACTGATACAAGAATAAGAAGTACCAGTCTGGTAATGGAATATATCCAGCATCAGTAGGATCAGCCATACGCTCAAGCGGCGCAGGATGAGCCACTGTGATAAGAAGGTAACCCATTAAGAAAACTGCACCAACCATCCACTCTTTTAAGAGGAAGTTCGGCCAGAACGCTTCTGTTTTACCTGGATATTCCGAGTAGTCTTTAGGAATATTGGGTTTGCGATTATTTGCCTTGACACGAGAGTCACCGACAAACTTCATCCCTTTACCACGTTCCATCTCGTTCCCTCCTTTTCAATTGTCAGCTTGAAAGCATCTTGAGTTAATTAAAATCTTACAACGGACCAGAAATACCTTGTTTACGGATCATGTAGAAGTGAGCCGCTAGCAGGCCAAGTAGCGCTGCTGGTAAGAAGAATACGTGGATAGCAAAGAAACGAGCTAATGTTGCTGCACCAATAATTTCTCCACCGGCAAGCAATGTCTTTGTAAATCCACCAACAATCGGTACACTTTCAGCAATTTGAAGTACAACCGCTGTTGCGAAGTATGCCTTCATATCCCAAGGTAATAAGTAACCCGTTACTCCTAATGCAAGCATAACAAAGAAAATAAGGACACCAACTACCCAGTTTAATTCACGAGGCTTCTTGTACGATCCTGTAAAGAAGACACGCAATGTGTGTAAAAACATCATAACAATAACCAAACTCGCGCCCCAGTGGTGCATACCACGTACGATTACACCAAAAGCGACTTCATTTTGTAAGTATGCTACGGATTGATAAGCGTTGACAATATCTGGCACATAATACATTGTTAAAAACATTCCAGATAAAATCTGAATAACTGTAATAAAGAATGTTAGTCCTCCAAAACAGTAAACGAACGCAGAGAAGTGGTGAGCCGGATTAACATGCTCTGGTACTTCATGATCGGCAATATCGCGCCACATTGGCGTAATATCAAGACGCTCATCAACGTAGTCGTAAATTTTTTGAAGCATCGATTACGCCCCTCCTTATGTTCGTTGATTAATTGAACCTAATTTTACTCTTCCATCTTCCACTACGACTTCATAAACGTCCAATGGACGTTGTGGAGGTGTACCCGGAACGTTAATACCATCCCTATCAAACCTTCCGAAATGACATGGACAGAAGAATTCATTAGGTTCTTGAGTTCCATAAGCTACCGTACAGCCTAGATGTGTACATGTTGGTGATAATGCTGTTACCGTGTTATCTCGTATGTAGATATACGCTTCACGAGTTACTTCAGATTCATACCATGCATCTGTTTGTTCAAATGAAAATCTGAATACCTGTGGCTCTTCTGTTAGTTCATCCACATCACATACATAAACCAGGTCTGATTCCGCACCAGCCTTAAGCGCAGGATCAAGTGCAAACCTGGCCATAGGCATTAACATACCTGCTGCCATAAAGCCACCAACACCTGTAAGTGTGTACGTTAAAAATTGTCGTCGTGAAACTCTGTGGTCTTTTTCACTCACTTGTTTTCCCCCCCTTACTCAATAAGGTAAACCCAAAAATGGGCACAAAATAAGCACATATAATACTAGGACATACCCATGATAATACAACACGAATGAATAAGCAACATTTTCCGCATTCTGGCACAAAATTGGCATAAATTCATGAGTAAGTTTATAAAAAGGTCATTGACTATCATAACAGAATTTGCTCTTTAATCAAAATTAGAAAGAGTGAGCACCCTTTCAACATAAAAAAAGCTTCATTAGGGGTTATGAATACCTAAGTGAAGCTTCCATCATTTTCAAAACGTGCTACTTGCTTTGCCAAAGACTTGTCATGATCGGAATTAGTTGTTTCATTTGATCGCCAATGACATCTTTTTTGTAATTGTTATCCATATGTTCCAAAGGAATAGTGGGTAACCATAGCAACATATCATCTAATTCGCCTTCTACAGCCTTCCACTCTCCATCTGATGTTACATAGATAATATGATTAATTCCTCCAGCTCGTAATTCCTCTTCCCACAACTTGATACGCTCAATTCTACCTGGGATTGATTCCGATTTAAGATAACTAAAGGCAGGAAACTGGACAACTCTCCCATGAAACTGCTTTTCAATTTCATTAGCCATTATAAAAATAAATTCACCCATAGCAACCGTATGCTTGATTTCGTTTTTCCACGAAATTGGGATTAGCGGAACCATTGCTGTATCAACGTACTCTTTTGCCTGTAAATATGTATCCATTTCAGTCGCTTGCCACTTCATTCGTACACACCTTTCACATTAGTAAATCCGTTCTTAATTATGTTAAGCAACGGTAAGAGGATGACCCTTTAACGATCAATTTACAGTACATCATACATGACTGAATTAGAAAGGAAAAGAGTCACCCCCTATTTATCTTTAATTTTCGTCTATTTGTTTTAATTCCCACACTAATTGGTGGAAACGGCATTCATCTTGTTCATCTAATGCCTGATCAATCTCTTTAATAAGACGTTCCTTCTTAAACGATTTTAATGAACGATCTAATAACCATTCCGTTTCTTGTTGAAATGCCACAGCAAGCTCTAGGTTTTCAGGAATATGCGGGTTGTCTTCAAGGACAACAAGATACGGTGGGTATTGTCTTGCTCCAGTGAAATGAAGTTCAATATAGATGTCCTCCGTCTGATTTAAACGAATATCATGAAAAGCTTTTTCTGCATCAGTCGTAATGTGCTTTTCTTTGTGAAATGAAAACGGAATGCTATCTACGCCTTTGGCTGAAATTATTAACGCTTTTGGAGTATGCGCTGCCTGTTCAACAAAGTGTACTCTTTCCATTAACTCATCATCACTCATCAAATAATTTAATAACCATGCACATTCACGTCTTTTCAATTCAAACTGTTGTAAAAAGGTTTTAAGAAACTCCTTTTTATCAACAACTGGAATGATGTTGCCCACGCTCACCCCTCCTATCATCCTTCTCCATTCATGACTATTCACTTGATGGATTGTATGATGTTAGTATTCGCTAAATTCTTTTCATTTCCTTTAAAAAAGATGATTTCACTGTAAATTTTCAAGTAATTGGACTATATCCATTCTCTCTGGCTGTAATGCGCGAAGCTTTTGAAAATATTTAATAGCTTGATCGCGCATTCCGTACTCAAGTAGAAAATATCCATATTCCTCTAAAAAATCGTGATCTTCTTCAAATGTCTGTTCAATTTCTTTATATCGCTCATATGCTTTTTCATAATCATCTAGCTCCTTGAGCGCCGTTGCTTCATACCACGTATACATGGAGTCTTCCTCCCCATATTCACGCATATGATCCATTAATTCAGATAGCTCATCAAACGATTCACTGTGCTTAAGGTATGCAGCTAGTGTCTGAACTGCTTCAACATTCGATGGATTCAGTGCAATGACTTTTCTTAATAATGCTTCTCCATCTTCAGGATTCTGTCTTTTAAAACTTAATTTTGCTGCATGGATGTAAAGTGTTTCATTATATTCATCTACCTTCAAGCCTTTTTCTAGCGTTTCAAATGCATCATCAAGTCTTCCTTCAGCTTCTAACGCTTTTGCCAAATAAGGATAAAGACTTGAGTAATCAGGGTCAAGAGCTCTCAGTGCTTCTAACTGCTCAATCGCTAAGATCATATCCCCCACTTGATAAGCCGTAAACCCATAACCAAACAACGCATTCGGATCAAGGTGATTTTTCAACCCTTTCGCATAGTACTGCAAAGCTTCTTCAAATTGACCGCTTGCACTATAAGCATCAGCAAGCAATAATTCTATATGTACATTCGGTATACTCTCTTTAGCATGAACTGCTTTTTTTAGAAAAGGAATGCTCTTTAAATAATCTCCCCGCTCTAAATAAAATTCCCCAAGCCCATAAGAAATAATCACCTCATCCGGCGCTACTTTCGCAGCTAAAAGTAACTTTTGTTCAGCAACCTCATCAAGCGATTGCATCTGATAAAGGTCAGCAAGAAGTAATTGAGCTTGTAAAAAAGCCGGATCTTCTTTTTTTATTTCCTGAAGCATTTCTATCGCTTCATCTTCTTCATCCATATCAATTAAAAGTTCAGCTGCAAACGTGTATAATCCCCCTTCATCAGGATAAAGAGCTAGTAAATCATCTACTATTTTCTTCGCTTTTTCAACATGCCCTAGTTCATGATACAATTCCGCAATTTCATGTTTCATTTGATGATCAGCCTGTTTCTCTAAACGAGATAACTGTTCAAGACCTTCTTTTACATGGCCACTTTCTATATCATGCAATACTTGCTTTAGTACATTCATTTATACATCCTCCAAATTCTTTCCCAACATAAATACTACTTTCGACACGAATGATTTTTCCCCTTTCAAAAAAAGAAGAAACCATCATTCAACAGAATGACGGCAAAAAATAGTCCCATTACATTAAGCTCACCTGTTGCTCCGTACTGTCAGATAGATCTGACAAAGACAAGAACCTTCCTGGACGATTGATATCTATTAATCGACCATAGCCAGGTTTAAGTGAAATCGTTTCATTCGCCTTGACGATTTCTCCTTTTATAACAACAATAACCGGCTCTCTTTCATGATAAACAATAGTCTCTTTTGGTGCAACCTTTTGATCAATTGCGTGTACTCTTTCATTCCTATCGTCCGTAAAAAGAAGGTAATCTGCATCACTTCCCGATAACAACACTCCTTTTAATGGATACAACCCTACCTTTTGTAATAATGACTTTTTCCAACTAACAAGAATGTCTAACGGTTCTGAAGTATGAATTTGAAATTCAGAACAGTTTTTCACCCATTCTTTTAACAGCACTGCTTCAAGCCTTTTGGAATCAGGCGCAATTTCAGGAATTAATACGGTTGGATAGGTTAATAGAGCTTGTGAAAGATGCGTCCACGGAAGAGTTCTAATCTGTTCAAAAGATTGAATAACGACTCTAACAAAGGGAATACGTAGATTTTGACACTTACGTAGCACTTCCGGTCGTAACAATGTAGCAGAAAACGTTAAACCGACTACATAATCTAATGTACTGCTTGCCATAGCATGTTTTGCTCTTTTTATCACTGCTTCCATGTCACATTCGTACTTTACTTCTGGAGCAACGGCAACTCCCGTACATCCTTTTTTTATGAGATAACTTTGCCTATCTTGAAAGGCTTGAAAATCTTCACAATTAATAAGTTCATTGTCATACATAATTCTTCCATTTGTCATCAACGTTCCTGACATATCAACGCGCTGTTTATTCCATTTTCCAAAAGAGTTTGTGACATAATTAATTTGACCATCATCAATTAAGTAAGACCGCATCTCATTTCGCTCTTCATCAATTTTCGTAGCTTTGTCCAATAAATACATCACGGTTCCCTCCTACAATGGTGAGTTATAGACAAGCTATGATTGAAAAAGAAAAAAGAGAACACTAATTAAGTTCTTTTTATAATCAGAATTTTTTCTTTTTTGTCTTGACTTTTCCTTTAATCAGTTTATAATAAAAGTAAGCGTATGGTTTCTCTCCACTCCTATCCATACAACATTTTAGCTTTTGCTAAGACCTCATTTGAAAACGCTTACGTTTTCGATGAGGGATTTTTTTTATGAATAAAGAAAAGAGCAATGGAATAAAAAACATTCCACTACTCTCTTTTTTTGAACGATCTCTTTTATTTATAAACTAATCTTGTTGAAGCTCTTTAATATGTTGGAAGAAGTTTGGATAGGATACAGCAATCGCATCGCTTCGATTAATTTCAACATCTCCATCTGTAATTAACCCAGCAACAGCCATAGCCATTCCAATTCGATGATCACCAAAGCTACTAACTTCAGCTCCCTGAAGGGATGTTCGGCCTTCGATAATCATTCCATCGTCTGTTGCTTGAATAGAGGCTCCTAATTTTGTTAACTCACTTACAACTGTATCAATTCGGTTTGTTTCTTTGACTTTTAACTCTTCGGCATCACGAATAATCGTTTTCCCTTTTGCTTGTGTTGCCAAAACAGCAATAACAGGAATCTCATCAATAAGTCGTGGAATGAGATCCCCTCCAATTTCGATACCTTGTAACTCTGAAGTTTGTATCGTAATATCTGCGATTGGTTCTCCTCCAACAAGCTTTTCATTTTGTATAGACATTGTGGCACCCATTTTTTCTAACACATCTACAATTCCTGAACGAGTTGGATTCATCCCTACTCCTTGAATGGTGATCATGCTATTTGGAACAATAGCAGCTGCAACTAAGAAAAAGGCTGCAGAAGAAATATCTCCTGGTACAACAATATGTTGAGCCTTTAATGTTTGACCACCTTCTACCGAAACGGTTAATCCCTCTCTTTTTACGTGAACGCCATACGCCTCAAGCATTCTTTCGGTATGGTCCCTAGATAGAGCTGGTTCGGAGACAGATGTACTTCCCTCACTTTGTAATCCCGCGAGCAAAATTGCCGATTTTACTTGTGCACTTGCTACTTTGGATTGATACTGAATCCCTTTCGTTGCTCCTCCGCGAATGGAAAGTGGTGTATAGTTTCCGGTATCACGTCCATCTATGATCGACCCCATTTCGCGCAGAGGATCTGTCACGCGAGCCATTGGGCGTTTGGCGATTGAATCATCCCCAATAATCACCGAATGGAAAGGACGAGTCGCTAAAATTCCTAGCATAAGCCGAGTCGTTGTACCTGAATTCCCTACATCGAGAATGTCACTAGGTTCTTGTAACCCATCCCATCCTTGTCCATTGATGGTCACCTTGTCCCCTTCTTGTTGAATGGAAACACCTAATTTCTGAAAGCATGAAATGGTACTTAAGCAATCCTCACCTGGTAAAAACCCTTCTACAGTCGTCGTTCCTTCTGCAATCGCTCCGAACATAACGGCGCGATGTGAAATCGATTTGTCTCCAGGAACTCGAATACTTCCCGTTAACCCTACATGAGATTGTTTCACAATAGCGGTAGTCATTTTCTTCCTCCTATTACTATTCATTCTTTACCTAAACGCAAGCTCAATCACAAAACGGAGAAGATCGCTCCATTTTGAGACTTCGTCAATTATAGTTGTTGCAATGGCTCCTCTCGCTGCGCGACATGCAGGAGAAGCCCATTCCTGCATGCCTTAAAATCCAGCCGCGGCTCCGCTCATTGCATCAATCATAACAAAACGGAGAAGATCGCTCCATTTTGTTATGATCTACAGTATATACGTGTCATACATTTCTTGTTGTAGGTGGATTTGGGCTCTTTCTCGGTCTTCTTCGGAACGGAAGCTGAGTCTAAGAACACCCATAATGTCTTCTCTTGTTTCCAAAATACGAATATTCGTTAAACTTATTTGATGTTGTGCCAATATTCCTGTCACATCTGAAATAACCCCTGGATGGTCAGGAACATCTACAAATAAATCATAAAAAGAAGGAATGGCTCCTTTTTTTCGAACAGGAAGCCCGTCTCTGAAGTCTTTCGCTTCTTGAAAATATGTAAAGATTTCCTCGCCGCTTTCTTGTTCAATTAATTCTTTTACACATTGCATCTCACGAGTCCAAGAGTCTAATAATTGCAATAAACTTTCTTTGTTATGCAATAGAATGTCTCTCCACATTGTTGGACTAGCTGAAGCAATACGAGTGATATCCCTAAATCCACCTGCCGCTAACCTAGAAACAAGAGGCTCCTCTCCTTCTATTTTGGAGATTTGATGAACCAAGCTTGCAGCAATTACATGTGGAAAATGACTAATAGCTCCTGCCAATCGATCATGTTGCTCAGCTGACAATTCAATAAATGTCGCTTTTGTACCTTTTAACCAATTTTGCAGTTGAATAATGGCACGAACATCCGTATTTTCAACAGGTGTTAAAATATAAAAAGCATTTTCAAATAAATGTGCTCTTGCGGCTTCAACTCCACTTTTATGAGAGCCTGCCATTGGGTGACCACCTATAAAAGTTACCTTTTTATCTTTTAAGCATGCCGCTTTTTCGACTATTCTAACTTTTGTACTTCCAACATCTGTAATGATCGCTCCTCGTTTCAAATCAAAACGAGCCAACTCTTCTAATAATTGCTCTGTTTTTAAAACAGGAGTAGCTAAAATAATTAAATCTGCTCCATTTACACCTTCTTCAAATGATACAGGAGCTTCATCTATCACCTTTAATGATAACGCAACTCGTAATTGCTCATCTGAAATATCATAGCCCCGAATATGAACATCGTGCTCTTTCCTAATAGCAAGTGCGATAGAGCCACCAATCAACCCGAGTCCTACGATAAAAACCGTTCGTTTCATGCTGTACCCCTTCCCCGATCAAAAAGATATCCTTCATCTTATGAAGCGATAATAGGATAAAACCAATTTATTAGCTACGAAGACTAGCATTGGTTCAAACCATTGCTTCGAGGGCACTGAAAAGGGAATGCGCCTTTTTTTCAGTGCCCTCAATCATGAAAGACGATTTATCTTAACTCTTGCTTATTGCCCTACTACTTTAGTGAGTAGCATTTCTTCTAAGACAGCAAACAATTCTTTATTTTCCTCTTCTGTTCCAGCAGTTATTCGCACACAAGTAGGGAAACCAAGTGCTTGACCTGATCTGACAATGAATCCTTTCTTCAATAAATAATCAAAGATTTCATCACCAGGAGTATTAAAATCAATTAATATGAAATTCGTTTGTGAAGGATAATACTTTAATTGATGTTTATCACAAAATTCCTCAAATTGTTTCAGAGCTTCTGTATTTTTTTCCACACATGTCTGGATAAAAGCATCATCTTCAAGTGCTGCCGCTGCTGCCGCATGTGAAAAAGTCGTGTTATTAAATGGCGGTCTCACCGGGTCAATTAACGAAATAAGGGAAGGGTTCGCCACACCATAGCCGATACGTAACGCAGCAAGTCCATACGCTTTTGAAAATGTGCGTAAAATCATAAGGTTATCATACTTTTTAAGCAATGGTAACGTTTCTGGATAATCATCGACCGTCACATACTCATAGTATGCTTCATCTGAAACAACAAGGACATGGGAAGGAACACGCTCTAAGAAATTCAAAAATGCCGTTTCATTTACATATGTACCTGAAGGATTATTAGGATTACATACCCACACAATTCTTGTATTGTCATCGATCTCCTCTAGCATTGCATCCAAGTCATGAACACCATCTATAGATGGAACCTCACGAACTTCAGCTCCTTCAATGGTTGCGTTAAGTTTATATTGAGAAAAAGTCGGATCAGCTGTTACCGTATTTGTGTCAGGTGATAAAAAGGCACGGCATAAAAATTGAATAACTTCATCTGAACCATTTCCAAAAATAAGTTGATTTTCGTCTACACCGATTTTACTAGCAACTTTTTCTCTAATATCTGCTGCATATCCATCAGGATAAATCGCCGTTTGTGATGCCGCGTCTTGAATCGCTTTCGCTGCCTTAGGAGAAGCTCCATAAGGATTTTCATTAGAAGCAAGCTTTACAACTTTAGTTAATCCTAGTTCTCTTTTTACTTCTTCAATCGGTTTACCCGGCTTATAGGACGGCAAGCCATGTAATTGAGCCTTTGCTTTCATTATTGCACCTCATTTTTTCATATTCATATCTTCTCTATCATATGTTACGACGAAATGAGCGAAGAAACAAACTTTTTTATTATTCCCAGTGCTTCTGGCCTTGTTTTTTCATTATTTAACGCTTCTTTTTGCTCGCCAATTACGTTTACAAGCGCGCTTCCGACCACAACTCCGTCAGCATGCTCTTGCATGATCTTTACTTGTTCAGCAGATGAAATTCCAAATCCGACAGCAGTAGGAATAGAGCTGGCTTCGCGAACCGTTTTTAAAAACTCATACACTCTTGGATCAAGTTCATTTCTCACACCTGTCACGCCTAAAGAAGAAACACAGTATAAAAACCCTTTTGCTCGTTCAGCAATTTTGACCATACGCTGTTGTGACGTAGGAGCAACAAGCGATATAAGAGATAAGCCATTCTGTTCGCACATCTGATCTAACTGTTCACTCTCTTCATAAGGAAGATCCGGAACTAAAAGTCCATCAATTCCAAGCTCAGAGGCTTCATTGACAAATCGTTCTTCGCCGTATTGTAATAATGGATTAAAATACGTAAAAATAATAACAGGGATCGTAAGTCCACGTTTTCTCATCTCTGGTACAAGTTGCAGAGCCTTCTCTAGTGACATACCGCCTTGCAAGGCACGCTTTGATGCTGCTTGTATGGTAGGGCCATCTGCTAGAGGGTCAGAATACGGAATACCCAATTCTAGAATACTTGCTCCTGCTTCCTCTAATGTGAGCGCTATGTCGATTGTCGCATCAGCCGATGGGTCTCCTGCTGTAATGAAGGGGATAAACAATGGTTGATCCGTCTTTGTTGCTACTTCCATTCGTTTATTTGTCATTTTGAATCCCCCCTAAAATGTTTCATTAAAGTGTGAACATCTTTGTCCCCTCTTCCTGATAAACAAACAAGAATTGAATCATCAGGTGTTAGTTGCTTCGCACGCTCAAAGGCTTTTGCCAAAGCATGCGCAGATTCTATGGCTGGAATGATTCCTTCTTTTTCTGATAGCAGCTTTAACGCATCAAGAGCTTGTTGATCTGTCACTGCTTCATAAGAAACTCGTCCGCTGCTAGCCAAATACGCATGTTCCGGCCCTACTCCAGGATAATCTAACCCGGCTGAAATAGAGTATGGCTCCGTAATCTGACCCGCTTCATCTTGTAATAAATACGTTAACGAACCATGAATAACGCCCTTTCTTCCATGGGTCATTGTGGCAGCATGTTGGTCTGAATCTACACCTAATCCAGCTGCCTCTACTCCAATTAATGTTACGGGGTCTGCAAGAAATGGATAAAACATACCAATTGCGTTGCTTCCTCCACCTACACAAGCAATGATTTCAGTTGGGAGTTCTCCAACACGTTCAACAAATTGCTTCTTCGCTTCATCACCAATAATTCGTTGGAAATCTCGCACCATCTTCGGATAAGGATGTGGTCCTACAACCGATCCGATTAAATAAAACGTATCCTCAGCATTTGCAACCCAATAACGTATAGCTTCATTCGTAGCATCTTTTAGCGTTTGGCTACCTGAAGTAGCCGGAATTACTTCTGCTCCTAATAATTCCATCCGAAACACATTCAAAGCTTGGCGTTCCATGTCTTCGGCCCCCATAAACACTTTACACTCAAGTCCGAATTTCGCTGCAATCGTTGCAGATGCTACTCCATGTTGACCTGCACCCGTCTCGGCAACGATTTTCGTTTTTCCCATTCTTTTTGCTAGTAGCGCTTGCCCCATTGCATTATTAAGCTTATGGGCACCTGTATGTAGAAGGTCCTCTCGTTTTAAATAGATCTTGGCTCCACCAAGGGATTGAGTTACATTCTCTGCATACGATAAAGCTGTTGGCCTTCCTGCATATTCCTGTAAATGAGAAAGATATTCACGAACAAATGCTTCATCCTTACTTGCTTCTTCTAACGCCTGCTCTAACTCTTCAATGACACTCATTAACGTTTCAGGAACGTACTTACCACCAAAATCCCCAAATCGTCCATTTTTATCGGGATACGTTGTTGTCATATCGTTTCATCCTCTCTTCTAGCTGACTAATGAGTTCCTTAGATTTTTGTCCATTGTCTTCTATTCCACTAGAAACATCAATCCCATCTGGGCCGTATTCTAGTACTTTATCAACATTATCTGGTCGTATACCCCCAGCAATAAAGATTGGAACACCTTGCCTTTTTCCTTCTTCTAAGTAAGCAGGGATGTATTCCCAGTCAAACGAAACGCCTGTCCCGCCCCACTGATCTCCTACTTTACAATCAACAATATAACCTGAGACGAGGCCTTCGTACTTTCTCATAACAGAAATAGCATCAGGCTGATGGTGAATCGCCTTCCATATCGGAAGCTGAATTTGCTCATTTATTTTTTTTACTTCCTCAGCTGTTTCATCACCATGACATTGGATGATGTCGATAGGTAAACCCTTAATTGCGTCTTCAATTTGCTCTATTTTTTCATTTACAAAAAGAGCAACAAGCTTTTTTTCTTTCTTTCCTTCCTGCTTTAACCATGCTTCAACTTGCTCCCTAACGACCTGCCTTTTGCTTTTAGCAAACACAAAGCCAATATAGTCTGCGTTGCTTGATAAGGTTACGTTCGTATCATGTTCCGAGTGGTTGCCACATAATTTAAGAAGAGGTTGCAATGGCTTCTCCTCCAAACAACGTGTCAATTCCGACTTCGGGAGTTTCTGCTCTCATTAACGATTCACCAACTAATACTCCAGCAGCTCCCGCTAATTTGACTCTTTCTATGTCTTTTTCGAAATGAATTCCACTTTCACTTACAAACAAACTTCCTTCAGGAACAAGTGATGCCATATCCTCTGTTTGTGTTAATGATGTTTCGAATGTTTTTAAATTACGATTATTCACACCAATAATTTTTGGTGTAAAGCATGAGAGTAACTCTTCTAATTCTTCTTTCGCATGAACTTCCACTAAGCATTCAAGTCCAAGGCTATAAGCATAATCATAGAGCTCTTTCAACTCTTGAATAGGAACCGTACCAACGATTAAAAGCATCGCATCAGCACCGATACAGCGTGTTTCCTCTACTTGTTTTTTATCAATAATAAAGTCTTTACGCATAACAGGAAGCCCGACTTCTTTCTTAATCGCCGTCAAATAGTCTCGATGCCCTTGAAAGTAAACAACATCCGTTAAAACAGAGATAGCATCCGCTCCCCCTTTTTCGTATCCTTTCGCAATGGAAACTGGCTCAAAGTTCTCAGAAATGAGTCCTTTGGACGGAGATGCTTTTTTCACCTCCGCAATGAGCCCGATAGAACGATTTGGATTACTTAAGGCTGTAAAAAGGGAAAAGTGTGAAACACTTTCTTGTTTTGGTATAACTAACTTTTCTATTTCCTCACGCTTTGTATCTAAAATTTTCTCAAGCATATTGTTGTTTCTCCTTTTGCAAAGAATGATAGTGTTCAAGAACAATTCCTGAGTTGATAGCCGATTCAACTTCATTTACGCCTTCACGAATAGAAGCTACACGCTTGGCAGCATATAGGGCAGCTGCAGCATTAAGTGTGACAATTCCCGCCGCTGATTCATTTGCCTCACCATTTAAAATTTGTTTAATTAAGGCTGCACTTTCCTTCGGAGTTCGTACTTGAATATCCTCTAACGATCCTCTTTTTAAACCAACATCCTCAGGTGCAACTGTATAAATTTTTTGATCGGTGCCATTTACTTCAATGACTTTTGACTCTGTTGTTATTGATAATTCATCAAGACCTTCGCCACCTGTAACAAACAAGGTTCTCGTCGTCCCTAACCTTACTAACGTATCTGCTAATTTTTTGGCGAATTCATGATTATACACGCCAATAAGTTGGTACTTTGCGCCAGCAGGATTCGTAATCGGCCCTAATAAATTAAATATGGTACGAAATCCGATTTCTTTTCTAGGCGTAACTGCATGCTTCATAGATTGATGATAAAGAGGAGCAAACAAGAAACACAAATGAGAATTAAGTAATGATTGTCTTGCTTCTTCTTTTGTGTGTTGGGTCGGGATGTTTAATTCTTCTAACACATCCGCACTCCCACTTTTGGATGAGACTGCACGGTTTCCATGTTTGGCAACAGGTACTCCTATGGCAGAGAGAACAATAGCGGAAGCCGTTGAAATATTAAATGTACTTAAATCATCGCCCCCTGTTCCA
The DNA here is from genome assembly GCF_032335535.1 of Alkalihalobacillus sp. MEB130. NCBI lineage: Bacteria > Bacillati > Bacillota > Bacilli > Caryophanales > Bacillaceae > Alkalihalobacillus > Alkalihalobacillus sp. MEB130. The sequence continues at coordinate 123,861 of NZ_JAOANA010000005.1, forward strand.
CACGTATCAACTACAGGAATGTCATCCGTTTCCATTCGTAAGGAGTGCGCTCGCATTGCTCGAGCAAATCCCGTCATCTCTTCTACCGTTTCTCCTCGAAAACGCATTAATGTTAACAGACTTGCGATTTGGCTCGGCGTTGCCTCACCTTTCATTATTTCATTCATCGTCTCTTCTGCTTGGACTTCTGACATCGTTTGCCCTTCCATACATGAACGTAAAATCTCTTTAAGCATGTGTAGTTGCCCCCTTTTCCCCAAACATCGTTTCAGCCATTTGAACAGCCCGTATTAACGCTTTTGCCTTATTTTGCGTTTCCTCATATTCCTTTTCAGGAACAGAGTCTGCCACAATTCCTGCTCCTGCTTGAATATAGGCCTTTCCGTTTTGGATAACCATCGTACGGATGGCAATACAAGAGTCAATATTTCCGTCATATCCAAGGTAGCCGATTGCTCCTGCGTATACTCCTCTTTTCGTCGGTTCTAGCTCTTGTAAAATTTCCATTGCCCGAATTTTTGGAGCACCAGAAACCGTTCCTGCCGGAAAAGATGCCATAAGAGCTTCAAGTGGCTCCGTTCCTTGTCTGAGTCTTCCTGTTACTTTTGAAACAATATGCATCACATGAGAAAATTTTTCGATTGAAAGCATAGTGGGAGTTTTAACCGATCCGTATTCAGCAATTCGCCCAACATCATTTCTCGCTAAATCAACTAGCATATAGTGTTCAGCACGCTCTTTTTCGTCAGCAAGTAAGTCTTCTGCTAATTGTTGGTCTTCTTTTTCCGTTTGCCCTCGTTTTCTAGTACCAGCAATTGGATGAATCTCCACATGACCATCTTGAACTTGGACAAGTCTCTCAGGAGAACTTCCGACCACTTCCATTTGATCAAATTTCAGATAGAACAAATAAGGTGAAGGATTGACCATCCGTAGCACACGATATACTTCAAGAGCCGATGCAGATACTTCCATTTCAAATCGTTGGGATAAAACTGTTTGAAAAACATCTCCAGCTAGAATATATTCTTTAATTTTATTTACATCAGATAAAAACGCTTCTTTTTCATAGTTTGACGTTACATGTTCAAAAGAAACTTCTTGATTCGTATCTGGGATGTGTTTTAACATTAACCCATTTGCTGGTTGTTCTAATAAAGAAGAGATTCGTTTAATTTCAGCTCTTGCGTTATGATACGTATTTACTAACTCTTCCTCTTCATTCGGCCTAACGTGAACAAGCACAGATAGTTCTTTGTTTTGATGATCATAAGCAATTAACGTTTGACAAAATAAAAATTGATAATGAGCCACCCTATATTCGCTGCTAGTTGCTAGTGAAGGTTCAATTGTTTCAATAGCGTCATAACTCATATATCCTACCGCGCCACCACGGAAGGGGATAGGAATGTCAAGAGGTTGAACATTCATAAATGTCATCGTCTCATCAAATGCTTTCTGAAAAGATTCTTTTTCAATGATCAGCTCACCATGCTTTGAATAGGTACGGTATTTTCCGTTTTCTTCAATTAGTTCAAACATAGGATTTAACCCAATGAATGAATATCTAGACCAAGATGATTGCTCATCCTTACTTTCAAGTAAAAATGACACTTGATCACCCAATAGATGAACAATCTGGACAGGTGTTAACCCATCTGCAAAAAAACGTTGAAAAACAGGGATCGTTTGATACGTTTCGGCTGCTTTTTGGAATTCTAAAAAAGTTGGGGTTATCATTTACAGTCACTCCTTATTGGAATGAACGAAATGAGTGGGAGGGGATGGTATAGTGAATGAACCTATGGTTTCCCTTTAGGATCATGTTCTTTATTTGGATATAAAAACCCCCTAAACGTTACTGTTTAGGAGGATATAATGACAAGTATCCCTCAACTAAACTCAGCTCTCCTCAAACTCAATCTCATTCTCTACTAATCTCAATATTCATACTATTTACTCTATAATTAAACTTACCTAGTCTCGAAGAAACTTAATTTCTTCATCTCATCTGCTTACAGTCTATCGCTTTCTTACTTATTCGTCAAGGATAAATCAGGTCGTAATTTTTTGGCGTCTCGTAAATAAGCATGCGCAATATCTTTTTGGTCCACATCTGTATTTACAGTCATTAATACTCTAATGCAAAGCGGCAAACTGCCCGGAACTGGAATTTCTTGTGCGCAGACGACTGGAACGTATGACCATCCATCAAATTCCCTAAGAATCTTCGCAGGAAACGCTGCCGTCACATCTTCCGTTACCGTAAAGAGCACTTGTGCAACACGATCCGGTTCAATCTCGTTATTTTTAATTAATACTTGAACGAGTTCCTTTGATGCTTCTAAAATTTCCTCTTCCGTATTCGATTGAATTGTAATAGCCCCACGAATCCCTCTAACCATTGTTCTCCACCTCCATCTGCTCTAATAATACTTGTTTTATGATATTAGGTGGAACCTCTATTAATGTTGGTTCTTCGAGCTTTTGTAAGAGAACCATTCGAATCGTTCCAGCTTCCGCTTTTTTATCTTTTTGCATTTTGGAAATTAGTTTATCAACTTGTAATTGATTTGAAATCTTTGTAGCATACCCTAATTTCTCAAACCAATCTTCATATCTAGTTACGTCTAATTCAACGTCAAACATTTTTTCGCTAAGTTTTAGAGCGAAAATCATTCCCGTTGCTACCGCTTCTCCGTGAGTTACAACACCATAACCAGATTCAGATTCAATAGCATGAGCAAGAGTATGACCAAAATTCAAGTAAGCACGAACACCCGATTCCGTTTCATCTTCTGCAACAATCTCAGCTTTAACCGCAAGTGATTGTTCTAATATTTGATTCACTAACGGTACTGGCAATTGCTCAAAGGAGTTCACTTCTTGCTGTAAATAGCTTAACAGTTTATTATTGCGAATAAACCCGTGCTTAATTACTTCAGCAAACCCTGAACGCCATTCTTTCTCAGGTAAAGAAAAAAGAGTTTCTGTATCGTAAATGACAGCTTCCGGTTGATGAAAGCTCCCAACCATATTTTTCCCTAATGGGTGATTAATTGCTACTTTCCCTCCAACACTACTATCATGAGCAAGCAAAGTAGTCGGTACTTGAACAAAACGAATTCCTCTCATGTATGTAGATGCTACGAACCCAGCTAAATCTCCTACAACGCCACCACCTAATGCTATGATGACAGACTTTCGATCAAGTCCGTATTCAAGTGCTTTTGTCATTACTTGTTCATACACACCAAAAGATTTGGAGGCTTCTCCACTTTGAATTACTTCTGTGTACGTAGGAAGCTTTTTTTGAAAGCTTCCTACGACATCCTCTAAGTAAAGCGGTGCAACAGAAGAATCCGAGATAACAAGAACAGAGGAAACATTCTCTGTACAAACCGACTCCAGCAATGAACCAATTTCATGACGCATACCCGCATTAATAAAGACATGGTATGTTTTTGACTTTGCTTCAATGGTAACTTGGTTCATTAAAACTCCCTCGCTTTTTCCTTATGACGCTCAACATTTTCTTGGATTGTACTAATTTGATCTTGACCAAATGTTTCAAGCAGAGCATTCGCTATCTCCCACGCGATAACAGATTCAGCAACAACAGAGGCAGCAGGAACTGCACAACTATCAGATCGTTCAATACTCGCTTCAAAAGGTTCCTTCGTATCAATATCCACACTTTGAAGTGGCTTATAAAGAGTTGGAATAGGTTTCATCACACCACGTACAACAATAGGCATACCTGTTGTCATACCGCCTTCTAATCCACCTAATCGATTAGTTTTACGAGTATAGCCATTCTCTTCGTCCCAGATGATTTCATCATGAACTTGACTTCCAGGGATATGCGCCGCCTCAAACCCAATGCCAATCTCCACACCTTTAAAGGCATTAATACTCATAATAGCTGCAGCAAGCTTTCCATCTAATTTACGATCATAGTGCACATGACTACCTAATCCAACAGGAACATTTTCTACAACGACTTCGACAATTCCACCGATAGAATCGCCGTCTTTTTTCGCTGCATCAATTGCTTCCATCATTTTCACACTAGCCACTTCATCTAAGCATCGAACTTGTGAAGCTTCAGATCGTTCTTGAAGATCTTCAACAGAATCATAGTGTACGTTTTCTGCTTTCACACCCCCGATTTCAAGCACGTGTCCACCTACTTTAATGCCAAATGCAGCTAAGATCTTCTTGGCTACTGCCCCAGCCGCTACTCGAACCGTTGTTTCGCGAGCTGATGAACGCTCCAAAACATTACGCATATCTCTATGACCGTATTTAATCGCTCCATTTAAATCAGCATGTCCAGGACGTGGACGTGTTAATTTACGTTTTACTTCTTTTTCTTCTTCTTCTCCAATGGGTTCTGCTCCCATTACTTTTGTCCAGTGTGTCCAATCTTTATTTTCTACAACGAGAGCAATTGGAGCTCCTGTTGTTTTCCCGTGTCGTACACCACTTAGAATTTGGACTTGATCTTTTTCAATTTGCATCCTTCTTCCACGACCATATCCACCTTGACGACGGGCTAAATCATGATTTATGTCACTAGCGACCAACTCAAGTTGAGCTGGCACTCCTTCAATAATCGTCGTTAATTGCGGGCCATGTGACTCACCAGCTGTTAAATATCTCATCTCGACTCCTCCAATTTCCACAACACTTTTCTCTTTATCGCTTTTATGCGTTAAATTATAACACAACTTAACTGACGTTGTCTCGAAAATTTAGACAATTTCGTTATTAATTAGACATTTTATCAAACTAACGAATATTCGTCTAAGTAAATTTTCAATCAATCCTTTATTTTCTATACTTTTTTATAAAAAAACGTATCCTCTGATTCAAATTGATACAATTGGGGATTAAAAATTTGTTCTGTACTTCCAACAAATAATACTCCACCAGGACGTAACGCATTGCTAAATTTTTGATAGAGTTCATGTTTCGCTTCTTCTGTAAAATAAATCATAACATTACGACAAATAATCAAGTCAAATTGTTGATCAAATCGATCTGCTAGTAAGTTCTGTTGTTTAAAATGAACAGTACGCTTAATATTCTCATTAACATAATACCCCATGCCCTCTTTTGTAAAATGCGCATCGAGCATGTCCGATGGGACCTCTTTTAACGAACGGTCTGTATATAAGCCTAACTTCGCACGTTCTAATATAGCTCGGTCCAAATCTGTTGCCAAAATCGATACATCGGCAAGCGGCATAAACTTAGCCATAATCATGGCTAACGTATATGGTTCCTCACCTGTAGAGCAAGCTGCACTCCAAAGCTTTAATTTTGGCCTTTCAACGAACAACCTCGGTAAAATTCTCTTTTCTAATACCTCCCACCTTTTTGCATTCCGATAAAACTCGGATACATTAATGGTCATTCTTTCAAGAAATTCATTAAACATTTCATCATTATTCACCATTGCTTGAAAATAAGATTGAAAGTCTTGATATCCTCTTTTGTTTCGTAACGATTCCAATCGGCGTTTCATTTGTGCTTCTTTATATAGAGATAAATCAATAGCCGTTTTCTTTTTAACATTTACAACAAATTGCTCGTAATCTTGACTCATATATGTTCCCTCACACTATGTAATGGATTAATCATACGATGAAAAATCAAAAATTGCTATGACTAATTCATAGGCAATGAAAACTGTCTAGCGACAACTCAGGTTAACTCTTCCATTTCTCCTGCAATCATTCTTATGTTTCACCCCAAAAAAAAGAGCTCGTCCAAAAGGACAAACTCTCCTAAAAGCGCTTACACTAAACCCACTGATTTGCCGCTTTTTCATAGTTATTTAGTTCGTTTTCATTGAAAAAGAGTGAGATTTCTCTCTCAGCACTAGCTGGTGAATCAGAACCGTGAATAACATTCATTGACACTTGCACACCATAATCGCCACGGATCGTACCTGGCGCTGCCTCAGCTGGATTTGTTGACCCCATCATTGTACGAGCTGTTGAGATGACATTGTTTCCTTCCCATACCATCGCAAATACAGGTCCTGATGTAATAAAGCTCACTAACTCTCCAAAGAAAGGACGTTCTTTATGTTCACCATAATGAGTCTCAGCTAATTCCTTTGAAATCGTCATTAACTTAGCACCTACTAGAGTAAATCCTTTCTTTTCAAAACGTGATACAATTTCACCAATTAAATTACGTTGCACACCATCGGGCTTAACCATTAAATATGTACGTTCCATTTGCTGATCGCTCCTATTATGTAGTATGTAGTAAACAACTATTAGTATAGCAAACATTCAGAATAGGAACAATAATAGTTGTGAAATATTTCAAATAAAACACTATCATTTCCAAATTTAACAGTTTAAAAAAAGCTGACTACAAGAGTAGTCAACTTTTATATATATCAACGAACACATATTAAAACATTAAAATTTCCGCTTTCCTATATAGGCAGCAATCTCACGTAAATAATTCTTTTCTTTCGTATCAGGCAATTTTTCCAATGCGTCATATGCTTTCTCTAAGTATTGATCACTTATGGAAATAGCGTACTCAATTCCACCAGATTTCTTTATTGCTTGTAGAACCGAGGAAATATCAACATTTTCAGGATAATTGGTTTCTAGAACCTCTTCAATCAGTTGTTTGATTTCTGGATCATGGTGCATGGCATAAAGGGCTGGTAATGTTACATTTCCTTGCCTCAAATCTCCACCTGCTGGTTTCCCCAACTGCTCCTCTGTTCCTACAAAGTCCAGTACATCATCTGTAATTTGGAAAGACATTCCGACATTATAGCCAAATTGGAACAAGTTTCTTTGAACTTTTGGATCGGCATTGGCAGCAAGCGCTCCTAATTCACAACTAACAGCAATTAACAATGCTGTTTTTCGTTTTATTCGCCGTAGATAAATTCGAAAGTTTTGACCCCAATTGTATTGATCTCGAATTTGTTCAATCTCTCCTAGACACATCTCTAACATCGCATTTGCGAGGATTTGATGGATTTTCGGATTCGCGAAAAATGTTGATGTTTCTAAAGCTTTACCGAAAATAAAATCACCAGTATACATGGCAACTCTATTATCCCATTGTGACTTAATCGTTTTCTTTCCCCGTCTTAGTTCTGCATCATCAATGACATCATCATGAACAAGTGAACCCATATGAATCAATTCAAGTGGAACTGCTATATGTTTAAGTTTGTTAATGTCATAATCCCCAAACCTTGCAGCTAACAAAACAAAAACTGGGCGGATTCTTTTTCCACCAGCCTTTAGTAGTTGAGTTGAAGCTTCTTGCAAAACATTATTTTTAGCCTGTACTGTTTTTTCTAGTTCATTTTCGATTATATTAATATCAGATTGAAATTGCATATATATTTCCGCTAGTTTCATGTCGTCCACCTTATATCATCACGCCGATTTCATCGTCAGCTTAGTATTCTTTTACTTACTCATAGCCCCATCCCAAATATGAAGTTTGTTAATTGGTTGAGATAGATAATTCATTTTATAAAGAAGATCAAAATAATAGCTTAACCCTTTTTGTTCCTCTTCACCAAAGTCATTGCATAGCTTTTGGAAGTAGTGTTCCCAAAATGACCTTTTTCCGCCATGAGTTTTAAGAATAGCATCAATCATTGGTTGATAATGTTTTAATTCACTTTCTCGTTTGCTTTCTAGAAAAGAACGATAAATCAGTCCAACTAAGCTTGGATGATCACGTAATGTTTCATTTCTCACCGCAAAAACAGCAAATGTCATAGGCAACCCTGTTTGTTCATACCATAGTTCACCTAGGTCGTAATGGTACAGTGATTGTCCATATTCACGTTTTGCTACAATAGCATCATCTCCAATTAATAGACAAGCCTCATGCTCCCTTAACATACTTTTCACATTAGGGTTCATTGTCGTATAGGAAATGGATAATGAATGAAAATGCTCTAAAATAATTTTTAATAAATGTACAGACGATGCAGAACTCCAAGTAAGTGCTACCTTCTTTTCATTAAGCTCTGAAATCGGAACTTTAGAAAATAGGAAAATCGAATTAACGGCACCATATGACGTAACGGAAAGATTAGGCAATAATGTAAAGGCTTGTGCATGCTGTGCATACGCAAAAGACGAGATCCCACCAATATCAATACGCCCTAAAGCCATTTCGTTATTTAGTTGAGCTGGAACTTGAGGAACAAACTGGCAATGATGTTCACCTAACATTTTCCTGTCTAAATGATAAAAGAAAGGCATAATATTTGTATATGAAATTTCACCGATTACGACACTCATCTTTCTTCCCCCTACCTTGTCAGCTCATGTTCAGTTTTAGTTTGAAATGGACAATACAAATAACAAAGTCTGTCCTCTGAATCCACATTAGCAAATAAAACTTCAATCATAGAAGGATATCCCCCAACGCAAAAACGAACAATACGAGACTTAATATACCATTCATGGTGAAGAAGGCTACATCCAGCTTTGATAAATCATTCTCAGATACAAGAGAATGTTCGTAGATCATAATGGCACCTGCAATCAATACTCCAATAAAATAGATCCACCCAAAGCCTGTAAAAAGGAATAAACTAACAAAACTTAAAAAACTTATAACATGCAGAAAACGAGCAATCTTCAATGCTCGTCCAATACCAAAACGACTCGGAATCGAGAACAACCCATGTTCTCTGTCATAGTCTGCATCTTGTGTTGCATAAATGACATCAAATCCAGCTGTCCATAGAGCGACAGCTACAAACAATAAGAATGCTTCCCATGTTAAAGTCCCCGTAGCACCAACCCAGCCTCCAAGAGGAGCTAATCCAATTGTAACGCCAAGAATTATATGGCACATCCAAGTAAATCGTTTCGTATAAGAATAGATAACTAGAAAAAACACAGCAATCGGTAATAAATAAACAGCCAACATGTTTAACTGAAATGCTGCATAAAATAATAGTGCAAAAGAAATAATGATAAATAATAATACTTCTACTTTAGAAACTAACCCTGCTGGGATGGCTCTAGTTGCCGTCCTTGGATTATGTTTATCTATTTGCTCATCAATGACTCGATTAAGAGACATTGCCGCGCTCCTTGCTCCGACCATCGCCACAGTAATCCATATCCACTGGGACAAAGTTGGTGTTGTTCCGTTAACAATATATGCCCCCATCATCGCCCCGAAAAAGGCAAACGGTAAGGCAAAGACAGTGTGTTCAAACTTAATCATTTCTAAGATGATTTTTAACTTTCTAATCACGAAATATCTGCTCCAATTCTCCTATTTTGCTACTACTTTCTTCCCTAGGTGCATCGCAGCAACCCCACCAGAATAAGGCTTGACTTCAATATCTACAAAACCAGCTTCTTTAAACATCCCTGCTAATTTTTCTCGGTCTGGGAAAGACATCGTTGATTCTTGTAGCCAAGAGTATTCTTTATAACTTTTCGCAAAGAGCTTACCAAACACCGGCATGACTTGGCGAAAATAAAAGAAGTATAGTTGTTTAAACACAGGAATAGTTGGTTGTGAAGTTTCTAAACATACAACCATTCCCCCGGGCTTTACAACGCGATACATTTCTCGTAATACCTGCATATAATCAGGAACGTTTCGAAGACCAAACCCAATTGTTACATAATCGAACTGATTGTCTTCATAAGGAAGTTCCATCGCATTCCCGTGACGTAAATGAACTTGGGTCAGTTTTTTCTCTTCGATCTTTTCTTGTCCAATCTTCAGCATGTTTTTACTGAAATCTAGGCCTTCTACATGACCTGTTGTACCAACAGCTTCTCCCAATGCAATCGCCCAATCTGCTGTACCGCAACAAACATCGAGTGCCTTATTTCCTTTTTGAACGTTCATTTTTTTCATCGTATCTTTTCGCCATGCTTTATGGCGTTGAAAACTAATAACCGAATTCATCACATCGTACTTTTTGTAAATGGATTCGAATACTTGATGAACGCGTTCTTCTTTCGTTTGTGTCATCTTGCTCACCCTTCTTCTGCTGCAATCTCTTGAAATGACGAATGTCCTAATAAGCTATCAACATGTTCAATAACAAAATGATTAAACGTCTCAAGCCTTTCGCTGTTCGTTAATAATTGATCTTTAACATCTTCAAGTTTCTTCTCGATACTTTGTAGCTTGTCTTCCCCAGGTACTCGGTTACGAAGGATAGAGTTAATGAGAATACTTTCTTTTCCTTCAAGCCACATTGATTTTTCTTGAACGAGCTTTTTTAAGTAAAAGTAATCTTTTATGACTTTCTTCCAACTTGGCAAGTCAAAGAACTGAGCCATGTTCTGCATAAGCGCTGACTCAACTTGAGATGCTGTATGTTCAATGTCTTCAAACGTAAGGTCCGTCGTATCATATAAATGAATTTTTGATTCATTGACCTCTTGAATCGATTGACTAAACATCCTTATCATAGAAACATGATTCTTTTCTGCAAGCAAAAAATAATGAAGTCCTAAGTAATAATCACCAGCAAGTACAGTTAACTGTCTATTTTTTCGCAACTTATCAGAAGTAACTGGATGGAGGGAGACCTCATCATGTATATCTAAAGCAGCTTGAAGTAACAAAGCTGAAATCGTAAACATTTTCGCTTCTGTATTTGAAAATCGTTTGTACATCATCGCAAATAAAAACCGAACCTTATCATCATCTATTTTTGGTTCAGGAACATACGATTGCAAATATAGATGCTCTGTTAAGCTATAGAAGCTTCTCTTGATTTCTTTTACTTTCTCATTAAACTGACTTTTCGTCACCATATTAAAATCCCCCAAATTCCGTCCTTCATTGTTGTCGTTGCGCACATAAAATTCGCATCTATTATATCATAGTTATGCCCATGCAAAGACCATAACGTGAAATTGTTATGACTCGTCTGTATCCATTGTGCCATGACTTGTCTGGATAATCGCTTTCCCTCTAATTTTCACAGCTGATGTATGCTCTGTAAATTGAGCGATCATTACTTCGCCTTTATCTAGTTTTTCTGAATGATGAAAACGTGTATCAGACCCGCGTGTTAACCCGATCACATTTACGCCATTTTCCTTTGCTTTTATAACGAAAAACTCATTTTGATTACTCATCTCAACTCTCCTCTTCTCTGTAGTTCATCAATACATAGTTTAACATGATCTTATTTTATCATGAATCAAAAGTTTTCGCTTCCTACCTTTTGCACAGTCGCAAAATACATGGCATGCATATGTATATATGTATGTACTCCCCATATGTATAAACAACGCAATTATATAAATCTTAGCATAAAAAGAAAGGAGAAAGCAAAAAGAACTCCTTTCTAGGAGTTCTTTCTTGCTTCCATATTAAAGGATAATGGCAATGAGTCCACCAGACCCTTCATTGATAATACGCTCTAATGTTTCTTTCAATTTGTAACGTGCATTTTCAGGCATTAATGATAACTTCGCTGAAATCCCTTCACGAACGATGGAATTTAGTGAACGACCGAAGATATCTGAATTCCAAATTGATAGTGGATTTTCTTCAAAGTCTTGCATTAAGTAACGAACGAGCTCTTCACTTTGCTTTTCTGTTCCGATAATTGGAGCAAATTCAGACTCTACATCCACTTTAATCATGTGAATAGATGGAGCAACAGCCTTTAATCTTACCCCAAATCTAGAACCTTGTCGGATAATTTCAGGTTCATCAAGGCTCATATCGGATAAGGCTGGTGCAGCAATCCCATATCCTGTTTGCTTCACCATTCGAAGAGCATCTGCCACTTGGTCGTACTCTTCTTTTGCATGTGCAAAGTCTTGCATTAACTGAAGGAGATGATCCTTCCCTCGAATCTCCACCCCAACTACTTCTTTTAACACTTGGTCATATAAGTCATCTGGAGCATATAAATCAATTTCAGCAATCCCTTGCCCCATTTCAATTCCAGCTAATCTGGCATCGTCTATAAACTCATATTCCGTAAATTGACCGACAACACGATCTACATCTCGAAGCCGTTTAATATCCTTAACTGTCTCGCGGACAGATTCTTCGTAACTTTGACGCAACCAATGATCTTCTCTAAGTACCATAACCCAGCTTGGAAGGTTAACATTTACTTCATGAACAGGGAACTCATATAGTACTTCACGAAGGACATTATTAATGTCCTGATCTGTCATGCTTTCAATACTCATTGCAAGACAAGGAATATCATACTTTTCAGCTAGTTGAGCACGAAGTTGTTCTGTATCAGGGTGATGTGGTCTAACACTGTTGACCACCATGATAAATGGTTTTCCAACTTCCTTTAACTCTTCTACGACACGCGCTTCTGATTCCAAATAATCTTGACGCGGAATTTCACCAATCGTACCATCTGTTGTTACGACAACTCCTAATGTTGAATGCTCTTGGATTACTTTTCTAGTTCCAATTTCAGCTGCTTCTTGAAAAGGAATCGGTTCCTCGTACCATGGTGTATTAATCATTCTTGGTCCGTGGTCATCTTCATACCCCTTCGCACCTGGAACTGCATACCCAACACAATCAACTAACCGGATATTCACATCAAGCCCATCATCAACATGAATAGAGATTGCTTGATTAGGAACAAATTTCGGTTCCGTTGTCATAATTGTTTTACCTGCAGCACTTTGCGGCAATTCATCTTGCGCTCTTGCTTTTTCGGATTCATTTTCAATATTCGGGAGAACGACTAGTTCCATAAATTTTTTAATGAATGTCGATTTCCCTGTCCGAACTGCACCAACTACTCCGAGATAAATATCGCCGCCAGTTCGTTCAGCAATATCCTTAAAAATATCAACCTTTTCCACGTGATCCCCTCCCGATCGAGTAAAAATTTGAGTCTCATCTACTTTCCGTAAACCTTGGACACTATCATATCTATGATGTTGTACAAGGTTTATGACAAACTTTACTAGAAAGTATATTGATTCTCGTTTTTGGGCTACCGAGAAGGGGAAATACAAAAATGCCCCTTCCTCTGATATATATATCAGCACAGAAGGGGCATTATACCAAAAATATTATATAATCTATTATTTTTTACCGAAGATCCATAGCATACGTTGGTTCGCCGTTTTCATCTACTACATAAGGTACACTTCGCAAAGGTACAAATGGCGTATTCTCGTAAAGAATTGGTCGTATATCCTGACCCGGCTCAAATGTAGACTCTCCATCTTGAAGCATCATATTTATATCAATCCGATAGTCAATAATAATTTCACCATCATTTGTTAATAATAATGGTAAGTACGTATCATGATAAGGGCTTCGTACATGAGGAGCTTCTTTGTAATTTAATGCTTCATAATCGAGCTTAAAAAGTCCAACATCGAGCATTTCTTCTATTGGAGCAAATCGATGCTGTCTCATGTAATCATTTAACCTTTGCTGTAATTGCTGTATTTCACGTTGAGATGTTAAATCAATTACTTTAATTTCCGGACCTTCCTCTACATTGACAAGAACATATTGAAAAACTCCTCCATTTTCAAAAGCCGTTCCTGGCGGTTGCTGTAAATAACGCGGAACTAATTGATTAAAATCAATAACATATCGTTGATACAGAGAAGTTGACTCATCGAAAGTACGAATAGGTAACACTCCAGTATCGTTTTGAAATTGTTCAACTGCATGCTGAACAGATTGAAGTTGATCTGGGTACGCTATACGATTTTCGGCTCGCTGATCATCAGGAAATAAACACCCACTTAAGAATAGTACAAGTGACGTTATTATAATAAAACAAACTCTATTCATAACCCTACTCCTTTCTTATTACATCGCTGCTGTAGGTCCAATGATTACAATAAGAAAGACAATCCACCCGGAAACGAGTAGGCATAAAAATGAAAAAGTTAAGACTACCTTTTGAAGCCATCCTTTTAATTTTGCCCGACTAAAAATAGCTGTTCCTGCAGATATAAACATAAGTGCAAGAGCAAAAAACGATATCCACATATTCATCATCGCTTGTGACACGATCTATCATCCTCCATATTCCTATTTGCCCATAATATTATAACACAGCTTGTCCAAAATGTTCGTGACAGACTAAAGTCAATCTTGCCATTTTCGATTCATTTTTCCTAGTAAAAAAAGTTGGAGAAGTGGGGGCACACTTCTCCAACTTGACGAAACCCTTCGTCTAAAACACAGCCCTATAGTAATGTTCGTTCTTTACAAGTATATGCATGAACCGCTATTTTGCTTGTGGCTTTTGCCTAATCACGCATTATTTTTTATTGAACATTTTGGCAAGTGAAGCAAAGTCCATTGGCATGTCATTATTAGTAATAGCTTTAACGATTTGATCTTCTTTCTCTTTTGAAACTGGTTTTCCAGCTAGCCTAGCCACTTGTGCAATAAGCTGTCTTACAGCTTTTTCATCTTGAAGATTTGTATTGCTAACCGAATTAGCTAACTTCATTAAATCGTCAGGCTTTACATTTGTCTTCTTTTGAATTTGGTCCATGAAAGATGAGTCATTATTTTGAAACATGATGTGCCCTCCCTCTTCCGTAATATCACGATATCATATGCAATGAGAAGAAGAAGGTGCATCATTACCTAAAAAAGAGCAAATGCCGTCGTTTATTCTAAATCGATGTTTAACTGTTCTACTTCATGCTTTTTCACACGCCCCATTAGACGTTCGGTTGCTTGCTCTGGGTGCAACCCTTCAAATAACACAGCGTATAGAGCTGATGTGATTGGCATGTCAACCTTTTCAATCTTTGCTAATTCATGAGCAGCCTTAGTCGTACGAATTCCCTCAACGACCATTCCCATAGAGTTTAATACCTCGTCTAACGATTTACCTTGACCAATCATTAATCCCGCTCGGAAATTTCGTGAATGAACACTTGTACATGTTACTATAAGGTCACCCAATCCCGAAAGACCCGCAAATGTTAGTGGATTCGCTCCTAATTTTACACCTATTCTCGCCATCTCAGCTAGACCACGAGTCATAATAGCTGCTTTCGTGTTATCTCCCATCCCAAGTCCGTTCGTCAAACCACAAACAAGAGCTATTGTGTTTTTTAACGCTCCCCCTATTTCAACTCCTACAAGATCTGGATTTGTATATACTCTGAAATGTTGATTGATGAATAAGTCTTGAGCTAATTCAGACGCTTCGGAACTCTTTGAAGAAACAGTGACAGTTGTTGGTTGCCTTTGACTAACTTCTTCGGCATGACTCGGTCCAGATAAAACAACAACATTCGTTAAAAGCTCTGAATCTTGGAACTCTTCTTCGATCATCTCAGAAATTCGTTTATGAGTCCCAGGTTCAATGCCTTTACTCGCATGAATGACGGTAACTGGTTGTTTCAATTCTTTTAGCATTTCTTGAACCGTTTCGCGTATCGCTTTTGTTGGAACGACTAATAGGACAATGTCGACTCCTTTAACTGTTGTTGCCAAATTTTCATATCCGACAATTCGTTCAGACAGAACAACATCCGGCAAATATTTAGAATTCGTATGCTTTTCATTAATTTCATCAATCTGTTCTTTTCTTCTAGCCCAAATCTTCACATCCACGTCATTGTCAGCTAACACCATAGCTAAGGCCGTTCCCCAACTACCTGCTCCAATAACAGCAACCTTAGTCAATTGACCCACTCCTTTCCCTTGTTACGATTTCTGTCCTATCTTACTTTCCGTGCCTGAAAGTAAGCGTTTAATATTCGTCCGATGTCTCCAAATTGATAAAAGAGCAACAACAATTGCCAAATATCCATAAATGACAGGATACTGATAATAGTCAAGGAAGAGGAAGGTAAAGATTGGGGTTAGAACCGCAAATAAGATCGATCCTAAAGATACAAATCTCGTAAAAACAATACTTCCAATTGCAATAATTCCTGCAAATAAAGCAGGGAAGAATACAAGGGTAGCTAATACTCCTATTGTAGTTGCAACACCTTTTCCTCCTCGAAACCCATAATAAACTGGCCAGTTATGACCTAGTATAGCAGCAAAACCCGCTAAAGCCGGATAGAGCCCCGTTTCACCAGGTGCAAAGGCAAGTCCAATCCATACAGCGACAATCCCTTTTAAAACATCCAATCCTAACACACATAAGGCCGGACCCAGTCCTAGAACTCGCAATGTATTCGTTGCCCCTGCGTTTCCGCTCCCATGTTGACGGATATCCACTTTTTTTACTTTTTTTGCAATTATGTAACTAAAGCTCAACGAACCTAAAAGGTAACCAATTAAAATAACGACTATAAGTCCAAAAACAAACATGAAACATCCCCCATCTCTAGCGCTCTCCTTCTTTAAAGATGTACATGATTGAAAGCTTACTTTCAGTCATGTACATCTGCCAAGCTCCCTAATTCCCATTACGGTGATCTAAGCAAAAAGAACAACCTTTTTTACAGTTTACCTACACATTTTTCTTTCTTGCGAATATTTTAATGGGGGTCCCTTCAAAATCAAAAGTTGCACGAAGACGATTTTCTAAAAATCGTTCATAAGAAAAGTGCATTAATTCAGGTTCATTAACAAAGAAGACAAATGTCGGTGGCTCAACTGCAACTTGTGTTACGTAATTAATCTTAAGCCTTTTCCCTTTATCTGTAGGCGTCGGATTCATCGCAACTGCATCCATAATCATGTCATTTAAGACGTTGGTTGGGACACGTAAATGATGATTTTCAGATACTTTCTTCACCATCGGCAAAACAGTATGTAACCTCTGCTTTGTTTTCGCTGAAACAAAAAGAATTGGGGCATATGTTAAAAACAACAATTCCTCTCTTAATTTTGTTTCAAAATTCTTCATTGTTTTATCATCTTTAGCCACAGCATCCCATTTGTTGACAACAATGATAACCGCGCGACCTGCTTCATGAGCATAACCTGCAATTTTTTTATCTTGTTCGATTAATCCCTCTTCTGCATTAATCACGACAAGAACAACATTGGAGCGTTCAATTGCTTTTAAAGATCGAAGTACACTGTATTTCTCTGTTGCTTCATATACTTTACCGCGTTTTCTCATTCCTGCCGTATCAATTAAAACATAATCTTGTTCATCACGAGTGAATGGTGTATCAATTGCATCTCGTGTTGTCCCAGGAATGTTACTAACAATTACACGTTCCTCCCCAAGCATAGCATTAACAATGGAAGATTTCCCTACGTTAGGTCGTCCAATTAATGATATGCGAATCGTATCTTCATCATACGGATCTTCTTCTTCCTCTGGAAAATGTTTAATGACTTGATCTAGTAAGTCTCCAAGCCCTAAACCGTGAGAGCCAGAAATGGGATAAGGTGTATCCATTCCTAATGAATAAAATTCATATAACTCTTCTTGCATGTCTGGGTTATCAATTTTATTTACCCCTAGAACCACAGGCTTGTCTGATCTAAATAGTATCTTTGCTACTTCTTGATCGGCACTCGTAATACCTTCTCGTCCATTTACAATAAAAATAATAACATCGGCTTCTTTGATAGCTAGTTCTGCTTGGGCACGCATTTGAATAAGCAATGGTTCATCACCAAGTTCAATTCCACCCGTATCGATTAAATTAAACTCCCGATTTAACCATTCGCCTTTGCTATAGATACGATCACGAGTCACACCTGGCATATCTTCAACAATGGCCACTCGCTCTCCTACAATTCGATTAAAAATCGTTGACTTCCCTACATTAGGACGTCCGACTATTGCTACAACAGGCTTTGTCATAACGTCACAACCTTTCTATTTACTATGTAAATTCATCCATTTTTTCTTGCAACTTATTTATTTTACTTGATTTCCTTAACGTTGTCGACTTGTTCTTGTTAAGAACTTTGTTTTAACTCATTGGTTTTCGGCTCCCTCATTACGAATTTGCCAAGTTGGGCAGAAAGTTGCGATAATGTCCAGACAACACTATATAAAAAACATACTATAGCAACAATATCAAAAAAGTAAAAACTTCCAATACTGTAATCCATATAAAGGTGATGTTGATTCACAATTCCAGTTAAGAGCTCTCCTTGACTAAGCCCTATTAGTGCAATAAGCAGACGATGTTTGAACGTTGTCGTTAGAAAAAAGGAAACGACAGAAACGACTAGTCCAGTCATCCAGCGGCTATCCATATATTCAACAACTGGATCAAAGATAAGCATCATTTGAAAACCTCCATAAGCAGCTGCAATCGTAATCGCTCCAACAAATGAATGGCCAAGATTGTATGAAGGTTCCTTCGCTATCAACCTAAACAAATAAATGGTGCCTATAATATACACAACATGAATAGAAGTATCGGAAATGTGCAACGTTCTCGGTAAAAGAATAAATAACAATAGCAATAAGAGCGCATTCCAAAATCTTGTTTTCGTTTTATTGCAGAAAAAGGTAATGATTACCCATAAAATCCAACCAAACCAGTAAATAAATACACCGTCCATCTTTCCACCTCCTTCACCTATCAGTATCGACGAACTGCAACGGTTCTAACCATAGGAATACATAGAAAAGTGAGTAAGCGGGACAATAATAGACGTTGGATTATTTTACACGAAAGGAGAGGGAAAGATGGGGAAAGATCGTCAAGAAAAAAAGCTAAGAAAATCAGGTCAAGTTGAAGCCGACCGAGACCAAAGTTTGAAATATGCAGGCTCTGCCAAAATGCAAAGTCCTGAACAAGCAAGAGAAGCACAACGCCCGTAACAGTATAAAGAGCAAAAAATCGGCAAACTCTAACGTTCGCCGATTTCTTATTCACGCTTTTAGTTTTTATACTTTTTTAATTGATCACCAATCATGTCACCTAAAGAGAATCCCGCCGATTCTTCTCCTTTGGCTGCTTCATATGCTTGAAAATCAGCATCTGTAGACTCTTCATCTTCTAAAAGCTCGCGAATACTTAGTGAAATTCGCTTTTCACCTATATTCACATCAAGTACTTTTACTTCTACTTTTTCACCTTCTGTTAGTACTTCAGACGGAGTCCCAATATGACGATTTGCAATTTGTGAAATATGGACAAGTCCTTCTACCCCAGGAGCAAGCTCGATGAATGCACCGAATGAAACTAGACGTCGAACGGTACCTTCAAGAACATCACCTGTTGACACTTCACCAGAAAATTTCTCCCAAGGTCCTGGCAATGTATCCTTAATGGAAAGAGAAACACGTTCACTATCTTCATCTACAGATAGAATTTTAACATTCACACTTTCTCCTTCACTAATAACATCAGAAGGTTTTTCGACACGATGGTGAGCAAGTTGAGAAATGTGCACCAAACCATCAACGCCACCTATATCTACAAAGGCACCAAAATCCGTTAAACGCTGTACTTTACCTTCAACAACATCACCAGCTTTTAATGTTTGAAGAACGTTACGCTTATTTTCTTCTACTTCTTGATCTAAAACAGCACGTTGCGAAAGAATTAATTTATTGTTTTCTTTGTCAAGTTCAGCTACCTTTAGACGTAACGTTTTACCTTTGTAGTCAGAGAAGTCCTCTACAAAATGCCTCTCAACAAGTGAGGCAGGAATGAATCCTCTCACCCCTACATCGACAACGAGGCCTCCCTTTACAACATCCGCTACCTCAACCTCGAGAATTTGACCAGACTCATAGGCAGCTTGGAGCTCGTCCCATGCTTTCTCTGCTTGAACAGCTCGCTTTGAAAGGATCAGCTCATCATCCTCTAATTTAAGAACTTTTAATTCGAGCTCATCGTCCACTGAAAGGACATCGCTAACTTTTTCTACATGTAAACTTGACAATTCACTTATAGGTACGATACCGTCAACTTTGAAGCCCACATCAACAAACGCTTGTTTATCTTCGACTTTCGTAACTTTTCCTGATACAACATCCCCTACAGAAAAAGACTTCATTTCTGATACTTCACTGTTCATTTCTTCGACCATTGACTTTTGCCTCCTTCAATCCCCGCAGTCTAGTAGCGGTATGTGACTATTATTTTAACTATCTTTCACGCTAGCGAAAGAAAAGTGATAACTAATACGATCTCTTATGTTCATCAATGAGCTTTTTTATTTCAGACATAATTAGCTCTGTAGCTTCTTCTGCCGATGCCTTTTGTTCGCGCAAATCAGAAAAGTCTATTGGTTTGCCATAAACCAACTTTAGTGTATTGAAAGCTTTATAGGGACCAATAATTGCACAAGGGACAACGACAGCATCTGTTCGCAACGCAAAGAATCCTGCTCCTGAAAGCCCTTTCCCTAATTGACCATCTTTGCTTCTTGTTCCTTCAGGAAATAAGCCTATCATCTTGCCTTCTTTTAATAACTTCATAGCAGTCCGAATGGCTTGCTTATCACTCATTCCTCTTCGAACAGGAAATGCACCTAATTTAGGCAATAACCCTTTTAAAATAGGTTTTTCAAACAACTCTTGTTTGGCCATATAGTGCAACTGTCTTTTAATATAAGCTCCAAGTAATGGAGGGTCAAAATTATGAATATGATTGCAACATAAAAGAGTTGCTCCTTGTTCAGGAATATTCTCTTTTCCTATAATTTCAACTTTATAAGAAGTTGACAGGACCATTCTACTTACACCTTGACCAAATTGATAAATTCCCATCTTATCTTGCCCTTTCTTTTGCCAGTTCGATGATGGCTTTGGCGACCTCTGGAATGGTCAGCGAGGTTGAATCAATTTCCACAGCATCGTCGGCTTTTTTTAAAGGAGCAAAAGCACGTGTTGAATCCAATTGATCTCGTCGAGCAATGTCTTGCTTCAATTGTTCAAAATCAGCAGACATTCCTTTTTGTTGTTGTTCTTCAAAACGACGTCTTGCGCGTTCTTCAACGGACGCAGTCAAAAATACTTTCACATCAGCATTCGGAAGAACATACGTCCCAATATCCCTGCCATCTAAGACAGCTTGGCCTTTCTCAGCTAACTTACGTTGTCTCTCAACCATCTCTATTCGAACGCCTTCATGACTCGATACGAGTGATACATTTGATGTTACATCCTTCATTCGAATAGCTTCTGTTACATCTTCGTTATTTAAAAGAACACGGACCCCGTCTTGTTCATGTTGGAGATGGATGGATGTCTTCCCTAACAGGTCAGTCAACACCTGTCCATTTTCAAGATTTAGTCCCTCTCGTAAAGCAGCTAAAGTCAGCGCTCTATACATCGCCCCTGTGTCAATATAAAGAAAAGACAGTTGCTCAGCGACTAATTTAGCGACTGTACTCTTTCCTGCACCTGCAGGTCCATCAATAGCAATATTCATCTTCTTGTTCATCAACGATTACACCTCATATACAATCCAAACAAATTGAAAGTGTTTACACTTACTCTTTTTCCAAATTGTTCTCTGTCTCATTTTATCATATTCTAACATGTTGGTCTAACTAAAGGTTTAATTGATCTATATTAAACTTCGTTTTGTACGTTCATTTTATACGACTTATACGACAGAATTCTTTTATTTTCCTTCTTTTCTTCGCAATGCTAATTGTCTTTCAAAACAATACCGGATAATCTTCTGTTGATCTCGTTCGTCAATATCGAGAAATTGAAGAGAAGCTCGTCTTCTTGCTTCTTTACGCGGGGTGAAAACCCGAACAACTTTACACAGTGCCTTAACGTAGACAATATCTCCTGTTTGCATATGCAATACAAGATGAATTGTGGTTTGTCCTTGTTCTAAAAAAGACTGATTTTGCGGAAGTAAAATGGCACAGCCACCTCCACTTAAATCTAACGTTACCGTTGTAAAAGGACTGAATTCGCTATTGATTGGATGGATAGCTACATCAACTGCCGTTTCAACTCGAACATAATTTCTACGTTGAATGCGAATGTATTTCTCTTTACCAGGATCTTTCAAAAACAAAACAGGGATATTCCCTTTCATCCTCCCTACTATTTCTGTATCAAAAGCATACATGGCTGATTCATCCTCGGTAATAAATGATGCACGAAATTCCGTTCCATCAAAAAAGAAACTAGGTTTGCCCGTTTCTTCATTAATAGGATAATCAATGACATAGATAGCGTCCTTAATATCAACTAGTCGGCATTTAAAACGCTGGACTCCTTTTTCCGAATCTTTTCTTTCTTGTAACTCTAAGAAGATAGTTAAACCAATTTTCATCAATGCCTTACTCCTCCCAATGCTCTCTTTTTTTATTATCTCATGAATAATCAAAAAGAAGAAGCATGAAGATGCTTCTTCTTTTCCCTTTAACTGAAATCATATACCGGTTCAGACTGATTAAGACGATCCACTTTTTCTTCTTCTCCATCTTCAGCGTTAATGAATAGACGATACGTCTCATCTTCAATTACACCGTAGAATTCGTAACAAAGGACTTCTTTCCCCAAATCATTCTCAATGACAGCTAGGTGATCTTCCATGATCTCTAAACGTAGATTTAAGTTTTCTCTAGCTTCCTCATTTGTTATTTCAGGATCAGGAATATCACGTTCTTTATGATGAATTAAATAACTCTTTGCTTCATAACCGAGAACATCGCCATCATCTAATGCCACTTCTAAGCGAATTAAATCCGTGTAAACTCGAACGTTATCTTCTAAATGAACAAATTCTAACATCGCAATGGAGTCATACTGTCTACTATCCACTAGTTGCATGTTTTCTTTCCCATGTTCTTTTAAATAATCCTCTGCAATTTCAACTGCTTCATTCAAACTAATATTTTGCTCTTCAATTTGGCGGTCTTGCAAGAACCAAATTGGCTCTCCACCATTTTCACTCATATCCATATAATAATTAGTTTCATGATTTGGATCATCAGCAACGATTGTGTAGGCTGGATATTCAAGTCCATTTCCTGTTTCAGCAACATGTACTGGAGTGTCCTCATCAACTTGTAAATAGTCTCTTGCGATTTTTTCTGCTTCTTCTTTTGTAACTGGATCGCCGTCTAATGCTTCTTTTAATTCTCCATTTAAATCGTCAATAGAAGCAAGGCCTGCACCCCATTCTGTCTCGCTGTAACTTTGAATGGATTTATTCATCACTTCTAAATTATTCACAACCATATTATCTAGTGGTTCTTGGGACGCGCGCATTTCTGCCTCTATATCAACCCACTGATCTCCATTTGCAAGCATCATTGCTTGAGATCTACGAACTTCTTCTCGGATATCTTGTGAATACTCATATAACTTTTCTAACGTTTCGTATTCTTTATCCGTTAGCGGTTCTTTATCAAGATCACGTATAGATGTCCTGTAACTAAATCTTCCTAATTTAAATAGAAATTCTTCTGTTTTACCTAGGTCTACAGAGCTTAATGGTAGCTGGCCGATATTCTCTTGAGCCAAACTAACAACACGCCATACATCTGCTAATGCTGGAGTTAATTGGCGTCTTGAATTCATGGCTAGCGTTGCCCCTAATTGATCTTCAATTTGATCAATATGAAAAGCCAATTCGTGAAATGCTCGTTGATAATTGTTTTCTGCAGTAACTTTCAGTACCTGCTTTTCTTCACGTTCTTGAAAGCCCCAAATTCCCGTTGCAACAACCGCTACTGCTAATAGACCAATAACAAAATTACGTACCATAACAAAATCACCTCCAGAAATTAATGACAGAAAATGTGCTTTCCAATACGCTTAATTTGTGGTCTAGTCCAAATCCAACCTGATGTAGCTGTATCCGGATTAAAATAGTAAAGTGCATTCCCTGACGGATCTTGCCCATTTATTGCATCAAGTACAGCTCTACGTGCGGTTTCATTTGGTTGCATATAAATCTGTCCATCCGCAACAGCTGTAAACGCACGCGGTTCAAAAATTACCCCTGAAGCCGTATTCGGAAACGTTGGACTATTTATGCGGTTAATGATGACAGCTGCTACCGCCACTTGACCTACATATGGCTCACCACGCGCTTCACCGTAGACTGCTTGTGCCATAATTTGAATATCATTTTCTGAGTACCCTGCTGGTACATTTGTTGCTTTTTCAATATTCACATCATTATCCTGTTGCTCTGGTTGTTCAGCATAAGGAACTGGTTCTTCTGCCGGTGCAGGGGCTGGTTGTTCTGCTCCTGGCTGTGGCTGCGCTTCGTCTGCTCCTGGCTGCGGTTGCTGCGGCTGTGCTTCGCCTGCTCCCGGCTGCGGTTGCTGCGGCTGTGCTTCACCTGCTCCTGGCTGCGGTTGCTGCGGCTGTGCTTCGCCTGCTCCTGGCTGCTGCGGTTGTTGCGGCTGTGCTTCACCTGCTCCTGGCTGCTGCGCACCATCTCTGCTTCCTTTTGGACCTTTTTGAATATCTTTTGGCGTACCGCCGTAATGTGTAAATTTACGACCCTCATTTAATGCTTTTTTCACAAATTCTTCGTTGTAATTAGTTGCTCTCTCTAACATGTCTTTCATCTTTGGACCAACTAACCCATCCACGTCTAAACCGAATTCTTCTTGGAAGTTGCGAACGGCCCAGTAGGTTCCCCAATCATACACTCCATCAATAGTTCCCGTGTAAAATCCGTTGTACTGTAACCTTGCTTGAAGTTCAACAACATCATCGCCGGTTGCACCTCTTTGAATGACTTGATCAGTAAATGCGTGAGTTGGTGATGTGTTTACAAGTAACCCAATACAAAAGATTGTCATGACTAGTGGAATCTTAAATGAAAACAGATTACGTTTCATGTTGTTGTAAACCTCCTTGAGTTCGTGGTATCTGTTTCATGACATGGTCATGATTGATATGGATAGTGTTTGTTTTCAACCTAGTTTTATACAATTTCTTATCAAATCCTTACCAATCTTCTTCCTAATCATCCCTTTCAAGCCTTGAAAAGACAGCATTTCAACTAAAAAAAGGTGGTGTACAAAAAGGTTATTTACCCTTCTTGCACACCACCGAAACGGGGAGCCATTACGAAAATATTTTGTCTTTTGAACAAGCTCTCTTCTCTATCCTAAAACATTAAAGTAACGACCTTCTGGATGAGCGAAGACCATCGCTGTAACAGAAGCTTCCGGTTCCATCATATGACCTTCTGTTAATTCAATGCCTATTTTCTCAGGATGTAACAACTTAAATAACTTTTCTTGATCTTCTAAGTTCGGACAAGCCGGATACCCAAACGAAACACGTACTCCTTGATATTTAGCTGCAAAGCGTTCATCCATTGTCATATCAGCAGAATCAGGGAATCCCATTCGATCACGCATTTGCTGATGAAGCCTCTCCGCAAAACCCTCGGCTATTTCTAATGCAGCAGCCTGAATTAGATGACTGTATAAATAATCTCCATCACGCTTCGCTTGATCGGCAAGCTCTCGAACCCCGTGGCCAGCTGTAACAGCGAGGAACCCGACATAATCCATTTCACCGCTAGAGACAGGTCGTATATAATCAGCTAAACAAAGAAACGGTTTATGATTTTGACGAGGAAACGTAAATCGCTCTATTTCTGTTTTTTGATCGTTCGGATCATAAATGATAATATCATTTCCATCAGCTTGTGCAGGGAAAAATTGATACATTCCATGCGCTTGAATGACCTCGGTTTTCTTCGCTTTAACTAAAAACTCATCAACTTTTTCTTTTAGCTCTACAGCTCTTTCATTTTTTTCTTCAAGAAGTCGGCTCACTTTCCCTTGCAACCCAAGGTGGCGACCGAGCAGCATTTGCATGTTAATATATGGCTCTAAATGTGAAAGTTTATAATCACGCATGATGTGAACATCAAGATCAGTCGGTACAAAGATAGGACCGTCTCTTTTCACATCCGAATGAACAGGGCCATCCACTACTTGTTCTAGATTTGGTTGACGTTCCGGACGTCTAACTGCGTCTTTCTTAGCGCGAGCTTCTGCTAATTCTGAAGCAAGAGCTTCGCGTTCTTCAGGTTTCGCCAAACGATTCGCTATCTCAAGCCCATTCATTGCATCTTTGGCATAAAGCACAAGTCCATCATATTCAGCTGCTATTTTTGTATCCGTAAACTTCCGAGTAAGCGCTGCTCCCCCTACTAAAATAGGGATTGAGATTTCCTGTTGGCGCAAATCCTGCGCCGTTAAGACCATTTGTTGCGCTGACTTTACTAATAACCCAGATAAACCTATTGCATCCGGATTTTCCCTTCTTATAGCCTCAATTAATTCATTCGAAGTTACTTTTATTCCAAGGTTCACAATCTTAAATCCGTTATTCCCTAGAATAATTTCAACTAGATTTTTACCAATATCATGAACGTCACCTTTTACTGTAGCAAGAAGAATTTTTCCTTTACCGTTGTCATTTTCTTTCTGCTCCATATGAGGCTCTAGGTGAGCAACAGATGCTTTCATCACTTCTGCACTCTGAAGTACCTCCGCCACAATAAGTTCATTATTATTGAACAATCTACCTACTTCGTCCATCCCGGTCATCAAAGGACCGTTAATGATATCTAAAGGATCCGAATACGTTGATAATGCTTGATCCAGGTCCTCAATAAGCCCTTCTTTTGTACCTTCTACAATATAGGAAGCCAGTCGTTCTTCCAATGTTAAGTTTGATGTATCTACTTTTTTCTCTGCTTTTTTTCCACGATAAAATGCAGTAAACTCAGCAAGGGTTTCATCTGTTGTATCAAACAACAATTTACTTGCCATTTCTTTCTCTTCATCTGCAATCGACGCATAACGTTCAAGCTTCTCTGTATTCACAATTGCATAATCAAGTCCCGCTTGTGTACAGTGATATAAATAAACAGCATTTAATACTTCACGACCTACAGGTGGTAATCCAAAGGACACATTACTCACTCCAAGAATCGTCAAACATTTAGGGAGTGCCTCTTTAATAAGTTTAATTCCTTCTACTGTAGCATTGGCTGAACCAATATACTGCTCATCTCCTGTTCCAACCGGAAAGACAAGCGGATCAAAAATAATATCTTCTGGTTTTAATCCATATTTATGAACGAGTAAATCATGAGACCGTTTAGCCACTTCTAGCTTCTTCTCAGCTGTAACAGCCATTCCTTCTTCATCAATTGTTCCTACAACAACAGCAGCGCCGTATTTTTTCACAATCGGAATCACGGCTTCAAAGCGCTCTTCCCCATCCTCTAAGTTGATCGAATTAATAATTGCTTTCCCTTGAGAATACGTAAGTGCTTTCTCGATTACCTTTTCGTCTGTTGAATCAATCATTAATGGAACTTTCACTTTGTTAACAAGAAATTGTAAGAAGTTCTCCATATCTTCCATTTCGTCACGATCCGGATCGGCTAAACAAGCGTCAATAACATGCGCTCCTTTTTTTACTTGAGCCCTAGCAATTTCAGATGCTTCTTCAAACTTTCCTTCCGCAATTAAACGTTTGAATTTTCTTGACCCAATAACATTGGTTCTTTCTCCAACAAATAACGGACGCATACTCTCGTCATAAATAAGTGGTTCTATCCCAGACACAGCATGAGGATGTGACTTCTGAAATGTACGTGGCTCAAAGTCTTTTGTTGCTTCTACCATCGCACGAATATGATCCGGCGTCGTACCACAGCAACCACCAACAATATTTAGCCACCCTTTTTCTGCAAATCCACGTAATTTCGTCGCGAGCGATTCTGGAGATTCATGGTAATGACCTTCTTCATCCGGCAATCCAGCATTGGGATAACAGCTTACATACGTTGTTGCCAGTTCAGATAGTGAACGAATATGGTCACGCATAAATTCAGGTCCTGTCGCACAATTCAATCCGACGACTACTGGTTCCATGTGTTCTAAAGACAAATAAAATGCTTCGATGTTTTGTCCTGCTAATGTTGTGCCCATTGGTTCTATTGTTCCCGAGATAAAGATTGGCAATTTGACATTTAACTCTTCAAACGCTCGTTCAATCCCCAAGTAACCAGCCTTAACATTTCGCATGTCTTGGCTTGTTTCTAGCAGCAAAATATCAGCGCCACCTCGAATAATTCCACGTGCTTGCTCATGGTACGACTCAACGAGCTTCTCAAACGTTACACCACCAGTAACAGAAAGAGATTTTGTTGTAGGTCCCATTGCACCTGCTACAAACCGGGGCCATTCTGGCGTAGAGAATTCATCTGCTACTTTTTTCGCTATAGCCGTTGCCAGACGGCTTAATTCTTCCGCTTTGTATCCAAGATCATAGTCATCCAATACTATATCACTCGAACCAAACGTATTTGTTTCAATAATATCCGCACCTGCTTCTAAATAAGCTCGATGAATGTCTTCAATGACATGTGGCGCTGTTTCATTTAAATATTCATTACACCCCTCAAACTCTTCTCCACCAAAATCCTCTGCTGTTAAATTAGCTTGTTGCAACATTGTCCCCATTGCGCCATCTAGGATTAGAATCTTCTTTTCTAGCTGTTGTTCAAATAAAGACTTAGCCATATGTTCTTCCTTTCTACTTCCCGCATTCTTCTTTTACTTATTGACTCCTTGAGTGACCGGTTTTTTCGCTTCAATATATTTTGTTAACTCAACTGTCATCTCATAACGCATAAACGGAGTAATTAAATAAATTCCATTAAAATACTGAAGAGCTGCATCAATTAATGATTTGGCAATCTTAATTCCTTCTTCTGTAGACGCTTCTTTATCTTCACCACAAGCGGCCATTGTTGCACGAATGTCATCTGTTAATTTAATCCCAGGAACTTCATTATGGAGAAACTCTGCATTTCGCGTCCCTGTCAATGGCATGATCCCAATATAAATCGGCTCCTGTATATGTTTTGTTTCATTTGCTAATGATTCAATTTGATCTATACTATAGATCGGTTGTGTCATAAAATAATCTGCGCCACTTTCAATTTTCTTTTCCATCCGTTTTACGGCCTTATCCAAATGTCTGACGTTCGGATTGAAGGCTGCCCCTACTGAAAAGTTCGCTTTTTGTCCAAGTTCTTTCCCAGAAAATGATATCCCTTCATTCAACTGTTTCAGAAAAGATATGAGTTGAAAAGAACTAACGTCATAGACAGAAGTCGCACCTGGAAAATCGCCTATTTTTGTTGGATCGCCTGTTATAGCTAATACGTCGTCAATCCCTAACGCATGAAGACCCATTAAATGAGATTGAAGCCCAATTAAATTTCGATCACGACAAGTAACATGAACGAGTGGCCTTGCCCCTACTTGTTCTTTAATCATTGCACCAAGTGCTAAATTATCAACTCGCGGAGAAGCTAACGAATTATCTGCCATAGTAATAGCATCAACACCGACCTCTTGCAGAGCATGTGCTCCTTGCATAAATCTCTTTGTACTCAACTTTTTAGGCGGGTCTAATTCCACAATAACAGACTTGCGCTCCTTAACGATATCCGGGAGAGGCTTGTCTTTTCTAGGAACGACAATGGACTCACGAGTAAAACTAACAGAAGGGCGAATAGTTTTAGTCTTAATTGGTTCCGTTATTTCTCTAACTTTAGCAAAAGCCTTAATATGTTCTGGCGTTGTTCCACAACACCCTCCTAATAAACGGACACCTTGCTGAATAAACTTAATACCCATATCTTGGAAATAGTCTGCATTTGATTGATAAAAGAAGCGCCCATCACGATAATCCGGTAAACTTGCATTTGGGTATGCTGATAGAAAAGCATCCTTTTGCAACGGAATTGTCTCAAAAGATTGCAGCATATGAAACGGACCTGTACGACAGTTTAGTCCGACTACGTTAGCCCCTAATGCTGTTAATTGATTAAAAGCTTGAGAGACCGCTATCCCCCCGTTCATCACACCTATTTCTCCAAGTGACAAGTTTACAACAATTGGTAATTCCGTTAATTTCCGCGCAACAGATACTGCCATTTTTGCTTCTTCCAAATCATAAAACGTTTCTAAAAGTAAACCATCCATTCCTTCAGATAAAAGCTCATGCATTTGTTCCTGAAAAGCACATTCTATTTCTTCAAGAGACCACTCTTCTAGTTGAAAACGTCTGATCCCTCCAACAGTTCCTAACACAAATGCCTGTTTTCCACCTGCTTCTTTGGCTAATTGAACACCAGCACGATTTATGGAAGCAACTTGTTTTTCTAATCCATATTTCTCTAGCTTTAGTCTGTTTGCTGCATACGTATTTGTTTGTAGAACATCGGCTCCCGCTTCTACATAGCTTTTGTGAGCGTGTAAAATTTTCTCCGGTGTCGTTATATTGACTTCTTCAAAGCATTGATCTACACCTTGTTCATAAAGCAATGTTCCCATAGCTCCGTCCCCAATTAATACTCTTGATGCTAATCTATCTAAAAAACTCATTCACTTTTCCTCTCTTCCACATAGCGGAACGCCTGATCAAGGTCTTCAATTAAATCTTTTGCACGCTCAATCCCAACAGAAAAACGCAACAAACGGTTACACACCCCATTGGCAATTCGAATGTCTTCAGGTATATCCATATGAGTTTGTGTAGCTGGGTACGTCATTAAGCTCTCAACCCCACCTAAGCTTTCAGCAAATGAGACCAATTTCAATTGTTGTAAAAATGGATTCACCCATTCCTCTTTCAAAATACGAAATGAGATCATTCCACCTTTTCCTGGATAAAGGACGTCCGTAACGCCTTCTTGTTTCTCTAAATAACGAACAATTGCTTTAGCGTTTTCTTCATGTTTATCCATACGAAGAGCAAGAGTTTTCATTCCTCTAATTAATTGATAAGAATCAAAAGCGGACAGAATTGCACCAATACCATTGTGGTAATAACCAATTCGTTCACACAACTCTTGTCCTTTTGCTGCGATTAGCCCAGCAATGACATCATTATGACCACCTAGATATTTTGAAGCGCTATGTATAACAATATCTGCCCCATCCACTAATGGTTGTTGCAAAAGTGGTGTATAGAACGTGTTATCAACAATCAAAAGTAACCCATGTTTCTTCGCTATTTTTGCAAGGTCAGGCACGGAAGCTTCTTGCATCAACGGATTGGTAGGTGTCTCAATAAATAATGCTTTCGTTTTATCCGTAATTCGACTTTCAAATAGCTCTAAATTACGTGGGTCTTCAAAAGAAAAAGTTAGCCCCCAGCGATTCCACCCTTGTTCAAATAATCGGTATGTCCCTCCGTACAGATCTTGAGATGCTAAAATTTCATCCCCTTGTTCAAAAAGAGAAAGCACGGTTTGAATGGCCGCCATTCCAGAACTACACGCAAAGCCTCTGTCCCCTTCTTCAAGTGCTGCAATTGCTTTTTCTACAACCTCTCTCGTTGGGTTCCCTGTTCTTGCATAATCATATCCTGTTGATTCACCAATTCCCGTGTGCCTATAGGCAGTTGAAAAATACACAGGTGTATTAATCGTCCCAGATGGATCATCGGAACGGTTTCCAATTTGTACTAATAACGTTTCTAGTTTCTCACGGTTCATTTTATACCCTCCAAAATTCTATTAAATATAGAGAAAAACCACCTTCTACATGATAAGAAGAAGGTGGTTGTCGTTTCAATCGCCTCTTCTTATCTTTCAAGTCTATGACTTGATGGATTTAGCACCTGACCGACTCGGCTGGTTGCTGAGACATCGTCGGGCCAGTCCCTCCGTCTCTCTTGATAAGAAAATGAATTATTCATATTTTTCATATAGTCAAAATTACACCAAATTTCATACTTTTGCAAGAGTAATTTTTCACACAAGACAGCAAAGCGAAGCTAAATCCATTCATTGCAACGCTCCTATCAACTATTACTCTAATGTAGCATCCACATTTAAATTTTCTTCGTTGCCACATATGCAACGTTTGAATCCTGTTTCATACTCACCTTTTTCATTTCTTCTTCCACGAAGAATATATTTTTCACTACATACGGGACAACGAATCACAATTCGATAACGTTGTTCTGCCATGCTTATCACACCTTTACTAAATTAAATTTCCAAAACGCATCATTTACCAATCTAATTGATGAGCTCGTTTCACCTTTTTTAACGCTACCCACCATAGAAAAAACATAAACGGAATTAGCCCAATTAAAAAATACATTCCGAAAAACAACAAAATAAAATCATATACTCCATGTAAAAGAATTGGCAACAATAATGACATCGTCAAATGTTGTCGCCGTTTTTCTACTTCTACTTTCGCCCTACCCATATAATACCCCATGATTACTCCGTAAAGAGCATGACTAGATACAGGTAATAACGCACGTCCGAAAGCTGTCTCTAATCCATTTGCTATTAAATAAATGACATTCTCTAATGTGGCAAAACCTAAGGATAAAGAAACCCCATAGACAATACCATCATAGCGTCTCGCAAATGTAGCATGTTGATACGCAAATAACCAAAGAAGCAACCATTTAAAAAACTCTTCCACAAATCCATATAGAATAAAAGCTTTAGCAACCGGATGTGTTAAATATCCTTCTGCCGTGAATGCATACTGCAATACCATAACTGGAAAAACAAGCAAAACACCTATTAAAAATGTTCTAAAAACAAGCGAAACGGCGTTCGTGCTATAGTGGTTCCGCAAATAAAAATAAGATAATAATGCCATCCCCGGTGCGACTGCTGCTGTCACTAGTGCAAACAATTTGCCAATCCTTTCCTCTGCTTTACAATTTATTACTCAAACTTAAGCTTATATGATAATATAAAATAATTATGTTAGACAGTGGGGTGAATTCTTTGAAAAAAATTCTCGTTTTACATACCGGCGGAACCATTGCCATGCAAGAAAATGAACATGGAGCTGTTCAACCAAACTTAATAAATCCATTATATTCCACTATTGAATCGCTATCAACCATTGCGTCTGTTATTGTCGATGATTATTTAAATATACCATCACCGCATATGACTCCTAGCTTAATGGTCAACTTAGCAAAACGTTTAAAAGAACGCGCACAAGAAGATCAATTAGATGGAATTGTAGTTACTCACGGAACCGATACTCTAGAGGAAACGGCTTATTTATTAGATTTAATCCTTGATTGGGACACCCCAGTTATCCTTACAGGCGCGATGAGATCAAGCAATGAGCTTGGAGCAGACGGCCCCCATAATCTAATTGCAGCTGTTAAAGTAGCCGCTAGCGAAGATGCTAAAGGAAAAGGGGTATTGGTTGTACTCAATGATGAGATTCACACAGCAAAAAATGTGACAAAAACGCATTCGAGTAACATCGCTACCTTCCAAAGTCCCCAATATGGTCCTATTGGGATTGTGACAAAGCGAGGAGTATTTTTCCATCACACATTAACGAAACGCGACTGCCACCCAGTTGATCAATTGACAAAGAAAGTTGCGTTATTAAAAGTATATGCGGGTATGGACGAAACGATTGTTGAAGCAATTGCTACAACAAAAATTGATGGATTAGTTATTGAAGCTTTCGGACAAGGAAATGTCCCTCCTATTATTATGCCCGCATTAAAAAGTCTTATTGAACAAGAGATTCCAGTTGTACTTGTATCACGTTGCTTTAACGGAGTTGTTCAAGACACGTATGCTTATGAAGGCGGAGGTCGGACATTAAAAGAAATCGGGGTTATCTTCACAAACGGTTTAAATGGCCAAAAAGCACGACTTAAGTTAATGGCTGTTTTAGAGAAATCATCAAGCCATGCTAAGATCCAAGAACTGTTCTACAAGTAAGCAATTATGTTTTTCCCTATAAAAAAGTCTGACCCTAACATGTACGTTAGGCGTCAGACTTTTTGTTATTAGCTGTTTTTAATAGAACTCGCTATTTGTTGACCATGAAACCTGCCATTTTCTATGAAAATTTCATTTGCATTATTCCCAGCAGCAATAACCCCCGCAATATAAAGTCCTTTTACATTCGTTTCCATCGTCTCAGGATCAAACATAGGACGGCCGCTTGTAGAGTCAACAAGCACACCCATTTTCCTTAGAAATGAGTGATCAGGATGATATCCTGTCATGGCAAACACAAAATGAGCTGAAGCTTTTTTAACTTCTTCACCAACTCGATAAACAACTTCATTTTCTGTTATTTCTAACACTTCAGCGTTAAATTCCATTTTTATTTTCTCATGACGAACAAGAGAATCAAATTCTGGTAAAATCCAAGGTTTGACACTGCTAGAGTATTCCCCTCCCCGATATAAATTCGTAACACGAGCACCCGCTTTTTCGAGCTCTAGTACCGCATCGACCGCTGAGTTTTTTCCACCAATAACCACTACATCCATATCGAAATAGGGGTGTGCCTCTTTAAAATAATGAAGTACATGACTTTGGCCCTCTCCAGCGACACCCATCAAGTTAGGGGAATCATAATACCCTGTAGCAATAATAACATGATCAGCTACATATTCAGCCTTCGTTGTTGATATGTAAAATGAACCTTCTAGTTGCTTTTGCACGGTTGTTACTTGCTCATAGGCTTGAACCCGAATTTTCTTTCGCTTTACAACTTCACGATAATAGACCAGGGCTTGGTTTCTCTTTGGTTTTCTTTCTTCTATAACGAAAGGAACCCCACCTATTTCCAATTTTTCACTCGTACTAAAAAACGTTTGGTGTGTTGGGTAACGATGAATCGCACTTACAACATTGTCTTTTTCAATAACAAGCGGACTTAACCCTTGATCCATGCAAGCTATAGCAGCTGCAAGTCCACAAGGTCCACCACCTACAATCACAACTTCTTCTTTCCTCACATGTTCACCTTCTTTTCTAAATCAAAGAGGGGAAACGAAAGAAATCTACATTCCACCTGTTGGCCTAACAAATTCATGTACGTTAGGTTCCATGTTCTTCAGTTTCCCTTCCACTCTTTCCTTACACCCAACCTCTAAATCTAGAAGCTTCAGCCATCTTTCTCACACCGACCATATACGCCGCTAAACGCATATCGACTTTACGGGTTCTTGCTAAATTATAAATATTTTCAAAAGAACCGACCATTACATTCTCCAGTTTCCCTTCTACTTCTTCCTCCGTCCAATAATAGCCCTGGTTATTTTGGACCCACTCAAAGTAAGAAACCGTCACTCCACCAGCACTGGCAAGTACATCTGGAACAAGAAGGATATCACGTTCGCTTAATATTCTAGTTGCCGTCATACTTGTTGGCCCATTTGCCGCTTCTACTACAATCGAAGCTTTAATATTATGAGCATTTCGCTCTGTAATTTGATTTTCTATGGCAGCCGGTACAAGAATATCGCAATCTAATTCCAATAGCTCTTCGTTTGAAATCGTTTCTCTAAACAATTTCGTAACCGTACCAAAACTATCACGACGGTCTAATAAATAATCAATATCTAATCCTTCTGGATCATAGAGTCCCCCATAAGCGTCTGAGATCCCCACGACTAAAGCGCCTGCATCATGCATAAATTTCGCTAAGAAGCTACCTGCGTTTCCAAACCCTTGGATCACTACTCGCGCTCCATCAAGATCAATTCCTTTTTTCTTTGCAGCTTCACGGATACAAATCGTAACCCCTTTTGCTGTTGCGGACTCTCTTCCGTGCGAACCACCGAGAACAAGAGGTTTCCCTGTAATAAAGCCAGGAGAATCAAACTCACGAATTCTACTATATTCATCTAACATCCAAGCCATGATTTGAGAGTTCGTAAAAACATCAGGTGCCGGAATATCCTTAGTTGGACCGACAATTTGACTGATTGCCCTTACATAACCACGACTCACACGTTCCAATTCTCGAAAAGACATCTCACGAGGGTCACATACGATCCCTCCTTTCCCACCACCATAAGGAAGGTCTACTATACCAGCTTTTAAGCTCATCCATATTGAGAGAGCTTTCACCTCTTTTTCAGTCACATTTGGGTGGAACCTTACTCCGCCTTTTGTAGGACCAACAGAGTCATTGTGCTGAGCTCTATAACCTGTAAAAATTCTCGTTGATCCATCATCCATTCGAACCGGTATTCGAACCGTTAACATACGAATTGGCTCTTTCATTAATTCATACATTTCTTCTGGATAGCCAAGCTTGTCCAAAGCTTGTTTAATGACACTTTGTGTCGATGCAAGCACATCTAATTGTTCTGCTTGCTGGTTATTTTCTGCCATTCCCTTTTCACCTCAATAATGGTAATTAAAGCTATAATCACTTCTTACTATAATGAAACAAACTTCACTTTTCCACCTTAAATCATAACTTTTCATTAAAGATTTCAAAAAAAAACAAACGAGAACTATTAAAGAAAAAAAGAACTGACAATGAAATCATCAGTTCTTATTTATGAACAAATGTACGGTACAACTCAAGAATACTATCATATTTGATAAGCTTTTTTCCATACTCTTCTACAACATAGGAAGAGACAGTTGACGGACTCCCAAACTCAGCAAGCAGTGCGACAAAAGTTGCTTGATCGACTAAATCCACATCAAATTCTTCAAACTTGATAAAGTATTGATCATTGTATGAATAAAGCGATCCTCCTTGAATGCCGAAAGGAATAAGTCGAGAAGAAAGAGCAATTACATCTTCTATATCGGCAAATTCATAAAAAATATCTTCTGTTTCATCAAGCGTAACTTGCATTTCTATATAGCCTTCCTCAAAGCCCTCTTCGTCAAACTCTTCATCAGGAGCATTCTTAGAAACAATGATCACCATTCCTTGAGCCGGCATAGCATACACTTCTACTGCAATTGGACCATCTACTTTAAACCCTAGTTCATCATCCGCTTCAAGAATCATATCACGAAACAAATCATGAACTTTGGGTAAGTCTTGCCAAAGATCTTCTTTTGTTAATCCTCTTTCACGCATATCATCAAAGGTTAAGAATGCTTTAAATTTGTTTGTATTTAAACGTTCAAGACGCATTGTAAACCCTCCTTTATACGAACACCAGTTCCGGTTGTTCGTTCCGTCAAAACGGTCTTACTACACAATATGAGAGAACGGAAAAGAAGGTTCAATACACACAACCATTATTTACAAATTTAGGTTCCTTTTTAACCAATTATCCCAATCTTGTCGTGTATTTCCTACAAGGTATTTTCCATATGTAGATGTTTGATCCGTATTTAAGTATTCAAATGCAGATCCACCTGTTCCTATTGTTAGTTCAGGAAAAAGGGCTTGCAATTCATTAATTAACGTTAAAGTAGCTTCTAGATTTGAACTCATAGTACAAGATGTAAAAAACATTTCTGCGTTGATTTCACGTATCACTACTTCTAGGTCTGATTTAGGAATTCCTGCACCGAGATACACAACTTCATAGCCTTTTCTTCTTAAAAATAAGGTGAAAATTAATAGCCCTAATTCATGATTCTCATTCGGTCCACATACAGCTAATACACTTTGTTTAAAACCATCTACTGGTAACCCGTGAAAGATCGTTCCAATTTTCGTACGAAGAAAAGACGTGACAAAGTGTTCGTGCGCTACCGTAATTTCGTTGTTTTCCCACATTGCCCCTACCTTAACAAGTAATGCACCTAGTATATCAATTGTGACTTTATCTACGCTAAACAAACTAAATGCTTGATTTAATATTTGATTTGCTTTATTTTCTTGGAATGACAGAAGCGCACGTAACAGTTCATCAGCAAGCTGAATCGAATAATCTTCATATTGAACATTTTCTGCCTGCTCCATCATTACATTGCCTTTTTCAAACAAATCAACTGCTTGTCCTATTGTAAAACCTTTGTTCACTTTATCGATTAACCACTTTAATACGGCAACATGTTCATCAGAATAGAGTCTATGTCCAGCTGCATTTCGAACAGGCTCAATGATATGATAACGTCTCTCCCAAGCACGTAACGTTCCTGCTTGAATACCTAGCATCTTCGAGATCGCCTTTATGTTATATTTCCCTTCTTTTAAAGCCATATTCGGTCCTCCTAATTTCAAAAGACATTCCATCCTGTCATGAACTTCTATTGATACAATTTGATCTAGCATTTAGTATAGCGAAAACAAACTTTTGTGTAAAACGAAACAAGGATGTAAAAAAGGATTCTTCCCTTTTTGTACATCCTTTGCATAGGAAAAGTACGTAAGCGTGTTTCTGGTGTCTATTCACCTGTTCTTTTTGCTTTCGTTAATGTAAGTAAATGAGTTTCCGCAGGAGCGCCTAATCGTAAAGGAATACCCGTTGTACCATATCCGTTACTAATAAGTTGAATGAACGAGTTCGCATGGATCCATTGTCCTTTCTTAGCAATACCGAATCCAAAAATCCTGATTTGCCCCCCATGCGTATGGCCGCTTAATATTAATGAGAAAGGATGATCTGCCTTAAGTACATCTATGACATCAGGAAAGTGACAAACCAAGATAGCGAATTTATGATGAGGTATTTGTTCATAATCAAGCTGAATATCATTTTCTACATCATCTACACTAGCAACGATCAGTTGTTCTTCTTCTTTTTGAATGGGCCATATTCCATTACTCAATTCGGTAATTTTATATTTTTTGAACAGAAAACGTAAATGTTCAACACCGATCTCATGATCATTGTTGCCCCAAATAAATAAACATGGTGCAACAGATGATAAATGTTTAAGATTCATTTCCACTCGCTTTAATGGCACCCCTTTTTCACATATATCCCCGCCTATGATGATCAAATCAGCTTTATCTTTTATTTTATTTACAATCGACATCGAAAGCTCTCTTCGATGAATGTCACTAATAAAAAAGATACGATAACCATCAAAACTAGTAGGCAAGGACTCAAAAGCTAACGTTTGCTCCTTCACTCTGTTTCTTCGAGCTTCGATTATCATATGTAGTAGGAGCAAAGCCAAAATGGATGACAATAATAAATAAATCATTTCGGACCCTTCTTTCTAACTCATCCTTCCTGTATAAGAATTTAAAGAAGAATGAAATATTAACGATTGAATCTAACATCCTTAATACCATACCATAAAGCTAAGGCTAGAACGACAAACGCATACATACGACTTATAATAAACAAATGAATCCAGGAAACACAGGCAATGATAATAGAAATGAGCCTAGGATTGTGAAAAGGGACAGAATAATTTGTTTTCCACATAATTACTACATCCCTCACAAAAAGAGAATAAGCTAGAAACCCTATGACAAAAAGAATGATAGCAATTAATAGTTTAAGTGGTGAAAATATCACTTCTCCAAGAAAGGAAGAAAAAGCCCATACCGGTACTTTGGGAAATAAATTCATAGCCGTTAAGACTCCACCATATGCCAGTAATAAAAGCAAAAACCGTTTGTAAATCCACATAGACAGCAAGCCTGTCACCTCCTCTTTACACTCTATGCTCCAGAGTGAAAAGAGAATACTCGGTTTCTAATTTAAATTTGCACTAAGCTTTCAACTTAAAAAAAGTTCATGAATCTGTATGAAAGATTCATGAACGATTGCATCATTAGGATGGTTGTTCTTCTTTTTGCATCAATTTTTTATTTCTATTTAAGAATTCAAGTGCTGCCTTACCTAGACATTTAGCTGCAACAAGCATCGCTCTTTCATCAAAATCAAATTTAGGGTGATGATGCGGATAAACGATTCCTTCTTCCTCGTTTCCTGCTCCAGTAAAAAAGAATGTTCCTGGTACTTGTTGCAGATAGTATGCAAAGTCTTCCCCACCCATAACAGGTTCCATTTCAAATAATTCGATCTCATCTTCCACTTCTCTTGCGGCCTGAACAAAGTAATTCGTCTCTTTTGAATCATTTATTACAGCTGGATAGCCTTTCTTATAATTGAAAGAATAGGAAGCTCCCATTGCTTCACACATACCTTTAACCACTTGTTCCATTCGTTCTATAATGAATTCCTGAACAACCGGATCAAACGTTCTCACTGTGCCGACAATCGTTGCTTTATCGGCTATTACATTAAATGCCCCTCCCGCATGGAACGACCCGACACTTACAACCGCTGATTTCAATGGATCAACATTGCGACTGACAATGTGCTGAAGTTGAGTCACAATACTGGCTGCCACAGCAATTGAATCGACTGTTTCATGGGGGCTTGCCCCGTGCCCCCCACGACCAGCAACCTCTATTTCAAAACGATCAGCCGCAGCCATAATGGGACCTTGACGATAGCCAACTTGCCCAAGTGGCATCGTTGACCATAAATGAGTACCATAAATAGCATCGATCCCATCTAAACAACCGTCTTTAATCATCTCAATTGCTCCGCCTGGCGCCAACTCTTCTGCAAATTGATGAATGAGTACTACAGTCCCTTCAAGCTGATCACGATACTCCATTAATACTTTTGCAAGAACAAGCAACGTTGCAGTATGACCATCATGACCACAAGCATGCATGATGCCTGGATGATTGGATGAAAAAGGGAGACCTGTTTCTTCTTGAATTGGAAGTGCGTCAAAGTCTGCACGTAATGCAACGGTTTTCCCAGGTTTTCCACCTTGTATGTAGCCTACAACTCCACGCCCACCTACGTTTCGTTTCACCATAACCCCTAATTGTTCTAAATAATCGGCTATCATAGTGGGGGTTTTGACCTCTTCAAAAGATAATTCAGGTTCCGCATGTAACGTTCGTCGCAGTTCAACCATCTCTGGATATAACGCTTCTAATCTAGTTAACATTTTATCTATCAACGAACACCCCTCCTTTATTGTTATATTGTACCTTTCGTCCCCCTAAAAGAAAATAGTTACATAGAAGTTTGTTAGAAATATTCTTACTATTTCTTCACAAAAAAAGAGACTCAAATGAGTCTCCCACAGGTAAACTTATTCAGAATGCTCCGATACTTTCAACATATAAATTGCCATAGCTACAGCGGAAGCCATTGCCAATAAACCAATACTTAAAATTGCCACTAATTGTACTGCTGTCATTACGCTCCACTCCTCATTTTCAAGTACATTTCTCACATTTACACTATATAAATAGTAGCATAAATTTGAAAAAGGTGAAAAACAACAATGTGACAAAATCAAGACAATTTAAAATGTAAAAGCTTTTAAACTTGACTTGGATCGTCGTTCTTCTACCGTTTATTTTCCCCTTTATAAACTGTTAGAAAAACATACAAATTAATTGAAAATTACATAAATTTACCCTATACTGAAAGAAAGAGCAAAAAGGAAACGCTTACATTTTAAAATAAAATTATCAACTAGGAGTGATCATCTTGATTTTAACGAAGTTAACAAACAAATCGCTCGTTACCAACCAAGACCTTGAACTGAATCACCGTCTGGGAATTCCTGTAGAAGTCTTCTGTTCAAAACAAGGAAAAACCCTTGCATTTGGTCAAATAAAAGGGTTTGATGAAGAAAGAATTCAAATTCGCGATTATGAGTTTTGCCGAACAACTTACTTATTTTTCGGAAAGCCTGCCTTGCCTTTAGAAGCATAGTGGAACGGAGTAAATAAAATGAAATATGAGAATTCACTTTAAAACGGCTTTCAAATCTAAAGTTTGCCATTTCGCTCATATCTTTAGGGGGGTTCCAAAAGGGAAAATTCGAAATTGGAACCCCCTTTTATTTATGATAAAGATTAATATCATGCTCTTTTTTTATATAAGAATATAGGGCTTCTCGTGCTTTCCAATCAGAATCCTTCTCCCATAACTCAGAGCTCCGATCAATCATTTCTTCTCTCAATTCATCGAATTCCTTTTCTGCTTTCTTTGCTTTTTTCACAAAATACCGTAATTGAATAAAGCCAATGGAAAGGAGGATCATTAGAAGAAAAACCGCAGGATGTCCAATTACCGCACTTAATATATTCGTATTAAGAGATACTTGTTGACTCGTAATTGCTCTTGAGCCAAACAATAGAAACAACGCAGCACACCCCATAGC
Source organism: Alkalihalobacillus sp. MEB130 (assembly GCF_032335535.1). NCBI lineage: Bacteria > Bacillati > Bacillota > Bacilli > Caryophanales > Bacillaceae > Alkalihalobacillus > Alkalihalobacillus sp. MEB130. Next base: position 165,665 of record NZ_JAOANA010000005.1, read on the forward strand.
AAAGAAAGACCAACGCATCTTTGCTTTTTCCATTTTCTCAAATTTTTCTTTCCTTGAAACCAATTCCTCGAGCATTATTTTCACTATTTCTGGTCCATAATATTTGTGTACATTCCATTCTTTAAACAGCTTCATTCAACCACCTCCTCCATAGTAGAACTATATGAAGGTAGGACATGTTTTAGAATGAAAATATACAAGTCGTTAAAGCCAGTACGGCGAAGTTAATGCAGCAATAATTATTACAAAAAACAATAAGAGTAACACACGTATAAGAGGGAACGAAAAAGGTATTACTTTTTTCTTTTTTCTAGTTCTTCGATGAATTTGACTTCTAGGAGGTAATGATTTCTGTATTTGATTTTCTGGCTCTAACGTTTCCATCTGCTCACGTAATTGATCTGCTTGATCATATTTTCTCCCATCTTTAGTCATACATATTACTCTCCCGTCCGCTATTTTTCGTTACGTATCGATGTCTTATCACTAAACCTAATAAAAAATCAATCATAAAATGAGCAAAAATAGTTACTAATACATTGCCAGTCCAATAAAATAAAGCACCCAAAAGAAAACTAACTAACCATACATTGATAAAAAGGATAGGCTTATGCAGATACCGAAAATGTATAACGGCAAAAATAGTACTGGCAATCACTAAACCAAAGGCCGTTTGTAAAACAGCACGAAATAACAATTCTTCTGCAACAGCGACAACAAAACAGAGAACCGTTAACTCAAGTAAAGATAATTCCCTAAAAACTCGCTCATTAATTCCACCATCATCCAACCATGATGGTGGCAACATTTTTTCTAGAACCAAATCAATAAGTACGATGAAAATGGCAACTGTACCACCTAATAGCAGAATTACGTTAATGTTAAATTGAAATAGCGCTGTGAACTCTTCCCAACGGTCAAAGACGAAAAAGCCAAAAACTCCCGCTAAAATAATCATGATTCCTTGAGTTCCATACACATTTAGCTTTAGTTCATGATCTGTTAATTCAGCTACAACTTCACTCTGTTTTTTCATCGTTGCTTACACCCTGTCCAAGTATATCTTCTAGTATCTCTTTCCATGATTGTACATTTGCGGATAACGTCCTATAGTCTTTCTTTTCAAATAACTCAAGTGAAGACCCACAATTGTCACAGCAACTTTCTGGAGTTTTTTCTACTTTTTCTGAAAAATAATCTAAAAGCAATTCTCTCCGACAAGAAGTCGTTCGTATCCACCGTAGAAACATCTCTAGTTTAATTCTTTTGCTTTGCAACCTAACGTCTTCCTCATCCCTTATACTCGCAAAAAGAGAGTCTACTGAAAAAGATCTAACTCGCTCCCCTTCAAGAATTCCTCTTATGTCTAATTGATAGCGTATTGTTCTCCAAGATATGTCGCTACAGCCAATACGTAGCTGCAACTTTCTTTCCACTTCATTTGTCCATTTTGGTACATGTCTTACTTGTTGTAACAACTCTCTTAATTGCTCATCCGTCAATCGGTCTCCTTCTAATAGCAGCCTATTTAATCCACTATCTTCTTCACAATACAATAAAATGGCTACACTTGGCTTTCCGTCTCTTGCTGCTCGACCAATTTCTTGTACATAGGACTCCATATCCACGGGGTAATGAAAATGAAGAACAAATCGTATATCCTTTTTATTAATGCCCATTCCAAACGCACTAGTACAACAAATGACATCAATTTGTCCATTCATAAATTGTTGTTGAATTAACAGTCGATCTTCTGTCGTAAGTCCTCCGTGATAAAAAGCGACTCTTCCTACATCCTTTTGTTTTAACCAGGCTGCAACATTTTCTGCCCACATCCGGCTTGAAAAATAAATCATCCCTGGACCCGCTATTGATTGAACAATCTGTTCGACACGTTCCATTTTTTGTCCATGTGTCTCACATATTTCCACTCTATATGAGATCGAAGGACGATCAACTGAATAGATTAGATAACGAGGCTGATCCATTACTAAGCGATTGCTTATGTCCTTCTGAACTGATTTCGTGGCTGTTGCTGTAATAGCCAAGCAAGGTGGGTTTCCAAGCACTTGCTTTACGTTGCCTAACCGTAAATAATCCGGTCTAAAATCGTGCCCCCATTGAGAAATACAGTGAGCTTCATCAACGATAAAATAAGAAATTTTCATTTTGGATAAACGTTCTTGAACGAATGGAATTTGTAACATTTCGGGTGAAATATAAATTAATTTATACTTATGCAAATCACGGAACACGTTTCTTCGTTCGTTTTTTTGCATAAAACTATTAATCGCAACTACTGACTTAATTCCTTCACTTCGAAGTTGTTGTACTTGGTCTTCCATTAATGACAATAGTGGAGATACTATTAGAGCTGTACCTTCTGACAGGAGAGCTGGAAGTTGATAACAAATGGATTTCCCCGTTCCTGTTGGGAGCATTGCTACTACATCTTGCCCAGCTACTAAAGCTGTAATGACTTCTTTTTGCCCAGTTCGAAATTCAGGATACCCAAAGTGCTTTTGTAATTCATATTCAAGTTCCATTCTCTACCTTCTTTCTCGCTAACACTAATCGAATCATAAAATATTCAACTTCTTTTGGAATTTGTTCTTTTATCGTTCGTAAACGAGATGTTTGAAGAGTTTCTGCAAGGTGTAATATTAAGTTCTCTTCCTCCTCACTTACAAAAGGGCGGATTGAAAAATTAGGGTTCTGAATTGCTACCTCTACTACATGGTCTTCAATCGTATTCTTTTTTAATTTTCTCATGTCACTTATCTCTTCAATCGTATGCCCTTTTTCCAAGAGAAGAAATGTTTGTTTAGCTGATTCCGTTAATACAAATGCAGGTTTCAGACCTTCTACAAATATGGATAAGTATGGGAATGCCTCTGTTCTCTCCATTGTTAAAATAAAACGATGAATTGTTGAAAGTTGAATAACCGTAACCGCTTCAACGGTACTATGTAATTGTTCCGCAATTTGTTGTCTCGTTAACCCAATTTTTCCTCTTCCGCTTAACTGATGAACAAAAATCGCAGCTTGTACGTTTGAACATGTAGACAAAAAACGTTCTAATTCAACATGGATTTGTTTGCTTACCTTATTCATATCCTCTACCTTCGGAAGATGCTGTTTTACCCATTGTTGAATCTTTGTTTGGTGAGTAATAGGAAAAAAACTCCTTTCTCCTACTGAAAGATTACTTATAACTTGAATAAACAAGGATAGACGTAACCAAACTTCTTCTGCATATGACTGGTACTCCCATCCGCGTAAATCATTAACATAATGGTTTCTAGTTTGAAAGTGATGTAACTCTTTTTGACCATAATCAGTTAACTTCACCCGATCTTCTTCTATTTTTATTGCCAAATGGTTTGAAATAAGATGTGATATATCGTTCTCAAAGTCACTACGTTCTAATTTAGGAAAAAGTCCAAAATAAGAAAAAACTCCAAAAAAAGCGCCATCTTGGATCGTTTGTGCTGATTTTTTCCCTTTTAATAAATGGTAAATACCGTATATCGTTCTATCTGTTTGGATAGTTGCTATAACTGTTGCTATAATTGCTTGTCTAATTGTTAATGTTTCCATGTTAATCCACCACCTTGCACTATATAGTTATTGTAACAAATTCCAGTGAACAAAGCGGCTGAAAAGTATCGAATGAGCAAATAAATAAGACGAGCATATTGAAAGAGAAAAATAATTTGAAACAAAATTGGTTGAAAAGTTTGGCAATCCGTTTTACAATAAATCAGTAGAAAATCACATTTTTTTGTTAAAATTCTGTTCGTAATAATGATCGAATGGTAATAAATTGGAGGGTTTTAAGATGGCAAAGTACACAATTGTTGATAAAGATACCTGTATTGCATGCGGAGCTTGTGGCGCCGCTGCTCCAGATATTTATGATTATGATGATGAGGGAATTGCATTTGTAATTCTAGATGATAACAAAGGGACTGCTGTAATTCCTGAGGAACTAGAAGAAGATATGATTGACGCACAAGAAGGGTGCCCAACAGACTCCATTAAAGTTGCAGACGAATCGTTCGATGGAGATGCCCTAAAGTTTGAATAGTAAAAGGGAAGTTTGGTTTGAAATGAAGCCTGCAAAGAGATCACTCTTAGCAGGCTTTTCGTCTATAAATGATCTGATTTAGTTTTCGTTGTCACCTTTTGGAATACTGCTTTCTCTACACCAACAATATGTGTCATCATCGCTTCATATGCTTGTTGGGAATCGTTATTCTGAATTGCTTCAAAAATAATGATATGCTCATCATATAGTTGCTTCATTTTTTCGCTTTCCGAAAACAAAAATAATCTTCGAGCTTCACGCATTAAGACTTGCATCGTATCAGATACCGTTTCTAATAATTTAAGTAGCATATCATTTTTCGTTGATCGGACAATGGCCATATGAAATTCAACATCGGCTTTTTCACCAATTTCTCCATCCCCTTCAGCACGTAGCATTTCTTCAAGAATAAGCTTCATCTTTTGTAGGTCTTCTTGACTCCGGTTCTTTGCTGCCAAAGAAGCCGCTCCCGTTTCAACGATCTTTCTAATTTCAAATAGTTGCTGTATATCTTCCTGTTTCATAAATTCAACAGATGGAATTACATTGCTAACCAAATCATGATCTATTTTTTTTACAAACGTCCCTTCGCCTTGTTTAATCTCGACAAGTCCAACTGCTTTTAATGCACTTAGTGCTTCACGAATAGCTGAACGGCCTACATTAAAGTCTTCTGCAAGTTGCTGCACAGAAGATAATCGCTCTCCGGGCATAACTTCCCCACTTCGGATCATTTCTGTTAATTGTTCTGCAACAATTTCATATATTTTTTTAGGTCGCACTTGTTCAATTGCCATCGTTCTACCCCCAAAACATCATTCTTATTTACATAAAATAATTAAGATGATCCTTTTCGTATCTAAATTAAATCATTAACGGTCACTGTAAAGCGCTCCCATTGTCTCTTTAGACAAATTGTACCGTCCTTTTGAGGGTTTGGCAATAAACATATACGTTAGAGAATGAGTCCTTCAAGTGCAAGTAAACAATTGTTAGACCAGATTTCAGAAAAAGCTTCCGGTGGCAACGGGTTTGTTCCGACACCAACCTCAATAGTAAAACCTGCACGACCTGTTTCTTGAATGAACCAATCCTTATACCCTCCATCACTTTCAGCAGTATGAACCGGCGTATAGGAGCTAACAAGAGATAGGCGTTTGACCATTTCTTCACTCTCTTTCGGTTCAAGTCCTCGATAGCCCCAATAAATCACCTGACCTTGGGAGTGAAAAGCTAGGACATAGGAAAAGGAATGACGTACTGTTAAGCGATGAATCGCTTGAGCTTCAGGTTCTGTTAATGGACCGCTCCCACTATAATGGCGTGCCCAAGGGATTTGTGGACTTCCTTTAGCCTCTTCCTCCCACCTCGCTGGCCATTGATGATTAAGGTCAACTCCACGTATATTACTCGACCAATGCTCAAATCGTCTCATTCCTTTATTAATCTCTAGAACTTCTTTTTCAAACGGATGATCACGATAAACTCCTTGAAGTACTAAATCAACTCCATCAGGGTTTACTAATGGAACAACAAAAAGAGTGACTTCTGATAAGATATCTTTCACTTCATAACCGTGCCACTTTTTTCCTTGTTTGTGACATATAGCTAATTCCCTTATGTAATGCATCAAAAATTTACTCGTATGCCATTCATTTGCATGCCAACCTCCAGAATAGAAAACTTCTTTAGGACCGGTACCTATTTTAAAAGAATAAATAGGCTGATTCAAAACAGAATACCCGATAATATCCACTTTTACACCTAGTTCTTTTACAAACGGTATCATCTTCTCTACATCGTTCTGAGAGAATTCCGTATGAGTAATGTAATCAACATTCATCATTTCCGCTTCTCTTTGAATGGTGGGGATATGCAGTTTCATTCCAGGGGTTAAATAACTATTTGAAGAATAAATATGGGGATTAAATAAAAGCAAATCAAACGGCCTTAGTTTATATTGATGAGCTAGTTTATTCAATGTTTCACCTTTTTGTATAATATGCTTCATGTCTCCTCACCCTCCTCTGTTCATATATATGAGTGGAAGGCACCATCCATACAACAAGAATTTATTTTTCTCTCTTCCTTATCTACTATTGCCAGTAAGACCATTCTACTCACTCAACAGTCGTGGGCGAAAGTTAGACTGCTAACTAATGGACGATCATGTAAATGATTTATTTGCAACAAGATGATGGAATTCATTTTGTAGATAGTATTGAGTGCTAAAAATAGGGTGTCCCAAAAGGAAAAACTCTCCTCTAGGACACCCTATTATTTTTCATATTACCAAAAATAGGTGAACAAAAGATCTAATTGTTCATCTACATTCTTTCCTAAATAAAACAGACCCTTTTCTGTAATTACTATCCGGTCATTCTCCCGCTTTACTAAGCCTTCTGTAAATGCAACATCAACATAAAATTGATAAAGATGTGCGACCTTCTGTTTCTTTTTTGGACTCATTAAACCATACCCAAAAGTCCGATCATGACATTTCCAAAAACGCGGATGGAGTTCTTTTTCATTCACCATCCGGATCGAACCGTGCTGATTTATCTTTTTTAGCATAAAGATAAAACCATCAATTAGATCTACTTGATAGCTAGTTAAATCCGTTTGTTTGTTAAGCCATTGAAATAGCTCTGTGTCGACTCGTACTTGTTGCAGTCCCATTTCATTCTTCATCCTTACCAATGATAACTTGACTTAATTTTACCATATTCGACAAGGTTTTCACACACTTGTCCTCTAATTTATTACGATTGTTTGTCCAGGTACAATCATGTCAGACTCTAATTGATTTTGCTCAATTATTTCTTTTGCCGTTATTCCATAATTAGTGGCAATGGATGTTAACGTTTCACCTGACTGAATGATATGAACGTTTTCCATTTGAACGACTACAAGAACGTCGTCTACTTTTATTACATCACCTGTTAAGCCATTCCATTCTTTTAACTCATTTACCGAGACACCGAGTTTTGAGGCTAGACTCCATAACGTATCTCCTGCCTGAACAGTGACTTCGATTGTTTCTCCGTTACTCCGATTATGAATTAAAGTTTCGTCTCGTTCAGGACTCATAACAGATACAATTTCCCTCTGTTTCCAATCTTGTCCATACGGAGAATCCTCACCTAAAGAGGCATACATATACTCTGGTTCTTGTGACAGCACTAAAAATGGATCTATGGATTCTGATTTTTCGATATTCCAATTGCCGTTATGTACTTCAAAATGAAGGTGATTTCCCGATGATCGTCCTGTTGTTCCTACCGTCCCTATTTTTTCACCTTCTGTTATCGCTTGTCCTTCTTCCACTTTTCTTTTATGTAGATGAGCATAAACAGTCTCAAGACCATTATCATGTTCAACAAAGACAACATTTCCATATGTATCTGAATAATACGAACGACTAACAATGCCATCAGCAATTGTAACAACAGTTGTTCCTTCAGGTGCAGCTATATCAATTCCATAATGCTTACCCCACCTTGTCCCATATGTATCCGTAATTTCACCAACAGTAGGCCAGATGAGCGATTCTACTAGCTCTTCTGGCACTACTTCTTTCGTTTCAGCAAACGATGTTGTCGTACTAATAAACAACAAACCTAAAAACGTTGCTAAGGCCAAGGCAATACAAATTCGTTTTATAAAATCAACCATGTTTTCCTCCTCATACACTCGGTACTACTCATTTTTCCAAAAGTTTCACATTGTTATCCTATGGAGGATTTAATTATTTTATTCCATTACTTTTTACTCTACTGCACCCGATTGGATAATTTTTACATCGACATGTACTTGGAATTCAGAACTTGGATACAATGTATTTTGCCACTCCTCGGAGTCCCAATTCCTAGTCGTACTTCGATATTTCTCTCCTAATCCAAGTGGATCTATTCCTCCTTGCTGAAATTGAACAAGTAACTCTTCTCCACGCGTTGATATTAAGTCTTCAATTGATTGTTCCATTTTTTCAATAATGTTAACTTGATCCAAATTCATTTTCCCATCATAATCTTCTATTGCTCCATCCATAGTGATATCAATGGTAAAAACAGGGACACTTCCTGACTTATTGAGGTTTCTCCTCACATCACTATGTAACTTTTCTAAGACGACATAACTTTGCTCTCCTTCGTATTCTACTTCAAATTGTTGAATAGCTTGTCTGGTTGTATCAAGCATCATCTTTAATATAAATGAATCATCTAAATTTAAATAAGAATGATACGTTTCACCAGAAAATAAGGCCGTTCCAATAATAGACACGTGCTCTTCACTAGACTTTCCAAGCATGGGTAAGTATGGGTCGCGCCCATCATTATATAAACTAAAGAGAAATTCATGCATATTCGTCGGGGGTAAAATACTAGTATCTTGGTTTTGCTCAATTAATTCTGGCAAGTGGACCCCAGCTAATTCCCCGTCACCTAGATCCGTTTCAATATAAGAACCAGCATCATTTCCTTCTGCAATTGCTAGTAAGATACGGTTCCCTACAGAAGGATCTCGATACATAGCATTAACCGTTCTTTCAATTCCTTGTTCAGCTAACTCTTGACTGAACATAAGTAACCTTGTTTGTCCAAATCTAATCGGTTTTTGTGATTTTTTATTCAATTCAATTCGTGTTCCTTTCGTTGTTTCCCCCGTTGCTTGAATGATTCCCTGTTTTAACTCTTCTTGTTGTGCTTCCTCTGGAAATGTAGGAAAGCTAACTGTTATCTTTAGTCCCCGCTCCTGATCAAAATCAAAAGCAGCAGCTCGAATCATGGAGACTTCATCAACAATCCGAGTTTCTAAACAACCTGTTAAGAATAAAAGCATGAGGATGATACTACATGCTAGTCGTCTGTTCACGCTTTCCCCTCCTTAGCTTTAATACGATGGTTTGTAATAAAACAAGAATAGGTACATAAACAAAAGCAATATAGAATCCAATTTCTCCAATCCAGTCGCTAAATAAACTTACTTCTTGTCTTGTAGGTAAAAAAATAGAAACTAAAGCCATAATTCCTAAAGATACAAGAAGGGCTATTCGTTGACTCATTTGAAAAATACGCTTCGCACATCGACTTGCTCCCCATAGAGCAAGTGCAATATTTGGCGCAATTAAAAACATCCACATCGAAATTCCGATGTATTCAAACCGTTCCAAAAAAGGTAATTGAACAACTTTGTACAGCGTTAAGGTAGCCCAAATCGTTCGATTTAGCTGTTCTTCGCTATAAAACGCTAAGCTAACAATCATTAAAATTGTATAAGAGAGGGTCGTAAGCAAAGCCCCTATGTGCGCCCATTTTTGAGTCAATTCTTTTTTCTTCAAAAATGGGTAGTAAAGGAGGAGTAGTTCAAATCCAAGAAAACTTAATGTCGTTTCTTTCGCTCCTATTGCTAGTTCTGCAAGTGAATGTTTCCAAATCGGCAACATATTGATAAAATTAGCAAATTCAAGAGGTAGTAATAAAATAGGTACCAACGCAACCGGAATGATCACACCTAAAAACGTAATCCCAACAACAGTTCGAAAGCCTCCTGCCACTACATAATAAAAAAATATAGCTGCCACAATAGCCATTGACCACGTGGGTAAGTCAGGAAACATCCAAACTTGAACAATTTCAATATACGCTCGAAGTACGGTGGTCGCTAATAAAATAAAATAGATGCAAATAATAAAAGAAAGTGCATTGCCAATCCATTTCCCAAAAATTTGTTGATGAATGGAAACCCAATCCCCATTTGCCCGCTTTAGCAATATATACATACACGCGATGATGAGATGAACAACCATTCCAGCCACTAAAACAGAGATCCAAGCATCATATCCTGCTGTTTTAACAACCGATCTTTGAAAACTTAGTACTCCAACACCTACTTGCATCCCATTAATAAGAAAGAGGGTTAAAAAACCTGAAACTAAATATTTTTCCTTAATCGGTTGTTCCATCTGCTCACCGCCTCATTCATCAATATCATGCTTCTTAGATGCTCTATTAAAATTAAACCTTCCCTTATCTCTAGGACGTAAATAAACGGGGCGAGATGACATCCAGTTAAACGGCAATCGGACAAAGGCATCTTTCCAATCTTTAATCCTCGGTGGAAATATAGGTTCAAAGTATGGTCGCCCTAGCGATTTTAAATTTAGTAAGTGTACCATCGTAATTAAAGAACAAAACGCTACCCCTACACCTCCTAAAAATGCAGCGGCTAATAAAAAAGGAAAGCGAATTAATCGGATAGTATTTCCCATTTGGTAAACCGGAGTAGTAAAAGAAGCAAGTGCAGCCAGTGCTACGATAATAAGCAAAATATTGCTGGTTAAACCGGCTTCAACAGATGCTTGTCCAATAACAATTCCTCCAACAATTCCAATTGTCTGACCTACTTTCGTCGGTAGACGAGCCCCTGCTTCTCGAAGTAATTCAATCGTTAACTCTAGAAAAATGGCTTCAAGTATAGGAGGAAATGGGATGTTGCTTCTAGATGCAATAATGGTTGAAAGCAAATCTCTCGGAATGAGTTCATAATGAAACGTCAAGACAGCAACGTAGATCGGTGTTGCTAATACAGAGAAGGCAACGGCTAGAAAACGTAATAAACGAACGGATGTAGAGACTTGCCATGGCATGTAGTAATCTTCTAACGAAGAGAAGAATTCAACCAAAGTCGTAGGCCCAAAAACAGCCTCCGGAGAGCCATCTGCTAAAAAAGCAACTTTTCCTTCAGCAATTGCAGCGGCTACACGCTCTGGTCTCTGTGTATTAATCAGCTGCGGAAAAATAGACATTTGATTATCTGAAATCATCTGTGCCAGACTACTTGAGTCGATAACTTGATCAAACTCAATGTCCTGTAATCTTTGTTCTACTGTTCGAAGATTATCTTTATCTACGATTCCTTCGATATACAGGATAGAAACCCGTGTTTGAGTAAGTTTCCCTAACTTCAATTCTTTTACCTGCATTTGAGGCAACGGCAAGCGTTTTCGAATTAAATTTATATTTGTATCAATTGCTTCAATAAAGGCTTCCTGGGGTCCTGTTACCGTAAATTCATTTTCCGATGGGGCCACGTCCCGGCCCGAATCCATCGCTACTTCTACTAGCGCACATTGAGAACGAAGCTGTTTATCATAGATCAAAACAAATCCTTGCATCATCTTTTCACGTACATTCTTCGGAGCCTTTGTGAGTTCCTTTCCTTGAACAGGAATATCGTCGATTAGCTGTTCCAATGTTTCACCTATTGACCGATTAATATATGGCAATACATCTCGCTGCAACCGATTACTATCAATCAACGTTTGAAAATAAGCAATTTTATATGTGTTTTTTTCCTTATTAAGATCGTACATGACAAAATCGCTTGATTTTTGAAACAATTGAACAGCATCCTGTAACGTCTCTTTTCGATTTCCTACCAATTGCTTCATCAGCCATTTTCCGAGCACGACCCTCACATCCTTCTGTTTTAATCCAGACATTGTCGTTTTTTAGTATGAAATGGATATGTTTCATTTATGCACGAAAAAGGTATCCAAAAAGGTAGCTACCCTTTGGACACCCTCTTTCGAAAAATGAGGCAATTAGAAAATGAGACCAGCTTTTTCTCATGAAACTCTAATGTGTATGAACTGAAACAAGAATTTCTCCTCGATTTAGATTTACATCTGTTTTAATGAGCACAGGATAGGAATGGGGATTTTTAAATCGAAAATCCGGTCCTCCCCATGATACAGTTGCATCTCTCCCTTCTGGAACATAACCTATTTCTCTTGAATGTGTATATCGTTCAATCATTTCTAAACCCGCTTTGTCAACGGCATTAAAGAGTGTTGAAGATGTTTGACAAATCCCTCCCCCAATCCCCATGACAAATTCTTTATTTATAATCTCTTTTGCTTCTTCGTATCCTCTTTCTCTTGTTCGCTCTCCTACCGTTTGATTAAAAGAAAATGTATCTCCAGGTCCTAACACGATTCCAGAAATAGCTTCTGCGGATAATTTGACATTTTGCGATCTACCTGCAACATTAGGATTAAAGTACGTTTTGAATTCTCCAATGCTTCTTTTGTCAATTCCTATTACGTCCTCTTCAGAAACAGCTGGTTCCGTCACATAAATAGGCATAACCATATCCTTTGTTCCTGTTTCTACCTTTTGTAACTGATCAACGAGTTCCTGCTCAGAAAGGATGACTCTTGGAGTGCCGGGAGTAATTTCACCATTTGATTGAATACGGGGATTTTGCATAGGAGTATCTATATGCGCGGCTAGGTCCTTAGCTAGTTGCTGTAACGCTTCTTCATCTAAAGAACTAGAGGACCTATAACCATAGTCATTCAAAACGACATCATGAACATTGTTATTCCACTCATCTTTTAAGCTAATCTTCCAATAAACAGGAGCCTTCCACATAGATTCGGTGTGAAAATAAGAAGAATGTGAGGCAACAGGCTTAGGCCCTTCAGCAGACACTTCATTGCTACATCCAGCAAGTAATAATAGCACAACTAGCCAACTTTTTTTCATTCATTTATCCCCCTCTATACATCATACACATTTACCAATATATGAGAGGTCATGTGAATCATTCCATGTATATTCGCTGATTTTTAATTAAATTAAAGAAAAAACCACACTTTATCAGAGTGTGGCTTCTACTTATTTCTCTTTCTTCCGCTTTCCTCCCTTAAATACAATCGCACTCCTTTCATATTTTATATCTCCAACCTTTAGTCGAGCATTCACGACGCGAGCAACTGCAAAGAAATAATCCGATAACCGGTTTAAGTATTTTAGTACAATAGTATTTATTTCAGCCTCTCGTTGCAGTCTAGTCACATATCGTTCAGCCCTTCTTGTAATCGTACGACAAATGTGAAGGGTCGCAGCCGCAGCCGCTCCTCCTGGTAATATGAATTTTTCTAACTCAGGAGCTTCTTCAATATAAACATCTATACGCGTTTCTAAGAAATCAATCATAGCTTGATTCGCCTTGTAAGGATGTTTCTCTGAAGCTTTAATCATCGCTAAATCTCCGCCACAATCAAATAATTCATGTTGAATTTTAGTCAACTCCATTTTTATATCAGAAAAATTTTCATCGTCCAATTGCGTAATGGCCTGCCCAATAAATGAGTTTAATTCATCTGTAGTTCCGTACGCTATGACCCGAGTATCATCTTTATCTAGCCTTCCTCCTATTACACTTGTTTTTCCCTCATCACCCGTTCGCGTATATAACTTCATAATCTTCCTCCTTATCTCAAATATCGAGAAGTAGTTACACATCTTTTTTTCGTGCTCGTGATAGTTTCAAATTATGTATGGTCTATATTATATATGATTGATGCAGTCATAAGCCATGATCGATTTTCTAACTTATGGACAAATACCTCTTTATGCACTTTTTCACTATCGTTTGTACGGAGTATATAAAAAAACTATTGACAACCTCCCTCCTACTAAGCTAAAGTTTAAAACAATTTCATATGTTGAAAATAGGTACTTTGAAGATAGCTTCAAAGTTTAAAAGGGAATTCGGTGTAAATCCGAAGCGGTCCCGCCACTGTAATAGAAAAGTTATCATGACATGTCACTGGCTAACGCTGGGAAGACCATGATCACGTTGATTCTAGAGCCAGGAGACCTGCCTATTTTAACAACACTGCTTTTACCTACGGGAGATAGGGAGGTGTTAACAATATTGCATTGATTAATCTATGGATATCGTTACCCTTTTTTCGGTAATGATATCCATTTTTTTGTAGTGAAATATATATTTTATTGGAGGAACTATTAATGAACTCATTAAAAACTAGTAATTTAGGCTACTCTCGAATTGGAGAGAACCGCGAATGGAAAAAAACTCTTGAAGCCTATTGGTCTCATACTATTACTGAAGAGACTTTCTTACAACAAATGAAGAAATATCGACTTCATCATCTTCAGAAGCAACTAGAAAAAGATGTGGACCTTATTCCTGTTGGGGAATTTTCCTATTATGATCACGTTCTTGATACAGCTAGTATGTTTGGCTTTGTTCCGAAACGGTTTGGACATGATGGAGGGACGGTTCCTTTAGCTACCTACTTCGCAATGGCACGTGGTAGTCAAGGAACGCATGCTTGTGAAATGACAAAGTGGTTCGATACAAATTACCATTACATTGTTCCTGAAATTGAAAATAAAAAGCCTGTTTTACTAGAGAATCGTCCTCTTCAAGCTTTCTTAGAAGCAAAGAACGAATTAAACATTACGGGAAAGCCTGTTATCCTTGGACCTTTTACATTTTTGAAATTATCTAAAGGTTATAATACGGAATCGTTTGGAAGTTTATTAATAAGTTTTATCCCAGTTTATACGCAATTGTTATCTGAGCTCGCACAAGCAGGCGCCACTCTCGTTCAGATTGATGAGCCTTCGCTCGTTACCGATATAACAACGGATGAAATGGAGCTCGTTCATGACTTTTATGAGGAGATCTCTAAGCAAGTACCCGAACTTGAAATTTTGTTACAAACTTACTTTGAGGCAGTTTCTCACTATAAACAGGTAATTGACTTACCTGTGAAAGCAATCGGTCTTGATTTTGTCAGTGGTTATGAAGAAAACATTCAATCAATAAAAAAATTCGGCTTTCCTAAAGATAAGATTCTTGCTGTAGGAGTAATTGATGGAAGAAACATTTGGAAGAATCGTTTACAAGAAACGAACGATCTTATAACGCAGCTTAGTAAGTATGTTCCGCTAACTAATCAAATTCTCCAACCTTCTTCTAGTTTATTGCATGTTCCGGTTACTGTTAAAGGAGAATCCAAGCTACATTCCATCGTGAAAGATGCTTTGGCTTTTGGTGATGAGAAGCTAGATGAATTGCGCCTTTTACGAGATGTCTTACTCCATCCATCTCCCACTAAACAAAATGTATTAGAGCGCTATGATTCTACTCTTAAAAAACTTGAGCAATCAACATGGAGAAAGAAAAAAGAAGAAACCATTCTTCCATCAGAGAGAACAAAACCATTTCAAGAAAGATATGAGCTTCAAAATAAAAAGTGGAACTTACCTCTCCTACCAACAACCACTATTGGAAGTTTTCCACAAACAAAGGACATTCGAAAAGCGCGCTTTCAGTGGAGAAAAGGTGAATTAGCGAACGATACGTATGAGGCACACATCAAAAGCAACATTGAAAAGTGGATTCGTATACAAGAGGAATTGGATATTGATGTTCTAGTACATGGAGAATTTGAACGAAATGACATGGTTGAGTTTTTTGGTGAGAAATTAACAGGTTTTGCATTCTCGCAAAATGGGTGGGTGCAGTCGTACGGTTCTCGTTGCGTAAAACCTCCAATTATTTATGGAAATGTCTCTTTCGATCAACCAATCACTTTAAAAGAAACGCTCTATGCACAATCACTTACAAACCGACCAGTTAAAGGAATGTTAACGGGGCCTGTTACCATTTTAAATTGGTCCTTTGTCCGTAATGACCTTACTCATAAAGAAGTTGCTTTTCAAATTGCCGAAGCGTTACTTCAGGAAGTTCAATCATTAGAAAACTCAGGAATCACCATGATTCAAGTTGATGAGCCAGCTTTACGCGAGGGACTTCCACTTAAACAGAAAAAACATAGCTACTATTTAGATTGGGCAGTCGAAGCTTTCAAAAGAAGTACGTCAGCTGTATCAGATACAACGCAAATTCATACCCATATGTGCTATAGCGATTTTAATGAGATTATTGATGCCATAAAAGCGTTAGACGCAGATGTCATTTCTATTGAGACATCTAGAAGCCACGCTGAATTAATTTCGGCATTTGAAACAAATGTTTATGATAAAGGAATTGGTCTTGGAGTATATGATATTCATAGTCCACGTGTCCCTTCTGAAGAGGAAATCACATCAGTCCTTGAACGAGCTTTATCCGTATTGCCAGCAAATCTCTTTTGGGTTAATCCCGATTGTGGATTAAAAACACGCGGGGAGCAAGAAACGGTTGCCGCCCTATCCATTATGGTTCAAGCTGCCAAAAAAGCTCGCCAGAATATAAAGCAAGTAAGTGAATCACTATAGTTTGATGAAAAAAACTAAAAGCGGGATAAGGTATTTCTATTAAACGATATCCATTTACAGCTGAAACCTTTTTCTCCAAACAAAGGAGTTCCTTACATGAGATATGAACTTGTCTACTTCCTGCAAGCTACGTATGATGAGAAAGTAATTCGGACTTTTATCAAAAATATGGATGCAAAAAGTTTAATGACATTGCTTCATTATCTTTCTTTAACAGATCAAGATACGAAAGAACGTTGGCTTACCATTTATCATAAACTCTTCAAGTAACTCTCTAAACTAAAAACGAAAAATCTGTCCCAATATATGATATCAAACTAATCATATAAAACTTGGGACAGATTTCCTTATTACTTATTTCCTTTTTTAGGAATAAAGAAGGAGAAGGTTGTTCCTTCGTTCATTTTACTATGAACAGAAATCGTTCCTTCATGGGCCTCAACAATATTTTTGGCAATAGCTAGGCCAAGTCCTGTTCCTGCACGGCCTCTTGTCCTAGCCTTATCAGCTTTGTAAAAACGCTCAAACACGTAAGGAAGATCTTGTTCTGGAATTCCTGATCCTGTATCGATGACATCAAACTTACATCCTTCTTCATAGTCATAAATTTGAAGCTTAACGTGGCCCTTCTCACTTGTATGACGAACGGCATTATGAAGCAAATTGGTTAATACTTGTTCAATACGATCTGGATCACAGTCTAAATGTGCTTCTTTAGACATCTCCATTGTTAATTCAATTCCTTGTTCGCGAGCAAGACCATGAAACTTTCTAACAATTCGTTCTGCAAATGATTGTACCTCTATTTGCTCTAAATTTAACTCAACGTGCCCAGCTTCCATTCTAGCAATATCAAGTAGTTCATTTACTAACCTTCCCATTCGCAGTGATTCATCATAGATAATTTTAGCGATTTCTTTCTTTTCTTCATCAGAACCTACGATATCATCAATGATCGCTTCACTATATCCTTGTAACATCGATATAGGGGTTCGCAACTCATGAGACACGTTAGCAATAAAGTCTTTTCGTAGTTTATCATGCCTGCGCTCTTCCGTCATATCACGAAAAACAGCTACCGCTCCTCTTATTTCATTTGGATCATAAAGCGGGGTCATGAGCACCGTCCAACTTCTCCCTTGGATTTCCACTTCGGTTACTTGCTCTTTTTCTAATAAAACGACTTTTTCGAACAGCGTTTGCAACGCTACAGGCAATTGAACGTGTAAATCTTGTTTCATCCCCTGCTCATAATACCAAGATTGAATAAAACGGTCTGCAGGCGGATTCGTTAAAACCACACGCCCTTTTTTGTTTAACGTTATGACTCCATCTGCCATACTGCCAAGAATACGAGAGAGTTGTTCCTTTTCCTGATTTAAAGCATGGATATTATTGTTTAACTCTCTCCCCATTCGGTTAAAAGCAATTGCTAATTGTCCAATTTCATCATGAGTGAGGATTGGAATTTTTGTATTAAATTTTCCTTGAGCAACTTCTAACGCGACTTGTCTCATCTTACGTAAAGGAGCTGTAATTCGACTCGACAGAAAAAAGGCAAAAATCGTTGTTAATACGATTGCAATCCCTGCTGAAAAATAGATTATTTGACGAGTTTCATTAGAAGCAGCCTCAATGGCAGACAACGACTGATACAAAAAGACTGCCCCATCTTCAAACCGTTCGGGAGAAAGTGGAACACCAACAATCATAATTTCTGAATGAAATTCTTCCCCATCTCCAATAAAGAGAAAATCTCCTTCTGTCATGACAACTTTCTCTCCAGAAAAAACTTGCGATAGCGTTTCATCCGTAAAAAAGGTATCAAGTGCAACTTGGTGGTCTTCAGCCTCATCCGTACTCCACGCTTTCTCCCCTTCAATAAGCATAATAATATGAGTGTCAAATGCCTCTCCATATTGCTGAATGGTATAAAATGCATCGTTCTCATTTTCATATCCCTCATACATCGCGGCAATCATTGTGGCGTGATTGACGAGTTGAGATTCTGCTTCATTGACATGAAATCTCTCAAAAGACTGTAATAACAAGACCATCAAAATACTCAAAACAGCAGAAACTAAAAGTAAAATCGTAAACCAAAGCTTCCCAACAACACTACGCCAAAACATGGCTTATTTCACAGCCTC
Organism: Alkalihalobacillus sp. MEB130; assembly: GCF_032335535.1. NCBI lineage: Bacteria > Bacillati > Bacillota > Bacilli > Caryophanales > Bacillaceae > Alkalihalobacillus > Alkalihalobacillus sp. MEB130. Next base: position 184,012 of record NZ_JAOANA010000005.1, read on the forward strand.
AAATTTATAACCAATCCCCCAAACTGTAGAAATCATGGAGGCAGCTTCAGGTGATATCTTATTTAGCTTTTCACGCAGACGTTTAATATGAGTATCAACTGTTCGCAAATCACCGAAGAAGTCATAATTCCAAACATCCTTTAGCAGCTGCTCTCTTGAGAAAACCTTATCCGGAGATTGGGCTAAATAATGCAGCAACTCATATTCTTTTGGAGTTAAACTAATTTCTTCATCTGAAACCGTTACCCGGTGGGCATCATTATCAATCATTAAATGTTGAAATACCAAGACGTCTTTTGCTTGTGTGTCCGTTTGCAAGAATTTTGTTGATGAAGAACGTCTTAGTAAAGCCTTAACGCGTAAGATCACTTCCCGTGGGCTAAATGGCTTAACGATATAATCATCTGTTCCTACTTCAAAGCCTTGAACTCGGTTTGCTTCCTCTCCTTTTGCGGTTAGCATCATAACAGGAGTAGCCTTAGTCTTTCTTAGCTCCTGACAAACTTCAATTCCATCCATACCAGGCATCATAATATCCAATAGAATTAAGTCATATTCAGCATCTAGCGCCATTTGCAGAGCTTGTTCACCGTTTTCAGCTTCTTCGACTTCATAATTTTCTCGTTCTAAATACATTTTTAACAATCTACGGATTCGATCCTCATCATCTACTATTAATATACGCGCTTCTTTTTCCATTTTATTTCCTCCTCGAATCAACCACATATATGTATTTTACCATGAATCATGAACAGATAGAAAACTCTCATATTTAGCAGAAGCCTACCGAAAAAGGAATTCCTCCTTTTCCAGTAGGCTTCTTACTGCGGTGTAGTTCTTTATATCATGCGTAAGCCACTTCTAAAGTGCATAAGAATGTAAACCAGCGATAACAAGATTTACAAACACTAAGTTAAACATAATAATGGCAAAACCCCCTACACACAACCAAGCAGATTTCTCTCCATGCCAGCCTTTTGATAGTCGTAAATGTAAATAAGCTGCATAGTATAAGAATGTAATCAACGCCCACACTTCTTTTGGATCCCATCCCCAGAAGCGAGTCCAAGCAATTTGTGCCCAAATCATCGCAAAGATTAAACCACCAAGCGTAAAGACTGGAAATCCAATGGCAATCGCACGATAGCTTACTTCATCCACAACTTGAGGACTAACTCCTTTTAATATGGGCTGAATAGCTGCTCCAATCCGCTTTCTAAAGATAAGACGTAATAACCAATATAGTGCAAGTCCAGAAATCAATGACCAAATAACTGTATTTAAATCATTGGCCACGATAAGGGCTGGTGCATGAACAAACGGTGCCATAACACCTTCTGTTAACAATTCGCCTTCATGGGGCCCAACTAGAACTGGGAGATTATAAGTCATTTCTGCTTCTAGCCCATTTTCATTAATGTAGGAGAAGCTTGCTTCATAGTTTAATGCATTAAAAATTGTCCCCATTAAAATAAAGCCGACTAAAGATAATAGACAGTACATGACAAATTCAAGAGCTCGAGTCTGAATGTTTGTTTTTGTAAAATCTAACGTACGAATCAAATAAAGGAGCCCTGCTGCCATCCCGATAGCTAAAATTCCTTGTCCTAATGCAACGGTAATAACATGAATCGTTAACCAGTGACTCTGCAATGCCGGAATTAAAGGAGCAACTTCTCCTGGGAACATCGACGCATACGCAATCACTAGCATAACAATCGGCATTGTAAATAACCCTAGATAATTTGAACGATAAATCGCATAGATAATAACAAAAGCAAAACCAATTGCTATTCCAAGAAACGTCATATATTCAAACATATTACTAACAGGAGCATGTCCTGCATGAATCCAACGAGTCACAAAATAGCCGATTGAAAATAAGGAACCTAGGATCGAGAAAATGAACCCGAACGTCCCCCATCTATTTCCACTCATTTCCCCTTGTTTGTTACGCCATTTCCTTCCTGTAATTGAAACAGTAAAAGCAATAGTCGCACCAAGATAGAGGAAAAAGGCAATATAGAGTAAATTTCCACTAAGTGCTGCCACGTAAATACCCTCCTCACAAAAAGGGTAGGGAATCCAACTTCCCACTACCCAATTTGTTTACAATCTAATTTTCTTTATGTTTACCCTTTTCATTTTCTTCCACTTGATCGCTAGGAGAAGATAATGATGTATCAGCTATACAAAAATCAATTTCCTTCCTTAAGGCCAAATAATTTTTATTTGTATGACCAGCAATCCAGACGTTTCCATCAATCCGTTGAAGCCAAATTCTGCGGTGTGCCCAATAAGAACCTTGTACTAAACCAATCATAAAAATAATTCCACCAATTATTAGCAAAGGTAATGTGTAATCTTTTCTAACAATTAAAGCTGACACGTGTTTTGTATCTACATCAACAAATGTCATTTTGTAATCATTTTCCCCCATCGGTTCCAAGTTGGTCCGAATTCCAACAAAACTAACTTCCCCTTCTGGCGTTTCCGGCGTGTACATGTCAAAAATAAAGACAGGATTGTCTGGAATTTGGGATTGAGTCGATGGAACATTAGAACTTGACATGACGAAATCAGGGAAATACTCTCTAATTTCAATTCGATATCCATCTCCTAAATCGTACACAGATTGCGGATCGAATAAATCAATTTTAATTTCTCCAAACGTTTCACCTGTTGCCTTTTCCTCAAGAGTAAACGTCATTGAATTTAATTCATGAAGTTTATAATCGACTTGATAGAGAGCAAAATTATCGAATTTCATTGGATCATTCACTCGAATTTTTTTACGATCAATTTCGACTAACTCTCCCTCTGTTCCGATAGCCCCAGTATTTTCACGTTCATATAATACAGCATCCGTTTGATACGTTTTCACAATAGGGCCGCCTGCACGCTGCATAGCTTCACCAAATACTTCGTCATCTTCGTCATAAAGCTCTACTAGAAATTCTTCATTTCCAATATGGTATTGTCCGCCTGTACTTGGAACAACGGCTGTTTCTCCTTCTCGAATCCACATATGTTCATCGACATACATACCAGGGAAATAGCGTAGCATACAGCCAATTAAAAATACGATCAATCCAATATGATTGACATAAGGTCCCCAACGAGCAAATCGATTTTTCTCTGCAAGCAGATTTCCGTTCTCTTCTGAGACGTTATACTTTTTCTCCTTAAGTTTCTCTTTGACAATGTCAAACGTTTGATCGATGTCTTCCACTTCGGACGTTCCGAAGACACGTTGCCTTTTTAAGAAATTAGCATGCTTCGTCACACGTTGTGTTTTTAACGCTCGATACAAAGGAAAAAATCGATCAACACTAGCAATAAAAATCGATATACCTAGACTGGCAATTAATAGCATGTACCACCAAGAACTATACAAATTATGAAAACCTAATTGATAATACAACTGACCAGCTAACCCATATTCATCAGCATAATATTCAGTTGGCCTAACATTAGGTGGTATGTACATTTCTTGTGGATAGATGGTCCCAATCGAAGATGCCAACAGCGTCACAACGATGATCCATATCCCTACTTTTACAGATGAAAAAAACATCCATACCTTATCTACAAAAGTGGTCGTATACGTTTGAGATCGCCTAGCCACCCCTTCGTATTTCATGTCTAGCAGCTTTTCTTGACTTTCGTTGCTTCCAACCGGTTTCCCACATGATTCACAAACAATGGTCCCACGTGGGTTTTCGTGTCCACACTCACACGTAAGTTTACTCATTTCCCCACACCTCAATCTATGTTCCAGGCTTTATCTCTTCCATGAAGTCTCTTACCATCTGTTCCGTCATGCCACCTGTGAACACTCGTACAATAACTCCATGTTCATCAATTAATATCGTTGTCGGTAATGGTCTAATTCCATAAGCCTCAATTACATTTAGACCATTATCAATCGCGATCGGGAATGTCAAACCATGACGGTTAGCGAAACGCTCGACCGTTAACTTAGGCTCATTTGCATTTACTGCAATAATTTCAACGCCTTTTTCCTTATATTCCTCGTATAACTCTTCCATAATCGGCATTTCTTTTACACATGGTGGACAGTATGTTCCCCAAAAATTCAAGAAAACACCTTTTCCTTTATATTCCTCTAATTCAATACGTTCGCCCTCTAAGTCTTGTAACACAAAATTAACAGATAGGTCTCCAGCTTTTGCTACGCTTCGATCAGCCATAAAGTTGGAGTAGAACGTATAGGCAAGAGCTAGCGTAATAATAGCTAAAATACTCGTTCTCATAATGAGCCTTTTTTGTTTCAACAAATAATCCCCCTTCCACAGTAAAGCACATACGCTATTTTCTCTATTATAACGTTAGAAACAATAAGTAACTATGGGGGCTTTATGACGGTTTCGTGACAGCTAATTCACGCAAATGTTTCACTTCAATTGGCTTTAATGGCCGAACCTCTCCTGGGTTCATACCTCTTAAATGAAGGAAACTATATTGTTCACGTTTCAATTTCATAACTGGATGTTCAATTGCATCAAACATTCGACGTACTTGTCGGTTACGACCTTCATGAATCGTTAGACGTACGATCGCGGTTTGCTTCTTCTTATCAATTGACATCAGCTTTACTTTTGCTGGAGCCGTCTTGCCGTCTTCTAGTTTTACCCCATTTTGTAATTCTTTTAATTTTTCTCGAGAAGGAATACCTTTTACTTTTGCTACATACACCTTCTCCATCTTAAATTTAGGATGCATAAGCATATTAGCAAATTCCCCATCGTTTGTTAGCAAAATCAATCCAGATGTATCGTAATCAAGTCGTCCGACTGGAAACACTCTTTGCTCAATTTCTAAAAAATCAGTAACTGTTTTACGACCTTTTTCATCTTTTACACTTGAGATCACGCCACTTGGCTTATAAAGAAGGTAATAAACCGGTTCTTCACGGTCAATTGGTACACCTTCTACTTCAATTTCATCTTTGTTTGGAGTGACTTTCACTCCAAGTTCACGTACTACCTTTCCATTTACTCTTACTTTTCCATCTACAATTAATTGTTCTGCTTTCCGTCGGGATGTTATCCCGGCTTGGGCAATTACTTTCTGTAACCGTTCCATCTCGTTCACCTCATGTACCATCATACTCTTCCGATAATGAATTCTCAAGCAAAAGCGATGCTACTCTCCTATATAGCCGAAAAAAACGCTACAGGAAAGCCATTCCCCCCCATAGCGTTTTTTTGTATTATTTCATTATAATTATATTCCTAACGAAATATACTTCGTTTCGAGAAATTCTTCGATTCCATGATGTCCACCTTCACGTCCTAAGCCACTTTCCTTAAATCCACCAAAAGGAGCCTGTGCGACAGCTGGAATTGCATCATTAATCCCAACAATACCGTACTGCAATTCTTCACTCACCCGAATTGCATTCGAAAGATTTTCAGTATATACATAAGCAGCCAAACCAAAACGAGAATCATTCGCTCGTTTGATCACCTCATCTATTGAATCAAAAGAAGATACAGGTGCAACTGGCCCAAACGTCTCTTCGTTCATACAAGTCATTTCATCTGTTGCATTAGCAACAATTGTAGGTTGATAGAACAATCCAGATATGACCTCTCCACCAACCAAAACATCTGCGCCTTTCTCTTTTGCATCATGGACTTGTTTTCTCACTTTAGCAATGGCTTCTTCATTAATTAACGGTCCGATGTCAGTACCCGCTTCTAACCCATCCCCCACTACTAACCTATTCACTTTTTCCGTGAAAACTTGTAAAAAGGGCTCCATTACATCTTGATGTACATAGATTCGATTTGCGCAAACGCATGTTTGACCAGCATTCCGGAATTTTGAAGCAATCGCACCGTCTGCAGCTAATTCTAAGTTTGCATCTTTCATCACAATAAAAGGAGCATGACCTCCTAACTCTAATGAAAGTTTTTTAACGGTATCCGCTGCCTGCCTCATAAGCAACTTCCCAACTTCAGTAGAACCAGTGAAGGTTACTTTCCTTACGCGTTCATCGCTCATCCATGCCTCGCCAATTTCTTTCGGATCGCCGGTTACCACATTAATGACACCAGCTGGAATTCCTGCTTTTTCAGCAAGCTTAGCTAAATAAAGAGCAGTTAATGGCGTTTGTTCAGCGGGTTTAATGACCGCTGTACATCCAGAAGCTAATGCCGGTCCTATTTTTCTTGTTATCATAGCAGCAGGGAAATTCCACGGGGTAATGGCAGCAATGACCCCAACTGGTTGTCTATGAACAAAGAGTCGTTTATTTGGAACAGATGCTGGAATCGTCTCCCCATAAATGCGCTTTCCTTCTTCAGCATACCAAGAAAGAAAACTATTGGCATAGGCTACTTCACCAAGTGCTTCTTTTAATGGCTTGCCTTGTTCAGCTGTCATCAATTTTGCAATTTGTTCTGCTTCCTGTTGAATCAATTCATGCCATTTCATAAGAAATTGGCTTCGTTCATTCGCTGTTAAACGAGACCATGTTGGGAACGCTTTATAAGCTGCTTCAACTGCACGAGTTGCCTCTTTTGTTCCTCCCTTTGGAACTTGCCCAACTAATTCACCTGTTGATGGATTTATCACATCGATTTGTTCATTAAGTGTAATCCATTCTCCATCAATTAATAGCTTCCAAGTGCTCATAGTACTTTCCCTCCCTAGCAATGATGATTTTCGTTCGTGCCTATACCTTTATTTACCATAGATTAGTAGACAAATCAAGAAAACCTCTTAACCACGGATGCTTTTTCGGAATACAACCAAAAAAAACGATGCCAAAAGTGATCGCTTTTTTGGTTGGGTATTTATCAATTGTATCTTATTTCGTTTGTTCTACTTTTTTAATTGATTGGCCACGCTGCATACCATACAACCTGCTTTTTGGCTCATAAACGGTTTGTGAAGGCCAAAGTCCGTGAGTTCCTGAAATAATATAACTTAAAAGACAAGCAACAAAGAAGTATTCTATCCCTGCGCCATCAAACATTTCAACCGCTAATAAAAACCCAGCGATTGGGGTATTTGCCCCACCTGTAAAGGCAGCAACCATTCCAATTCCAGCTAAAAAAGACAAAGGTAGATCAATGAGCCCATACAACGAGTTCCCAAGTGTCGCCCCCATAAAAAATAAAGGAATTGCTTCTCCACCAACAAAACCGGTACCAAGAGTCACGGCTGTGAAAATAAGTTTAGCTAGAAAAGCAAACGGCGGTACCTCCTCAACAAAAGATTGCCCTAACATATCTAACCCACGCCCATTATAATCCGTTGTCCCTAGAAGGATCGTAAGAAATACTATAATTACGCCACCAATAAAAGCTCTGAGACGGTGATTTTTCTTTGTGTATTTTTCAGATATTTTTTGTATTCCATGCCTTAATTGACAATAAAAAAGGCTCACTAGACCAAATATACAGGCCAAAATAATGACTTTTCCGAATGTAAGAATTGACAATTCTGGTACGGATTGAATAACAAACGTCTCATGCTCTACACCCCATGTTTTTTCGGCTATGTAATGACCAATAAAACTTGATACTAGACAAGGGATAAATGCCTCATATTTCATTTTGCCTACTGCGGTCATTTCCATTCCAAACACAGCTCCTGTAATTGGTGTTCCAAATGCCGCACCAAATCCAGCACTAATCCCGCTCATTAGCAAAATTTTCGTGTCGACTATATTGACCTTAAACCATTGATTAACAGCTTCAGCCACACTTCCTCCCATTTGAATGGCAGCCCCTTCTCTTCCTGTAGACCCCCCAAATAAAACAGTCAAAAATGTCCCTAGATAGACCAAAGGCCCTAGCCTCTTTACCATTTTTGATTTAGCATGGACTCCCTCTATAACAAGGTTGTTCCCTTTGTATAAATCATTGCCCGTATTTTTGCCGAGCTGCATATATAGCGATCCTAGCAAAATTCCCGCAAGAGGCAAAAAGTAAATGAACCAAGAATGATTTTCTCGAGTGTTTCCTAAAAAATCATTCGTCTTTAATAAAACAGCTGTAGTTGTTCCTACTATAGCTCCAATAAGACACGCAGAAAAAATCCAGATAGTAAGAGTTTTAAATCGTTTGAAATTATTCATTAAATTTATTCCTTCCCTCCCTCATTATAAATAGATCGATGGAGCTTTTTATGTTTGTTCTTCTTCACTTTCCGTAAAAAAGATGGTTTGCTTTATTCAATTCAGTTCATTCTCTTATATTTTGATAATCTTGAGAAATCGATCCAATTTTTTTATAAAAAAAGATGCTTCACTTCTTTAATTTAAGAAGCAAAGCATCTTTTTATTTTCATTCCGTAATAGGTTTACATTCCAAATACATATGTTACAACAAGTATAGAAGCAATCACTCCCACAATGTCCGCTAATAAACCAACTTTAAGAGCATCGCCCATTTTCTTAATCCCAACTGCTCCAAAATAAACTGTTAATACATAAAAAGTTGTATCTGTACTGCCTTGCATCGTCGAGGCAAGCCTACCTATGAAAGAGTCTGGCCCGTAAGTTGCAATTAGGTCCGATGTCATACCTAAAGCACCCGTTCCTGAAATCGGACGAATCATCGCAAGTGGGACAATCTCTGAAGGGACACCAATTGCTTGCAAGGCTGGTTTCATTAATTCAATAATAAAGTCCATAGCACCAGAAGCGCGAAAAACAGAAATGGCAACCAACATCCCTACTAGATAGGGGATGATAGAAATTGCCATGTCAAACCCCTCTTTTGCTCCTTCTACAAACGTTTCATAAGTCGGTACCTGCTTGTACGTTCCATACATAAGAACAAACGCGATTAAGGCAGGAATAAACCAAATGGAAATGACCGTAATCCATTCCATCTAGACACGCCCCTTCCTCACCCGTCTAAAGTAAAAATACCTATCTATTAATAATGCACCAATAGTAGAACATGTTGTAGCCACTAAGGTCGTCCCAACAATCTCAGTAGGTGAGACAGAACCATAACTCATCCGTATTGAAATAACAGTAGTTGGAATTAGGGTAATACTAGCTGTATTTATAGCAAGCAACGTAATCATTGAACGACTCGCAGAATCTCGTCCACCATTTAAGTCTTTCAGTTGCTGCATCGCCTTAATTCCCATTGGTGTTGCTGCATTTCCTAGTCCAAAGAGGTTTGCCGTCATGTTAGATAATATATACCCCATTGCAGGATGATTAGGTGGCACTTCCGGGAATATTCTTGTAGCGATTGGGCGCATTAATTTTGCCAAAGCCTTTAAAAGTCCTCCTTCTTGAGCAATTCTCATTAACCCAAGCCAGAAGACAAGGATGCTAATCAAGCCTAGACAAATAGTAACAGCATCCTTAGCCCCTGCAAAGATAGCTTCGTTCACTTCTTCCATACGTCCATTTGCTGCACCAAAAGCAATTCCAATAACAAGCATGGCCACCCAAATTTTATTAATCAACGTTACTCACCCCAATAGTGAAAGAGAAAAGGTCAAGAAAGCGAGACCAAAATCCTTGTTTCTCTTCTATTTCTGGCGGGTCATAAAGCAGCGGAACTTGCCCAATAACTTCATTATTAATAAACCATTCAATCTTCCCTACTGGCTGTGGAGGTATATACTCCACTTTCCTCTCATCAGTAGGTGGTTTATATAATGTAATTTCTTTTGACAACCCACCTTGTTCAGACTGCGTTAATGGATAATGAAATGAATAAGGGGCATACACTTGATCTTTATAAAATTCATCTTCAATGTCTTTGATCATGCCTTGTTCCAATAATAATTCTACGTCATACGTATCAAATGCCCAATTAAATAAATTCATATGATCATGCCAATCGCTTGGGGCGTTTAATGTTACAGCAATTAAATTCTCGTCTTCTTTAGTGGCTGTAGATACGAGAGTCCGTTTTGCACGTTTGGTATAACCTGTTTTTCCACCAGTTGAATATCGGTATAATTCTGTTAGTAATCGGTTTTTATTTTGCCAAACTCGAATTTGTTCGCCCTCTGAACGGTAGCTTTTCGTCGAAGCAATTTCACGATACATTTCGTTATCCATTGCATGTTGCGTGAGTATGGCCATATCATAAGCACTTGAAAAATGATCTTCATGATCATCTAATCCATGTGGGTTTTGAAACATCGTATTAACCATACCGATTTGCTCAGCTTTTTCGTTCATCATATAGACAAATCCCTCAAGACTTCCTCCTACATGTTCTGCAATAGCTACGGCAGAATCATTGCCACTGCGGAGCATTAGCCCATAGACAAGATCTTTTAATTTGATTTTTTCTCCTGCACGCAAATAAATTGATGAACCTTCAGTCCCTTCTGCTCTAGTGGTGACCGTTACGGTTTCATCCATCTTTCCTGATTCAATCGCTAGAATAGCAGTCATGATTTTTGTAATACTTGCTATTCTTAATGGCGTATGTTCGTTTTTCCCGTATAAAACTCGACCTGATTCCTGCTCAATGAGGACAGCGGCTTGCGCAGAAACAGAGAAATTTCGTTGCTCTGCAAGTGTGTTCATTGGCAACATCGGAATCATTAGTAATGCAGTGATCAAAATAAGTCCAAGTTTTTTTCCCATTTTCAGATCCCCGTCCTGTCTTTATAATGTGATCTCTTGATGCGACACTTTAGTGCCTGTCTTTTTCATTCTCTTATTAGCCAAGTCTATGCAGGACAACCAATGATATGACAGGAACGTACTCAATTGACAGAAGAATCCGTTTATCTTTGAAAAAATAGGAAAGAATAACTCGAAGATTTGACTAAGAGAGGACGTTGCATGATGATTTTAGAGTTAATAACGGTATTAGGACGGATTGTTACCCTTTTCCCTCTGTTACTAATTATGACGTTATATATGGGAAAGAGATCGATTGGCCAAGTCCCAATATTTGATTTTTTAATCTTTGTCACGCTAGCTAACGTGACCGGTGCAGACCTTGCTGATCCATCTGTAGATCATATTCATACAGCTTTTGCTATTGTATCCATTGCTTTCTTCCAAAAAGCTGTTGCAAAAGCCACTTTTAAGAAACGCAAGTTTGGCAAAATGATAACGTTTGAACCTATTGTTGTTGTCAAGGAAGGTAAAATGTTAGTGGATAATCTAGAGTCAATCCAATACTCTGTTGACAACATCCTTCAGATGCTTCGTCAAAAAGATATTTTTGATATCGCTGAAGTGAAAATTGCTGTCGTTGAAGCAAACGGAGAATTAACGGTAAAAAAGAGGCCTGAAAAATCTTCTCCTACGATCGAAGATTTCGGATTGGACCAAAAAGCCAGTGGTATGTCCTATCCTGTTATTATCCAAGGTATGATTCAAGAGGAAATATTAAAAGAGCTAAACGTAACAGCAAAATCCCTTCGTGAACGTTTGCAAAACGAAGGGATTATTCGTATCGAAACTATATTCCTTTGCACAATGAATGACGAGGGGCAACTTCATTTAGCTTTTACAAGAAGAGATGAAACGTATCAAAAAATTCAACACTAGTTACCTTTGGTAAAAGGTGACACATCATCGTGTACTTTTTTCATCTGTTCTACACACCATTTGTACCTTTGTTTTGCTTGAGGATTTTCTGTATCTAAACTAAATGTTTCCAAACTGGCAATTACACTTTTTATATTAGCTTCGAGCATAGGCAACTCCGTTGATTTGGGAACTTGCATTTTATCATTAAATAAATCAATGGTTAGTTGACCGTACTCATCAATTTGTGCCATAAATACATTTTCTAAAATGGCATTCTTCTTTTCAAGCTCTGTTTTTAACCATTCTTGATTTAGTCCTCTAGTTGCTAAAGGCTCTGTTAAAATTTTCCCATCCATAATAACAGTTTCAGGTTCTTTAATAGGTGCAACTTGATGATTCAGCATTTTTGCTGTTATAGGTTGTTGCTCTTTTTTTACAAGTACATTCAATTCACCATTACCCTCTAATACGGCAAATTCAACATCAGCAACCTGAAACACTTGTTTGGCTCTAAGTTTTCGTAATAATTCGTCTGTCGTTAAGTGCTGTTTTTTCATATTATCTTCAAGTATTTTTCCATCCTTCATAATAGGAATGCCTTTTCCATAAATCACAGACCGGAAAGAGGCATTCATTACACTTAAATATGCAATACCTATGGCAGCACCAGCCCAAACTAAAATGGCCACTAATAGATGACCGATAGGAATAGCTAACTGGATGGAACCGATTGCTAGTATAACAGCGATTGAGGCAACCAGACCAAACTCTAAGTGTGATGTTTCACCAATTGGTTTTCTTACATACATTCTTGCAATGGCAATTAATAATAGAAAACCAACAAAACTCCGTATTGCCACCTCAAGCCATCCAGGCATTTAGAACCCTCCTTTATTGTTGTTGATATGTCGGTTCTTCAAATTCCACTTGACCTTTTCGTTTTTGAATTTCTTGAATAACCGTTCTCGTTTTCAGTGCACTTTGATGGAAAGCTTCACGCGCTTTTGGTTCTTTTGTTTTCAATGCAAGTGAAGTTAATGTTGCATCAATAGACTGGAGGGAAACAAGCAATCCTTGAATTTTACTACCAACTGTCATAATTGATTCTCCTTATCCTTTTGGTTTGAAAACAAGTGAAGCAATAAATCCAAATATAATTGCAGCTGAGATACCTGCACTTGTCACTTCAAAAATTCCAGTTAACACACCTACTAACCCACTTCTTTCAGCTTCGGCCATTGCTCCATGTACGAGAGAGTTTCCAAAACTTGTAATCGGAACCGTTGCTCCTGCACCTGCAAAATCAATTAAAGGTTCATAAAGTCCTATTCCATCTAATACTGCACCAGCAACGACTAGTGTACTCATCGTATGTGCAGGAGTTAATTTCCCCACATCCATCAATAGCTGCCCGATAACGCAAATCAACCCACCTACAATAAAGGCTGAAATAAAGATCATTGACCGCCACCTCCTGCTTCGATCGAAACCGCATGCGCAATGCAAGGAATACTTTCTTTTTGTTGAAAGGACATTGGTGACAACAAGGCTCCTGTTGCGATAATTAATATTCGTTTTAATTCTCCACGCTTTATGCGATTTAATAAATGACCATAGGTAACAGAAGCAGAACAGCCGGCACCACTAGCACCAGCAAATACCGGTTGGTCTTCCTTGTAAATCATTAAGCCACAATCTTGAAACGTATCTTCAGGAAGTACTAATCCTTTTTGCTCGATTAGCTCTTTTGCTATTGGTAATCCGACCTGTCCTAAATCTCCGGTAGCCACTAAATCGTAATGATCGGCAGGAAGGTTCCGATCTCGAAAATGAGATACAATGGTATCTGCTGCAGCTGGGGCCATAGCACCTCCCATATTAAAAGGATCTGATAAACCCATATCAATTACTTTTCCAATGGTAGCAGAAGTTACGACAGGACCATCTCCAACATTTGAAATTAAAGCTGCTCCTGATGCTGTAACCGTCCATTGAGCAGTAGGCGGCTTTTGACCACCATATTCGGTTGGATATCTGAATTGTTTTTCTGTAGCCGCATTATGACTAGAGGCAGCTGCGACAATTCGTTCCGCCCCCTTAGCATTTATAATAAAGGAGGCAAGCGCTAATCCTTCCATAGACGTAGAACAAGCACCAAACAATCCGAAATATGGAATAGCTAACGTTCTACTAGCAAAACTGGAGGGTGTAATTTGATTAATCAAGTCGCCTGCAAACATAAATTGAATATCTTCTTTCCGTAGTTCTGCTTTTTCAATTGCACGTGATATAGACTCTTCCACCAATACCTTTTGTGCTTTCTCATAAGAATCTTGTCCTAGCCATAAATCTTCGTGCAACAAATCAAAGTCATCTGCTAATGCGCCATTTGCTTCAAAAGGACCACCTACGGTTCCGGTGGACAATATGACAGGTTTGTTTTCAAACTCCCATGTTTGATGACCTTGTAACATCTTATAACCCTCCCCATTGGATGAGAATTGTTTTAATAATTGCAATAAAGAAAGCAGCAACTGTGCCAAATACAATAACAGAACCAGCTAATTTGAAAATGTTCCCACCAACACCAAGAACATATCCTTCCGTCCGATGTTCGATTGCAGCTGAAGCCACAGAATTAGCAAATCCTGTTACAGGAACCGCCGTACCTCCTCCTGCAAACTGCGCAATACGATCATACATACCAAAACCCGTTAATAACACAGAAATGAAAATTAAAGTAGCAACGGTAGGGTCTCCTGCTGTTCTTTGGGTAAAATCAAAAAAAGTATAGTAAAAAACATGAAGCCCTTGTCCAATTAAACAAATGAATCCCCCTACAAGAAAAGCACGAATACAATTTTTTCCGACAGGTCGTTTTAATTCATGTTTCTTTTGCAACTTCTGGTATTTCTCTTGTGCAGGAGTTACATTTTTCTTTTTGCTTGAGGACATCTACATCACCCCTTTTATCCTTTCATCATATCTTTAAGTTTATTTAGCTGTTCTTGTAACCGTTGTTCACTAATCGTTTTATTTTTCAATTCTGTTTCTAGCTTTTCTAACTCCATGAAAATTTTCTGATCTGTAGACAAAAATACAGTTGCATCTGGATACCGTTTCTTTACAGAATCATATCCATACTTTCTTATTTCTTTTAGTCTAAACCGATCAAAATGCTTCACTCTCGGTGCCAAGTAGATAGTATTTTCGTTGTCAGAAACACCTTTTATTTCAACTACTTCTTCCATTGACAGAACAATCTCTTTTGCCTCATCAGCTTGACCTTGATCAATGATTGCATTCTCGGATAACTGCATTGGTCTTACATCTGGAGTGGCCCCTGTGAGATTTTGACAACCTGAAACCAAGCATAGAATGACCATTCCTAACAGGCTTCTTTTCATTGTTCTCCCCCTTTGCTAATATGTAGAACTAGGGTGACTCATAAGCTTGAGTCACCCTAATTAGAAGCTTATTACTGTTTGTATTGTGGCTCTTCCTGTTCAATTTGTTGTAAACGCGGTTCTAACCCATCTACAATGGTTTGAGTTTGCTGAGCTGCTTGCTGAAACAATTGTTTCGCTTGTTGATTATCGGTATCTAGAGCAAACGTTTCTAAACTTGCTTGAGCACTCTTTAATCCAGCTATCGTTTGCTTAAATTTCGTTGCTACCGTCATGACCATCCTCCTAAAATATTGTAATGTTAGAATAAGTAATTAGCGCTTATCTATGAGAAGCAATTATTGTCAAAACCATAAATGGCTTGACATTAGAAAAGGGCTAAGTCTTTTCGTGTATTAGGGTAATCCTATTTCCTTTAATTATTAACAACAATAATTAACAAAAATATAAAGCATTTTTTTTTATGTGCTACACTTTAAACATAGTAATGAAAGAGGACGATTTTCACCTTTTTCAATATCTTTGAAAGGATGGTTTTTATCATTACATATATTTTTTATGTCCTTATGGTTTTTCTCGTTGTCCAATTAGGCATACTTCAATATTCACAATTAAAATTAAGAAAAGAAATGAAAATCATAAATGAGCGTTTAGAAAAGGCAACGAATCATTCAACAGCTTTCTCTGAATATATATTTGCTAAGCAGATGGATGAAAAAAAAGCTCATGTTCTCATCCTCGCTCATCAAATACGTGATGCTGTAGCTAAACAACAAACGGCTATTCACGCAAAGATAATAGAAGAAACACCTCAACACCATAATCTCTCTAATGAAGAGATAGCTACGTTATTTACAGCTGAGAAAGCTGTCATCATTCAAAAATTGTGGAGTACATACGAAACGTATTTACACACACATTGGTTGACCAAAAATGGCACCATAAAATCGGTATTCCGCGGAAGACCTGATGATATAGATTCGGAAGTTGGCTCCCTTCATCATTCATCGAAACTTCTCCTTAAACAACTTGACCACTGGCTTACTCAATTAAATTCCTCCTCATAAACTCCCCTTTGTTCGTTCACACTAAAAGATAATGTGATCACGAACAAAGGGGTAGTAGTGTGAATACGAACTTTCTTTCCTTGACGTTAGAACTCTTTGTCGGTTTTTTTGCTCTACTGGTTATGACCAAAGTGCTTGGCAAAAACCAAATTACACAACTAACGCCGTTCGATTTTATTTCTGCTCTCGTCCTTGGTGAACTTGTTGGGAATGCGATATATGATAAAGATATTGGTCTTCACTATGTACTTTATGCTGTCTTTGTTTGGGGATCATTAATTTATACGATTGAAATGATTACGCAAAAATTGCGTGAGTCAAGACCTTGGTTAGAAGGAACACCATCATTAATTATTTCACAAGGAAAAATTCAATATGAGGAATTGAAAAAAAACAAATTGGATTTAGATCAATTGCTACATCTTTTACGTGATAAAGGAGTCTTTTCGGTACGCGAAGTTGAGTACGGCATTCTTGAAACGAACGGTGCAGTAAATGTGATGCGAAAGCAGCAGGTCGATTTCCCAATAAATCGAGATTTGCAAATCCCGGCAAAACACGTGCATTTGCCAGTTTTACTTATTCTCGATGGAGAAATTATAGAAGAGGGGCTTTCTAAGCTTAACAAAGAACAATCATGGCTTCTAAATGAATTGTTTGAAAGAGGGATTTCTGGCCCAAAGGCAGTCTTTTTTGCTGAGTGGCAAAATGGAGAAGGATTTGAAATTCAAACGTACTAGATATGGATGGTGAACATGATGAGAACATTGCTCATATACGCCTTACTTGCTTGTATGTTAGTAGGATGTCAACAAGAGCGTCCTGAAGGAGCTACCTTAGCTCAATCATCAGATAGAGGAACGGTTGAACAAAATAAGAATGTTATTGTTGTTGTGATTGATTCAATGACAAAAGCTGTCGTTGAGGCGGGAATGGATCGTGGCGCCCTTCCAGCTTTGTCCTTCTTAGCAGAACGTGGTCAAGTTTATCATGACCTTGTCGCTCCGTTCCCTTCGATGTCTGTAGCAATTGAAAGTACTTTAGTAACAGGTGCTTCTCCAAGACAACATAAAGTACCAGGCTTAGTATGGTATGATCCTGATGGAGATGTTATTGTTGATTATGGATCGACTTTATCAAAATATTGGAAATTGGGAATTAACGATACATTAATGAATACACTTGTGCATTTAAATACGAACCATTTATCTTCAGAAGTTAGTACAATATATGAGGACCTTAAAGAAAAAGGTAGAACAAGTGGATCCGTTAATCTCCTCGTTTATCGTGGAGACAAGACGCATCGCCTAACAGTTCCATCTTATATGAAGTCTCTTTTACACTTACCAGATAAAATGGAAACAAAAGGTCCAGATCTCCTTGCATTTGGCCAAGCCGTTAAACCAAAAGCACTTCAAGGAGCTAGTTTAGACGAAAGTATGTATCAAAAGTTTGGGTTAAATGATTCATACTCTTCCAAAGTGACGAGAAAACTGATTCAAAAAAATGAGCAACCTGATTTTCTAATGGTTTTCTTTCCTAATTATGATAAAGATGCTCATTATCACGGACCTGTAAGTCCTGAATATTTTGCAAAAACGGATGGATATTTACAAGATATTTTAGGTGCATATGATAGTTGGGACGAAGCACTTGAAGAGAACATTTTCGTCATTATGGGCGACCATGGCCAAGATCGTTTATCTAATAAAAAAGAAGAAGCAGCAATCGAACTTGAACCATTACTAGAACCTTACAATGTAGCTCCTCTTATGGATGAACCTAGTAGCGGGGATATTGTTATCGCAAATAACCATCGCTCTGCTTATTTATATGCAACAGCACCCGATCTTCAATTTATTGACATTGCTGAAAAACTTTCTCATGATGCAAGAATAGATCATGTAGCATGGCTAGATGGAGAAGACCTTATTCTTTTCCAAGTGGGTGAAGAAGATTATCTTCGTATTCGTGAAGGAGGAAATTGGAGGGACCCTTATGGCCAAACTTGGTCAATCGATGGAAATGAAAAAATAGCTGACATCAAACGTAACGATGAAGACTCTCTTATTTCCTATGGTGATTATCCAGATATTTTTCATCAATTGTATAGTGCTCTTTACAGCCATTCTGAAACAATGATTGTTACAGCGAAGCCAGGATATACGTTAAAGTCGGAAGGAGCCCCCGTTCATAATGAAGGTGGAGAACATGGAGGCTTGCATAAAAACGATACGATTACTTCCATGATTGTTGCCGGTACGGATCAAAAGTTAGATGACCGAAGAATGGAAGCTTTAAAAGAGTATTTTCTCGAGCTTTTTAAATAATAGGTATCACAAAGGTGTCCAAGAGTGCATTTAGACTTTTTCGGACACCTTTTCTAATTATTATTAGAGCTATTTTGTATAAATTACTTATACGTTTCCCATCTCAATTGACGAGCCTCAAGATAACGCTTTTCCACTTCCTGCCAATGAACAACATTCCACCAATTCTTTATATATGGCTTACGTTCGTTCTTATATTGTAAATAATACGCATGCTCCCACACATCTAAAACTAATAACGGCACAATATCTTGCTGACTTAAGTTTTGATGTTTTTCTGCTTGTAATATTTCTAAACGGTGCGTTCTTGGGGACCAAACTAAAAGGGCCCAACCAACTGCTTCGACCTCTTCAGCCGCCTTAGAGAAATGCTCTTTCATTTTGTTAAAGCTTCCAAAATCTCGATTAATTTGTTGAGCTAATTCTCCACTTGGTTGGCCTCCGCCACGTGGACTCATAATATGCCAAAAAATCGTATGAAGATAATGTCCAGCCCCATGAAACGCTGCTTCTCTTTCCCAATGTTTAATTAAATCATAGTCATTTTTTCTCCTAGCTTTTTGCATTTCTTTTTCTGCTTTATTCAAACCATCAACATAACTTTGATGATGCTTATCATGATGGAGACGCATAATCTCTTCAGCAATATAAGGCTCTAACGCATTATATGCATACGGTAGAGGCGGTAACTTATGCCCCCCAATCGGGACCGGATCCAAAGCCACTTTTTCTGCTGCTTCGGAACGAACAGGGACTAATTCGACCCAGCTTTCATAAACCTCAGACGCCAATTCATCCAAATATCCCTGATTATTGGTCCGTAGGTCGCTTGGGTGTTCACATTCATTAAGTAGAGTAATTAATGAGTTCGTAAAAGGTTTGATTTTGTTATAACTGACTCTTGCTTCAATCTCTGAACCATATTGATTCCAAATGTTCTTTACCTCTTTGGCCCAATCATAAATTGATTTTTCTTGTGTATTCACACTCATTCCTCCTCGATACATTGCAGTAACGTTCTATACTATGTACGGTAGGCGTAACTGTGTGTTTGTTCGCATAAAATTATATAACGACTTGCATTATTTGCTTGATTGCCAAAAATATAAATATAAAAAAAACAGAGTAACTCTACTCTGTTTCCAACGTCTCTTCAAATTTTCTAAAAAAGAGATCAGCCTCATCTTCAAGTGATTGCTCATCAACATTTTCAGGTAAAGGGGGCAGTTCCGTTAATGAGTTTAATCCGAAATGATCTAAGAAAAACTTCGTCGTTCCATATAAAATAGGACGACCTGGTCCCGGCGCTCGATCAACTTCCTTAATTAACAATTTAGATGAGAGGTTGTGGATCGCTCTATCTGATTTTACTCCTCTAATCTCATCGATTTCCATTCTCGTAATCGGTTGGCGATACGCAACAATGGCTAACGTTTCTAGAGCAGCTTGAGATAGACCTGAGTGAAGTGGAGAGGCAGCTAACTTTTTAAAATAGGGAGCATGTTCCGGCCTCGTCGTTAATCGAAAGGCACCTGCCATTTCAACAATTTGTAACCCGCGCTGTTGTTCCTTGTACAGTACTTGCAGTGAGGAAATAGCATCGTGAATCGTTTCTACATCAATATCTAAAACAGACGCGATATCCTCTCCCGTTAATCCCTCATCACCTACTACAAATAGCAATCCTTCCATCGCTGCTTGAAGTTCTTGAATCGTCAATTGTGAACTCCCTCCTCTGTGCTGAAAATCATGATGTCAGAAAAATTTTGCGCTTGTTCACAGCGGATGGTTTTCGTCTTCATTAATTCCAAAATAGCCAAAAAACTAACAACAACATGTCCACGCTCAGGAACCGGAAAAAGCTCATCGAAACGACAAAAACCATTAAATTTCTGCGTTAACTCCTTAACGATTTCCTGCATCCGATCCTCAATCGAATACTCTTGGCTTTTAACTGTCGTAGTTCTTGGTGCCTTTAATTCTTTTCGTTTCATTAATTTTTGGTACGCACTCAACATATCGAACAAAGAGACACCCGAAATAGCAATGTCTCGTCTTTCTTCCTCCGAAATATAGGGGTCTAAGTCTTCAGGAGGACGTGTATGGACGAGACTTCGCTCTTGTTCTTTTTCCTTTAATTCGGTAGCAGCTTCTTTATACTTTTTATATTCAATTAACCGATACATTAATTCCTCTCTAGGGTCCTCTTCTTCTTCCATCTGCCAATCATCATCAAAAAGCTCCTCCTCTTGCTTTGGGAGAAGCATCTTGCTTTTAATTGCTAGCAAGGTTGCGGCCATCACTAAATACTCACTTGCGATGTCAAGTTCAAGATCCTGCATAGCGTGAATATAGGCTAAATACTGATCCGTAATAACAGCAACAGGTATATCATAAATATCTACTTCTGCTTGATTAATAAGATGCAAAAGAAGATCAAGGGGCCCCTCAAATGTATCAAGTTTCACACTATAAGGATTCATCAAACCACCACTAGCTTAATAGATTTATTGCTAGATGAGATTATATCATACTTTTGAGTAACCTGAAAACATCACTTGTCCCTTATTTTTGTTGCTTACTATATATAGTAAAATGATTAGATCAGAAATATGGTACACTAAAAAAATACTAATCAAAAAGGAGTCCATCATGTACCCTACAGCCTACTTAGATTATCTCATCTATTTTCATGTTGAAAGGGATTATTTTGAGTGCCATGAGGTTCTAGAAGAATATTGGAAAGAGCATGATCCAAAAAATCGGACATCTATTTGGGTAGGCCTTATCCAAGTAGCTGTTGGCCTTTATCATCATCGACGAGGGAATAGAAATGGAGCTATTCGAATGTACGAAAAAGCCATATCTATACTAGAGAAACAAAAGACCGCTCTTTCAGAACTAGGCTTACATAAATCAGACCTTATCAGACAATTGCAATCTCAACACCAACTTGCTAGTAACACTCGTAATACCTTTCATGATATTAATTTGACCTTTTCCAAGGAAGATTTACTCCCAGCCTGTATAGAACGTTGTCAACAATTAGGGCTGACATGGACAACAACATCCACCCCAAAAGAAGACATTATTTACAAACATAAATTACGAGACCGATCAGATATAATACGTGAAAGACAACAACAACTTAAACGTAATCAAACGAATGACGAGTAAAAAAGAACACGAAAAAAGGTAATTAATGACCTTTTTTCGTGTTCTTTTCATATACTTCTCTCTTCCACGCAAGCAGACAGAAAATGCCTTGTTTCTTTTGTCGGCTTCAATTCACAAGGAAGTAGTTTTATTAATTCATTGAGCATTTTTTTACCGATTCCTTCATTGCGGTGTGATGGATTGACACAAATATGCTGTAGTTTCGCTATTCCATCCTCGATAATAATACCAATGACTCCAACATAATCATCTTCTTTCCACAAATACAACTTCCAATCCGGATCGCACTCATATCGTTCAATTGTTTTTGTCAGCTTCTTGATATCTTTCTCTTTTGGCATAAATGAAAGAAGACCCATCGCTATTTTTTGATTTGTCGTTTTATAAGGTACAAGCATAGTAAGACCTCTCACATTCTACTCAGGTGATGAGTTGTTTTCGTATGCGCTTTCACCAGATTTAATTTTACCACAATTCTTCACGTTTCGTTTTATTTTTCTCAATTTTTTATATTGTTTTTTTTACTATATGCATCAAGTTTGATTTTGTTAATAACTCTACTCTTATCAACTTAACCAATTTACAATTAATTTTAAATATTCCATCAAAATAGATGTCTATTTATCACCGCCTATGAAGAAAGATGTCGAAAAGTTCTTTATAAAGAACGTAACGTTTTAAAAGGTCGTTAGTAGGTATCTATTTAGGAATAGGGAAATTCATTGGAGCAACGTATAAAGGAGTTACGACACAAGATATGAGTACAAATATTGGAAAGATCGATACGGAGGGGCCAAACGAGTATGAAAATATTCATAGTGTTTTCTACAATGAGCCATTTGTCTATTTCATTTTACATCTAAAAGGGTAACGAGAAAGACTCTAGCCGTACACATACTTGTGTGTACTTAACTAAGTACGCTTTCTCGTTACCCTCTATCAGCTTTATTACTATTACTTCGCTAACACATTATCCAACCCAGGTACAATTTGTTTCTTACGTGAAACAACACCTTTTAAGATCGCTGTATTATCTTCTAATGTGACATTGTATGCTTTTTCTACAGCATCTGTTAACTTACCTAATGCTAAGATCTTTGAATCATTTTCTAAAATGTCTGTTACAACTAGTAGGAATAGATCCAAACCTTTTTCATTAATAACAGCATTCAATGCTTCTTCGACTTCTGCTTTACGGTTGAAAACATCATCAGTGTCAACAACATTTACTTGAGCAATTTCTAACTTGTTTGCGCCCATTGTGAACTCTTTTGCATCTAAAGAAATCAATTCAGATACAGATTTACTACTAACATCTGCACCAGCTTTTAACATTTCTAGTCCATAACTATCAAGGTCAACTCCAGCAATTTCAGCTAGTTCACGTGCTGCAGCAATATCCTGCTCCGTGCAAGTTGGTGATTTAAATAATAACGAGTCTGAAATAATGGCAGATACCATTAAGCCTGCAATGTTTTTCTCAATAGCCACTCCATGCTCCTTATATAATTTGTTTAAGATCGTAGCTGTACATCCAACAGGCTCAGCACGATAATAAAGTGGATCACTTGTTTCAAAATTAGCAATACGGTGGTGATCGATTACCTCAAGCACACGAACAGAATCAATGTCCGCTGCACTTTGTTGACGCTCATTGTGGTCAACTAAAATAACATTTTCCACTTCGTTTGCTACCGTTTCGACTAAACGTGGTACTTCTACACCGAAATGATCTAGTGCAAATTGCGTCTCACCATTAATTTCCCCTAAACGTACTGGCTCAGCGTTTACACCAATTTTGTTCTTAAGATCTGCGTATACGATTGCAGAAGTAATCGTATCCGTATCTGGGCTTTTGTGTCCAAAGATTAAAACTTTATCCATGATTCTTACTCCTTTGTATGTAAAATTAAATTCCTTAAAACCTATCCATTTAGAAGGTTATGTATATCATACATTATTTTATCAATTATCTTACCAAAAATAAACAGTGAAATGAAAAAATTCAAAAAGAAAAGAGACAAACTTTTTGAAATCTATCTATAGATAAATCACTTGTAGTTTGCCTCTCTTATATCCACTTTTATTCGAAACTTCTTCCAAGGTTAGCCATTTCAATGGCAGCTGTTGCAGCGTCCCAACCTTTATTACCTGCTTTTGTACCTGCACGCTCTACAGCTTGCTCAATTGTATCCGTTGTTAATACCCCAAATATAACAGGCTTCCCAGTTGAAAGCGCTAGAGAACCTACCCCTTTTGCTACTTCACTACAAACATAATCAAAGTGAGGAGTTGCCCCGCGAATGACCGTTCCAAGTGTGATAACCGCATCATATTTACCAGTATCTAGCATTTTTTTCGCCGCAAACGGAATTTCAAATGCTCCAGGTACCCATGCAACATCTACATCTGCTTCGTTTACACCATGACGTTTTAAGGCATCTTGTGCTCCACCTAATAATTTACTCGTAATAAATTCATTAAAGCGGCCTACAACAATACCTACTTTTAATCCTGTTCCAACTAAATGTCCTTCAAAAATCTGTCCCATTTCCTTTTCCTCCTCAAAATAATCGGTCAATTTTCTATATACAAATTCAGAGTTATCCCAAGCTTATGTAGAAACAAGGCAAACATATGGCCTTGTTAATCTCTTAAAAGTGTAACATATGTCCTAGTTTTTCTGATTTTGTTTTCAAATAGTTCTCATTGTCTTTATTATGTGGTAATTGCAGGGCGACACGTTCAATAACTTCAAGTTCGTATCCCTTTAAACCCGTAATCTTACGCGGATTATTCGTTAATAATCGCATTTGTCTTACACCTAACTCACGTAAGATTTGGGCACCAATTCCATAATCTCGTAAATCTGCAGGAAAGCCAAGCTTCTCATTTGCTTCTACTGTATCATAACCTTCTTCTTGAAGTTGGTAAGCTCTTAGCTTATTCATTAATCCAATTCCACGACCTTCTTGACGCATGTAAAGAAGAATCCCTCTGCCTTCTTTTTCAATTTGCGCTAGTGCTGCATGCAGTTGTGGTCCGCAATCACAGCGATGAGATCCAAAAACATCTCCAGTTAAACACTCAGAGTGAACTCGGACAAGAGTAGGCTCTCCTTCTATAATCTCACCTTTTACTAGAGCAACACTTTCTTTCCCATCAATAATATCAGAAAATCCAACGGCGCGAAAATCTCCGAATTCTGTCGGGAGTTTAATTTCCACTTCGCGCTTAACTAGTTTATCTTTTCGGTGACGGTACTTGATTAAATCTTTAATGGTAATCATTTTCAAATCATGTTCGTCTGCAATTTTACGTAACTCTGGAACTCTCGCCATCGTTCCATCTTCATTCATAATTTCACAAATAACCCCTGCTGGTTTAGCCCCTGATAGTCTTGCTAAGTCAACCGCCGCTTCTGTATGCCCTGCACGGCGTAGCACTCCACCATTTTTAGCAACTAATGGAAATGTATGTCCTGGTCGCTTAAAGTGGTGTTTTTTCGTAGTGTCATCAATAAGAGCTCTAACTGTATCCGCTCTCTCTTTCGCAGAAATTCCAGTGGTGTTCGTATAAAAATCAACACTTACAGTAAAGGCTGTACCATGAGGGTCAGTATTATGATCGACCATTGAAACTAGATCTAGTTGCTTAGCTCGATCTTCTGTAATCGGTGCACACACTAACCCACGACCATGTGTAACCATAAAATTAATGACCTCTGGTGTTGTTTTTTCTGCAACTGCTACAAAATCCCCTTCATTTTCACGGTCTTCGTCATCACATACGATGACACAACGCCCTTGCATAAGCTCGTAAATGGCTTCTTCAATTGGATCAAATAAATTCGTCTCTTCTTTCTTCTCAGCCATCCCACTTCACCATCCTTTTTATTATTTATATCCGTGTTCAGAAAGAAAACTCTCTGATAATGATGAACTTTGCTTTTTAGGAGATTCAAATCGTCTAGAAATAAACTGCTCAATGTATTTCCCTACCATGTCACATTCAATATTGACAATGTCACCTACACCTTTTGTTCCGATAATCGTCTCCTCAATCGTATGAGGAATAATCGAAATCGTGAAGCTTTCATCATCAACAGCGAAAATCGTTAAACTCGTACCATCAACGGCAACTGACCCTTTTTCGATCATATAATGACGTAACTCTTTATTTACACCTATTCGATAATAGACGGCATTCTGTTCAGGATTTTTGGCTAGAATGGTTCCTGTCCCATCAACATGACCAGATACAAAGTGTCCTCCAAAGCGACCATTTGCACTCATAGCTCGTTCTAAATTAACTCGTGATCCTCGCCCTAATCCACGTAAGCTCGTAGCTCGAATTGTTTCAGGCATAACATCAACAGTGAAATAAGAAGGAGAGTAAGAAGTAACAGTAAGGCATACACCATTAACCGAGATGCTGTCACCAAGATGAACATCCTTAAGAATACGAGTCGCACCAATTTTCATGACCATTGATTCTCCACTAGAACGCATCTCCTGAATGTGGCCTACTTCTTCAATAATACCTGTAAACACTCACTCACTCCCTTTCAAACGTGAAACAATTTTAATATCTGTTCCTATCGTTGTCACTTCTTTGACTTCTAATTCAATAGCTTCTTCCACATCTTCAATTCCTGCCCCAGCAACAGCTGTTGGCGCTGCCTTACCTCCGAATATTTTTGGAGCCAAATACGTAATTATTTGATTTACTGCACGTGCTTTGACAAAACTGCCATTTATTTCGGCACCGCCTTCCACAAATAAAGACAGTACTCCTTTTGTACCAAGAATGGATAATACCGTTTCAATAGAATCATCAGGCATACGTATAACGTGAACACCAGATTGTTCTAACTTCTCCTGTTTATCTTTCGATGCATGCTCAGTTGTCAAAATCCAAGTCGGGGCCTCTTGATCTTGTACAAGGGTTGCATCTAGTGGTGTTCGTAACGTACGGTCTAAGACGACTCGAATTGGATTTTTTCCACCTGTCGCCAAACGAGTGGTAAGCGAAGGGTTATCAGCAAGAACCGTTCCAACCCCAACTAAAATGGCATCATGCTCGTGCCGATAACGATGAACATCTTCACGTGCCTTTGAACCTGTGATCCATTTACTTTTACCAGTTACTGTAGCCGTTTTGCCATCAAGAGTGGTAGCTGATTTAAGCGTGACGAAGGGGAGTTGTTCTTTCATATAATGAAAGAACACTTCGTTTAATTCATTCGCCTCATCTTGACAAATGCCAAACTCCACTTCAATCCCAGCATTTTTCAGTTTAGCCAAACCGCGACCGGCCACCTCTGGATTTGAATCTCCTGTTGCCACAACGACCCTTTTTAGACCTCTTTCAATAATTAAATCCGCACATGGAGGAGTTTTCCCATAATGACTACAAGGTTCTAACGTAACATAAATTGTTGCACCATTTGCTTTGTCCGCGGCCATTGTTAATGCTTGAACCTCAGCATGGCCTTCACCCGCTAGTAAGTGAGCCCCCATACCTACGATGACTCCGTCTTTAACCACTACTGAACCAACCATTGGATTGGGGGATGTTTGACCTTTGGTGCTCTTTGCCAGTTCAAGAGCGAGCTTCATATAGTACACATCATTCATGTTGATCCCTCACATTGCTTCAGATATACATAAAAGCCCTAGACACAAAATGTGCTAGGGCTGACGCATTAAAAAAGTTCACGAAAGAAACGTACAACCAAACCATTGATCGACGCTCATACGGTTTAAAAAAGGATAGACTACTCCCCTTGATTGATAAGTATGTTTTTTACATACATACTTAAAAAACGTTAAACCGTTCCGTTCCTTCTCCCATCCAGACTTTCACTGTCGGTCCTGGATTTTCACCAGGTCCACCGCCTCTTATGAATAAAGAGTCGGGTCACGGACTAAGAAGCATTGCTTCATCACCGCCGGTCGGGATTTCCACCCAGCCCCGAAGAAACCATATTCACTTTATTACTAGAACCATTAATCTAGTAACCAATAGAAATATTCTTTCTTATAAAATATTCTACTAGAAAAATGTACCTGTAATAAAAGAATCGTATCACTAAATTTTCAATAAATCAAGAAGTTTGACCAGTATCATTCTGTTGCTTAGGAATCAACACTGTAAAAACGGATCCTTCTCCTTCTTTGCTGCTAACCTCTATTGAAAAATGATGAATCATTACTATCTTTTTAACAATGGACAAACCAAGACCATTTCCAGCTATTGAATTGGTTCTCGCTTTATCAACTTTGAAAAAGCGGTCAAATAAATAAGGTATGGCTTCTTCTGGAATCCCTTTTCCATAGTCTTTAATACTTACTTTAACCCCTGACGTATCCTCCTGTATATGAATGTGTATCTCTCCCTCTGGAGGTGAATATTTAATTGCATTAATAAACAAATTCAACCAAACTTGTTCCAATAAATCCTGATCAGCGTAAATTTCTACAGTATCTAGCTCCAACAAAATTTGTAGATTTTTGCTTTTCCATTGCGGTTCAGTAGCAAGAACGGTTCTTCTAATTTGCTCATCCAGTTTGTATACTTCAGGATGGTATGGATGATGCTCTGAATCAAGAGAAGCAAGACGCAGCAAATTCTCACTCAGCCTAGACAATCGTTCAGTCTCTTGATAGATGATATCTAAATATTCTTTCTCATTTTGCTTTGGTACGACCTCATCTTGAATTGCTTTCGTAAATCCTCTGATAGACGTTAAGGGAGATTGAATTTCATGAGAAACACTACTAACAAAATCTTCCCTCATTTTATCTATCTTTTCAACTTCACTAGCCATATGATTAAAACTCGTTATTAATTCTCCCACTTCATCTTTATCTTTGCTTTTTAATCGAACAGAGAAATTTCCTTTTGCCATTTCTTTGGCTGCATTTGTTAACTTTTTAATAGGGGTAACTAATCGCCGAGAAGCGAGCAAAATCAACAAACTGCCAATCAATAGAACGAAAAGCAAAGACGAAACAACGAGTTTTTTTATACTGAGCATTTCTTCTTCATAATCTAAATGAAGGAACAAAGCATAAGGTTCTTGTTCAATTTCAATAGGGATGCCTGCAACCCTTGATGCTTCACGCTTCCCATGAGGGAGGATAACGGGATCTTCTTCCGCTGAATAAAACACATCTATAATACTACTATCGGAAAGAGGGATCGAGGGATATTGATCTAGTAGTGGTTCCCCCGACTCATGGAATATCATTATATTGAAGTAGTAAGTTTGGAATGTTTCTACTAGCGCTGGAACATCTTCTAGTTCCGTAAGCTCGATTATTTCAGCAACACCAGATGTTACATTTTTAACTTCCTCATCAAATATAACTTCATTATGAAAAAAGAATGACATTGTAAAATAAGATATAAGCACACTGAGGACCACTACAGTTATAAAGGTCCCAACAATTCGTACATAAAGACTTCGTTTCAGCAATTACACCTCCTCCAACCTGTATCCTAGACCCCTAACTGTCGTAATGGTTAAGTCCGAAAAAGGTTGCATCTGCTCTCGTAACCTTTTAATATGAACGTCAACTGTTCGTTCGTCTCCCTCATAGTCATAGCCCCAAATTTGTTCTATTAATTGCGTACGGGTAAAAATTTTCCCAACAGAGTTAGCTAAAACAAATAGCAATTCACACTCTTTCTTCTTTAAATTGACCGTAACGTCATTAGAAGAGATAAGCAGCTTTTCTAAATCAATGGTCGTTGAACCAACGGTCACCATCTTGTCTGAAACAATATGATAACGCTTCAAGAGCGCTTTCACTCTAAGTATTAATTCTACAGGGTCAAAAGGTTTCACTAAATAATCATCGGTGCCAGCATGAAATCCTCTTACTTTATCTTGAGATTCTCCTTTGGCTGTTACCATCAAAATCGGTATATTTAAAAAAGAACGTATGTCTTCCGTTAATTCTATCCCATCAATATGAGGCATCATCACATCGACAATGACTAAGTCTACTTGTTCATGCGATAAAAGGTCTAACGCTTCTTTTCCATCTGAGGCTTCCAATACAATAAATTGACTATTTTCTAGATACAATCTAATTAACTTTCGGATATGAGTATCATCATCTACTACTAAGATTTTATTCACAATGTTCACTCCGTTCATTTCAATTCCTACTATTGCATACTAGCATGAGTATTGCATAGTTAGGATACCACTTAATTATTAACTGAAGATGAACTAGGTTCCATTATATGCATACTCAAATCCATATTCAAAAAAATACTTCATATGTTCCCTCATATCTATTTAAGTCTATTATGATACAAGAAGCTAGTCTCCTCCTTGTTTAACATGATATGATATGGTCATTGTTAAAGAGGAGGCACCTTTTCATGATTTATCCGTGGCTAACCGCTACCTATATTTTATCAATTGCAACAAATCAATCTACGTTTAATAGAGGAATTAATTATTTTCGCTTGGAGCGAGTAGCAGATCTCGACTACGAACCTTCCTCACATACGTATTTTGCCTTTATAGATGGTTCTTTGTTGTATGAATGTGAAGTAACCATTAGAGGAACCGAATCTCTCTCGTACTCCTGTGATTGTGAAGCAGCAGCCACTTATTCTGGTGCTTGTAAGCATATTGTTGCGATGTTGTTTGCCATTAAAGAATGGAGCGAAGAAAGAGGGACCGTTTCCCCCCTCCCCTCCCCAATGAAAAAACGCAGCAAAATGCTGGAAAAATTCCAAGAAATCTTTTCGACAGGCTCTCTAGCAACAACAGTAGAGCGAGAATTATTACAAGTTGAGTATGAGTTGCTATTTTCTAGAACCTCTTACAGTGATCTCATAGATAAAGTCGAGCTTCGACTTAAAATTGGGACTAAGCGGTTATATGTTGTTAAAAACATAGAAGAATTCTTACGCGCCTTTATAAAAGACGAGAGTTATACATTTACACCGAACTTTTCGTATGACCCGCAACTTCATTTGCTAAGCGAACGTGACATAGAATGTTTCAAGCAATTATATACACACATCGAAATTATAGCTGCGAATCAAGATGACTATTATTATTACCGTTCAAGCCAAAAACGATCGTATGAAATTCCTGAAATCAGTTTACAATCGTATTTGGAACTTCTTAAAGACCAATCCGTTGTTCTAACTGTGGATGGAGTACTTCAAGCACAAGAAAGCAAAATTAAGCCTTTAGGTGATACGAAATTATTACTATGTAGTCTTGAAACAGAAGAAAACGACTCACAAATTAAACTCGTAAGTGAAAATGCACATGAATTTGATTTTGCTAACGAAGGTTTTCGCATCCTTTTGCATGAGAATACCATTTATCAATTAGAACAAAACCAAGCTAGACATTTACACATCATAGCAGAACAAGTAAATGGAGCAAATGAATTAGACGTGATTCCGAAAGAACAACTGGAAGCTTTTTGCTCCTATGTCCTACCTTCCTTACAAACCATTGCGAAAGTTCGCTTATCGGAAGCATTACAAGGTGCCATTGAAACCAAACCATTAATGGCTAAATTTTATCTTGATTTACAAAATGGAACATTAACAGGGAAGATCTCTTTTGAATACGGAGAACATGCACGTAATCCATATGAAGTAACAAACGAAACAAATGAAAAGATTATCACTCGCGATATTGAAAAAGAAGAACGAATTGTAACAAGATTGAAGCAAACCAACTTTCATGTAGAAAACGGTCTGCTCACGTTGAATGGCTGGGACGCAATTGTACCATTTTTATTTGAACAACTTCCTATTTTACAAAAAGAAATGGATGTATTTACTACTTCAGCTGTAAGAAGTGTCATTGCTACACCAACATCTACTCCTTCGGTTCAGCTTGATGTAAACAATGAGACGAACTGGCTTGATGTTTCCTTTTCTATGGAAGGCATTGCTGACGAAGACATCATGAATGTCCTTCAAGCGCTGCAAACAAATGAAAAATATTATAAATTATCGTCTGGGGCTTATCTTCAATTAAATCATAGTCGATTTGATTCAGTAAAAAATGCCATTCATACCATTGCTTCACCAAAACGGTCACTGCAAAAAGAAATGTCAATCCCGTTGCATAAAGCTTTTGAACTCGATCGCCAGGATGGTCAAACACGGGTATCTAAGAAACTCCATCAACTATTATTAGATATCCAAACTCCTGAATATAGTGATTGGACTGTTCCATCTAGCCTACATGCACAATTACGTGACTACCAAGTAACTGGGTTTCGTTGGTTACGAACTCTTTCTCAAATTGGACTTGGTGGAATATTAGCTGATGACATGGGACTTGGTAAGACGGTTCAAACAATTGCTTTTTTCCAAGCGATGCAAGAAGAACAAGCCCAGTTTCAAGCATTAATCATTGCACCAGCCAGTTTAATTTATAATTGGGAAAAGGAAATCACAAAGTTTGCCCCTACTTTACGAGTGGCTGTAATAGCAGGGACAAAGCAATTTAGAAAAGCGTTAATCGAGGAAAGTGAGAAAGTTGATGTATTTATTACTTCTTATCCACTCATTCAAAGGGACTATGACTTGTATGAATCTCATTTGTTTTCTACCGTAATTTTAGACGAAGCACAAGCGATTAAAAATGATGCAACGAAGACAACGAAAGCGGTACGTACATTACAATCAAGTTGTTGTTTTGCCTTAAGCGGAACTCCTATAGAAAATCATCAGGATGAATTATTCTCCCTATTCCATACAATTTTACCTGGGGTACTTGGGACGAAGAAACAATTTAAAGAGCTTTCAACTGAGACGATTTCGCAACGAGTACGTCCATTTATCATGAGGAGATTAAAACGAGATGTGTTATCTGAGTTACCTGACAAACTAGAATCTGTTCAATATACAGATCTCAGTCCAGATCAGAAGAAGATGTATGTTGCTCAAGTGAAACAATTGACTAATGACGTTGATGCAGCTATTAAAAGCAATGAATTTCAACAAAAACGAATTGAGATCCTTGCCGGCTTAACTAGATTACGCCAAATTTGCTGTCATCCAAACCTAATTGACCCATTATCTTCATATGAGTCTGGAAAGATGGAGAGATTGCTTGAGTATGTAGACGAAGGTTTACAATCCGAGCAAAAGATAGTGATTTTTTCCCAGTTCACTTCCATGCTTAGTATTATCAAAAAGTCATTCGATGAAAAAGGTTGGTCATACCATTATATTGACGGACAAACTCCGCCAAAGGCTCGTGTTGAGATGGCAGAGCGGTTTAACAATGGGGAAAAATCACTCTTTCTCATTTCACTAAAGGCAGGTGGTACTGGCCTCAATTTAATCGGAGGAGATACCGTTATTCTTTACGATACATGGTGGAATCCAGCGATTGAAGAGCAAGCTGCCGATCGAGTCTACCGCTATGGCCAAACAAAGAATGTCCAGGTTATTAAATTAATAGCCAATGGAACAATTGAGGAAAAAATTGTTACCATGCACGAAAAGAAGAAAGCACTGGTAGACTCTATTATTCAACCAGGAGAAGAAAGTTTGCAATCATTAAGCGCGGAAGACATTAAACAATTACTTTCATTGTGATCATGACTAGAATTGATTATTTGTAATAAAAGGCACGAAAAAAGTGGTTTTCAGTTCACTTTTTCCATGCCTTTTTTTATGTTCATTCTCATTTCTTTGCTTCATATTGTTTAAGAAATGCTTTTACTTCGCTTCTATTAGGCATCCCGCTTTGTGCTCCGAGCTTCGTCACTGTTATCGCCCCGACCGCTGATGCAAATTGACAAGCATCTTTTAATGAAGATCCTTCAGATAAAGCAACAGCTAACGCTCCATTAAAGGCATCACCTGCACCAGTTGTATCAACAACATCAACTTGATAACTTGAAATCGTAATGTATCTTTGCTGTTCCCAAAAAGAGACACCCTGACTTCCTTTCGTGACAACAAGCTTATCTTTCATTAATTCAGTTACATTCAGCTGCTTTTTTTCATGTTCATTCGGAGTCAAATATGTAGCCTTCTCTAATGATTCCTTCGATAACGCTTGATATGGTGCAGGATTTACAATGAGTGGAGTACCTTTCTGACTAGCCATCTTAATAACATGTTCTACTGTCTCTAGTGGGATTTCTAGCTGAAGTAATATAAAATCACTTTCTGTAATGACGGAAGCAAATTTTTCAATGTTTGATGGAGTTACCTCTTTATTGGCACCTGGTACAACAATAATACTATTATCTTGACTACTAATCGTAATTGATGCAATACCTGTATGCCTTTCTGTCGCCAAATTGGCTTCACAAAAAGTGATGCCTTCGTTTGCAAAATTCTCTCGTAACTCTTGACCAAACACATCTTGTCCAACACATCCTATGAACGTGACATCTGCACCCAACCTAGCTGCAGCAACCGCTTGGTTTGCTCCTTTCCCTCCAGGTATTGTTGTAAAACCCTCTCCTAAAACGGTTTCTCCTACTTTAGGACGGGTGGAGGTAGTTGTAATCAAATCCATATTCACACTACCAATAACTGTGATTTTTTTCTTTTTCAAACTCATCGCCTCACTTTCGTATTTTTTCTCAATTGATATACCATTATATCTTGCATCCCACTTCTGCCATCCATAGATCTACCTGTAAAATGAAAATAGGCATCTTCATAAAGCGAACGTGCTGCATTGTTTTTTTTATTTACTGCTAGGACTAATTCCTTTGCGTCTGGGTAACGAGAGGATACAAAGGAAGGCAATGTCCGCATAATTGTTTTGGCATATCCTTTTCCTTGTTCTAGAGCGTCGATAGAGAAAGCCCGTAACAATACGGCATTAGCTTGTTTACTAAATGGACGGACTCCTTCTCCACTATGTAATATAAAAAAACCTACAATCTTGGCGCTGATCATTAGAACAAAAGGTTGTCTTTCTTCATCTCCCCAACAGAGATCAATCGCCGTCTTAGGGTGCAACACGAACATCTCTTGTCCGTCTTTTAAACGATATTTTTGGATTTCTTCTTCCATACTCTTGTCATATGGAATGATGTCTATGCCTCCCATGCTATACCTCCTTGGAATCAATAAGGCTCATACGCCAAACACTCTCCTAGTATAAATAGAATAAGCGACATCAACAACATCCTATAAAAAAATCACCTTTCCTTAAGAAAGATGATTTCTTTTATAGGATGTTACTCCTTTTTAAATAAACGTCCTGTAAATTCATCAAACGACTTCGCTAAGTAATGCTCTTGCCACGTACCATTGCCTGAATCGTCTTCTGTAATATAGATCACTTTAGGATCCATTTTGTCTTCACGATAATCAAGGGCAAGCCATGAATGAAAATCACCTGTGATCACAACAACTCCATCAGGTAATCCGAACTCATCAACAAAAACAGGTGATAACCCAACCCCCGTCTCTACTTCAAGCTCATGGAAATACGGTACGATAGCTGCATCACCATCTTCAAACAATACATAGCGATAAGAAAGCTCTCCCCCATTTTGCTCTTCCATTAATGACACATATTTGATCGGCAATACTACACCTAAGTGCTTTTCAATTTCTTTTACTTTTGTTTTCGTTACCTTTTCACTTGGTTTGTATTCCGACGGTGACTTCCAAAAATTCTTTCCAGTATAAAATTGTAGGCTCATGCTCTTCCTCCACATCACTGCTATTCAATAGTAACCATTATACCATGATGTCAAATTCTTAATGGAAAGCTATATTTTTTTAGCAGAAAAATGCGTAAGATAACAATCTTACTCTGTTTGCTCCTCCGTTAAATAGGAAAGCAATTGTTCTTGTTCAGATGGCTTTCCGAAAGCATGAGTAACATTCCAAATTTTATCCACTTCCTGATCATTCATCTCCGCATCCAAATCATGAAAAGTACGATGTAAGTATAGCAAGGAAGATGTATCACCTGTACTTGCAACTTCAAATAATTGCTGCGCATTTTCTATATCAGTCACAACGGCAGAATTAGCAAAACCGTCTTCTTTTAACCAAACAATATCTTCATGGAGTTGTTTCCATTCCTTGTCGCTAACAAGTGCAGTCGGATCCATATTCTCTGCATTTCCCCAACCAGCTAAATTATTTAAATAATGATGTTGTCTAGCGATGATTTCTTTTACTATTTGTTCTTGGTTTTGTTGGTAGGCCACTTGTTGTAAAACCTGTTCCTGTCCCTTTTCGTGTGCTGCCGCCTCTAACTCTCTATCTCTTGATTCATCTTCGTTTTGTTCTGCTACCTGCAATTCCTCTGCTTCTAGTTCAGCCGTTGCACCTTCATTTCCACTTTGAAACACTATGTAATATAAGCTAACTCCTATGACGATTACCCCTAAAATGGAAATAAGAATTCGATTCATCGTTAGTCATCTCCCTTTAACTTATCAGTCTATGAAAAGACTACTATGAACGGAACCACGTAATCAAGCACATGACAAAACAAGAAGAAAGTCGTTTTTTTATGTCAATATTCCAATCTTTTTTTCGTGGTAATTTGCTAGAAACAAACAAAAAAAGCATTGCTACCATGAATTGTAGAATGCTTTTCTCTCTTGCAAACAATTGTATAAAATTATGCTCCCTTTGAGTATTCTTTTTTTCGTTTCCAATGGCCAACCCGATTTGATAGCATACCAGATGTTAAGTAAACGCCTATAAATACTAGTAAACCACCTATTATTTGCTCAGTTAAAATAGCTTCACCCAAAGCCATACTAATGAGCGCTGTAAAGACAGGAATGAGATTCAAAAAGATTCCAGCTTGACTTGCGCCCACTTTTCGTACTGACATATTCCAAAAAACAAAAGAACAGACGGACGAAAAGATACACATGTAGAGGATTCCGTATATGGAGATTGAGCTCACTTGTGCTAGGTCAATTCCTTGCCAAAAGGCAAAGGGAGCAAGTACCACCATTGCTAAAAAAGTAGAGACCGCTGTGGCTGTTATAGGTGGAACAGAAATTCGCTTTCCGATAATAGAATAAAACGTCCAAACAATAACGGCTCCAATCATTAACAAATCACCACGGTTATAATCCATTTGAAAAATCCCCAGCAAATTTCCTCTAGTGATGATAATTAAGGCACCAAATAACGAAACAAATAACCCTGTTATCTGTATTTTAGTCAATGATTCTTTTAATAAAAAGACTGATAACAAGACTATCAATCCAGGATTTACAGCACTAATTAATGCTGCGTTCGTTGGAGACGTATACCCTAGTGCAGTATATAGGATAATATTATATCCAATAATTCCCAAAAGACCTAACAGTAGAAGAGTAAGCCAAGACTCTTTCACTTTTTTCCAATCTGGTTTCTCTACGATTATTGCGATCGGTAATAAAATAAATAATGATAGCACCCACCTAGAAAAAGTAATCCAAACAGGTGTCAGCTCAGCAACTACATACTTTCCAAACACATAATTACCTGCCCAAAACAAAGTAGCTAAAATAAGAAAAATCCATGTTCTTGCTTGATTCACTTTCCCTTCCCCCATTGATAAGCATTAATTTGCTTATCATACCAGAAGTTCTCATTCTTTCGCAAATCTAAATTTTCTTTCTTTTCACTCAAACTAAGTAAGTGTATTCTAGCTCTACAGCAGCTGATATCGTTAATTCTCCCTCTTGAATGGGCGTTGCTCCCACTTGAGCCGATAAGACTGCTGGGTAGTAAGGGATTGGTGCTGTTTTATTAATTTCTGTCATTTTAATCGGGATAGGATGCAGCGCCACTCCTATCGCATTACTCATCACACTAGCTTTTTGATTTGCCTCTTCAATTGCTTGCACCAATGCAGCTTGATATATTGTAGATGGGTCCCTTATCGTAAAAATAATAGAAGCAACAGTGTTGGCCCCTTGTTCTACAGCTACATCAATTACGGTTCCCGCTTGCTCCACTTGGTCTAACGTTAATTTAAGTAAATGAGCGACACGATAACCCCGAAACACTTGTTCTCCTTCTAGATAATCATACTGCGGATCAATACGAAAGGTTGACGTTTGGATTCTATCTCTGCTTATTCCTAAATTTAGAATTGCTTGAATAATACCTGAAATAAAAGTAGCATTTGTCTGTTGAGCACTCGCTACTGTTGCTTCTTCGCTAATGACTCCTAAAAGGATTTCCACACGATCAGGGGTAACAGAAATACGACCTTCTCCCACTACTTTAAGAACTGCACTAGAATTAACATTTCTTATTTGATTGTAATGCTGATTCACTTCACCTCTATACATATGTGACCCTCCCTTTTTCAATGTACTCTTACATTTATATTTTTGAGAGCTTTTCCACATACTAGTACGCTTAAGAAAACACAGACAAATTTAGAGCTGAATGTGAAAAAGCCTGCTGAGTACGTACTCATTGCAGGTTTTTTCCAGACTATATTTTTTGAAGCGCCACTAGTGCCTGTTCGATTTGCTCTTTGGTTACATCATAATGAGTAGTAAATCTCACTGTTGTTGGACCAAATGAAACAGCTAAAATGCCTTCTTCTTTGAGACGTTCAATGTATTCCTTAGAGGTAATCCCTTTTGCTGTTGTATCAACTAACACAATATTAGTATCTACAGCGTTAATAACGGATATTCCTGTTATGTTTTTCACTCCTTCTGCGAAGTGTTGAGCATGCTGGTGATCCACTGCTAAACGATCGACCATTTCTGTAAGAGCGATTATTCCTGGAGCAGCTAGCACGCCAGCTTGACGAAGACCTCCCCCTAAACGCTTTCTCCATTTTCTTGCTTTAGTAATAAACTCATGGCTTCCCGCGATAATGGAACCAACAGGAGCTCCAAGTCCTTTTGATAAGCAAATTTGTACAGTGCTTGTAAACTGGGTAAATTCCTTCACTGTCTTGCCTTCCGCTACGGCTGCGTTAAAAAGTCGTGCCCCGTCTAAATGGATAGGAACGTGAGCCTTAGTTGCAACATTAAAAATAGCTTCCATATTCGATATAGGAACGATGGCGCCACCAGCACGATTATGAGTATTTTCTAAACAAATTAATCCTGTTTCGGGTTCGTGTATATCATTTCCTCGAATAGCAGATTGGACGTCAGCAGAGTCCATCGCTCCATTTATGCTAGAAATAGTTCGTGTTTGAACCCCAGCAAACGCAGAAATCGCTCCACCTTCGTAATAAAAAATATGAGAATCCTTTTCTAATAAAACTTCATTGCCAGGTACACAATGGCTCAACACGGCAATTTGATTTCCTTGCGTTCCACTTGTCACAAACAAGGCCTTCTCTTTTCCTAATAGATCTGCTGCAAGCTCTTCTAACTGACTAATCGTCGGATCTTCGTTATAGACATCATCCCCAACCTCTGCTTCATACATTGCTTTTCTCATAGCCTCTGTCGGTTTCGTTATTGTATCACTTCGTAAATCTATCATCCTTTTTCTCCTCACTTTTATTTCTCCTATTTATTATACACGAATAAGGATTGATAGAGAAAATCTCGTACCGTATAATTAGAAGAACAATAGATTTCAGTCATCCTAGGGGGATTTTATGGCAAGAGTTAGTAAACTATTTCTAAGCTTTATCGCACTGATTATGATCTCAGCTTGTGGCACAACGTCTTCTTCAGAACCTAATTTTGTTCATTCAAGCACGGAAGCACCGACTACCACAAATGCGAATACCCATTCAACAGACGCTCATAATCGACACGATCATTTACATGTTCATTACATCGATGTCGGGCAAGCTGATGCAACATTAATCGAACTTTCCGATGATGACAGGAACTATAACATTTTAATTGATGCCGGGGATTGGAATAATCATGATGTTGTTACTTATTTGGATAAAAAGGATGTTACACACCTTGATATCCTTATAGGGACCCATCCACATGCAGATCATATTGGACAGATGGACCAAATCTTATCGAAGTTTGACGTTACCGAAGTTTGGATGTCTGGGGATGAAACGACTTCTCAAACTTTCGAGCGAGTACTAGATGCTATCATAGAAAGTGGAGTATCTTATCATGAGCCCCGAGCAGGTGAAGTGTATGACATCGGACCACTATTGTTAGAAGTCTTTAATCCTGAAGAGTTAACAGGAGATCTTCATGAGGGTTCCATTTCACTTCGTGTAACATTTGGTGACATTTCCTTTCTTTTTACTGGAGATGCGGAGGAACAAACCGAGCAAGCCATGATAAATAGAGGAGATTCTCTTAAGGCAACCGTTCTGCAGCTTGGACATCATGGATCTCGCACTTCAACCACTTCACCTTTTTTAGAAGCAGTTGATCCAGAAGTAGCCATCATTTCTGCAGGTATTCAGAATCAATATGGACATCCGCACGAGGAAGTTATAAATCGGGTTCAAAGGGCGGAGATAGATTTGTTTACTACATTTGATCATGGTACGATCATCATTTCTACTGATGGACAAACCTATACCATTCAAACAAATGCGACTGAAACCAGCCTTGCGAATTCGGTTGAATCGAAAGATCCAGTTAGCATTATAGATTGCATTGATATTAATGACGCATCAGTGACTGCTCTTGAAGAAATTATCCACATTGGTCCTGAACGAGCCATGCAAGTAGTACAATTACGCCCTTTTGAAACTCTTTCAGATTTAGATCAAATTAGTGGATTAGGTTCAGCAAGAGTGGCCGATATTAAAGAAGAAAACCTAGCTTGTATAGGAGGATAATCCATGGTAAAAGGAGTTCTTGACCGAATTATTGATGACAAATATGGTGTTATTTTAGTAGAGTCATTACAAAAAGAATTTGTAGTTCACTCATCTTTTTTGCCTAATGGAAGCATAGAAGGAACTTGGTTGAACATTGAAATAGAAGGCGATACGATTCAACATATTGAAATTGATTATCATGAAACAGCAAAGGCTGAGAGTCGTATTGCTGCCAAATTGCAACACCTGAAAATAAGCCAAAGAGGCAGTCAATTTAGAAGAAGGAAAGAAACATAATCGTTTCTTTCCTTCTTTCATATCAGGTCCTATAGTCAGCAATTCAGGAAGCAAAATCTGTGTGCATATCAAATGCAATGATTATTCTTCACTTTATTTTGAAGTATACCAATTTTTTCAATCTCAATCGTGCAAGTATCTCCTTTTTTCAAGAAAATTGGCGGGTTTCGAAACACGCCAACTCCATGCGGTGTTCCGGTTGCTATGACGTCCCCAGGCTCAAAAGTAAATCCCTTTGACAAATAAGAGATAATATAGGGAATCGAAAAGATCATATGTTTTGTATTTGAATTTTGCAATACCTCACCATTCACATCTAATTTAATATGTAATTGTTGAGGATTTTCAATTTCATCTTTGCTAACAAGTACTGGTCCTAATGGAGCAAACGTATCAAATGATTTGCCCCGCACCCACTGGCCATCACCAAATTGAACATCTCTTGCACTTACATCATTCATGATGGTATATCCAAAAATATAATCGAGAGCTTCGTCCTCAGATATTTGTTTCCCCTTCTTCCCGATAACAACAGCTAATTCCGCTTCAAAATCTACTTGCTTTGATTCTTCGGGCAACTCAATTTCCTCATGATTAGCAATAATACAAGATGGCCATTTTGAGAAAATGAGTGGTTGTTTTGGTGGTTCCACATTTTGCTCAATACAATGGTCCATATAATTGTTTCCAACGCAAACCACTTTCCCTGGGTTTTCAATAGGCGCAAGTAACTTTATATCTTGGATTTGTTTGCTCACACGAGGCCTTATATCATCTGTTTGATCAAAATAACCGACAAGTGCATTAAGGTATTTTATCGCCTCTTCGCCCGCTTC
The DNA here is from genome assembly GCF_032335535.1 of Alkalihalobacillus sp. MEB130. Taxonomy (NCBI): domain Bacteria; kingdom Bacillati; phylum Bacillota; class Bacilli; order Caryophanales; family Bacillaceae; genus Alkalihalobacillus; species Alkalihalobacillus sp. MEB130. The sequence continues at coordinate 225,365 of NZ_JAOANA010000005.1, forward strand.
GATAAAGGATTTCATCTCCTTCATAAACGATCGAATTTCACCACCTTCAAATTCTTTAGAAAGTGACTGTAAATCAATCACAACATTCTCTCGTTTCAAACCAAAATATTTTCTTCCTTCTACATCGTATGTAACAAAACGCATTCTCCCCACCCTTTCAGTTCAATAATAAATGATAAGGAAACTGTTCACTCACATTCCCATTATGACCTACCATCGTTGTTGCTTTGCACATTGAATTCCAGATCGCTTCCTCAACCGCTTCAACAGTCATTTCAAAGAAATCTGAGATGATTGGACCATCTTCAACCAAAAACGAAAAAGATTGTGTTGGCCCTGTTGAGTAATGAGGAATTTTATGGGCAGTTGAGAAAGAGAGAACAATATCTCCACTTCCATGTGCGGCCGACGAACCCGTCCTCGAAAGACCAAAAGCTGCCCGCTTTGATATTCTCCTTAATTGGCGTTCATTAAAAGGAGCGTCAGTAGCTAAAACAATCATAATTGACCCATCAGGAAGGTTCTTTCTTTCCTTATCATTATGTATACGTTTATTAGACCCTGGTAAGAGGATATCCTCCTTTTTTCCAAAGTTTGTTAAGACGAGGGCACCAAGCGTATAATCACTTCCTTCGACAGTCGTTACTCTCGAACTTGTCCCGATGCCTCCTTTAAAACCAAGACATGACATCCCTGTTCCAGCACCAATGCACCCTTCTTCTACATCTTTGTTTGCAGATAAAATAGCTTCTGTTGCATGTTCTGGTCTTACATGTAAACCACGAATATCATTAAGAAATCCATCATTGCATTCACCAACAACAACATTTACAGTACCCGCCTCATGACCTATGTCATCATTTTCATTTAAAAGATGCCGAATGGTTCCTTCTGTCACTGATGAAACTGAAAGAGTATTCGTAAGCATAATCGGACTTTCAAGAACACCTAATTCTTCGAGCTGAATGGTTCCCGTTGATTTTCCAAAACCATTAATTATATAAGAGCTTCCTATTACCTTTTCCTTAAATAAGTTCCCCTTATGAGGCAGGATAGCCGTTACACCTGTTCTTACTGAACGTCCATTAGGTAAATTAGTCATAATGGTTTTATGTCCCACTGTGACATCCCGTATATCAGTAATGCTATTTAACTTACCTGTTTTAAATTTTCCAATCTTAATTCCTAAGTCACGCAGTCTCTTTCGATTATCCATTTCTTTTCCTTTCTCCACTTATGAATCAGTACATTCGTTTGTTCTTACAATAGTTCCGCTCTTATTTATTCCTCCTGATTTCTTTTTACATATGATGTACTAACCTCAGCATGAGGCAAGCTTTATCTATCAGCTATTGAAAAGGTGTTGGTTTAGTGACATCACCTAGACAAGCATCACGCTGATTCATTTCCTCTCCTTTCTACAAAGAGAGCGTCTTCCCCGGACGCTCTTTTCGTTTTATTTAGAAGCTTGTTCAAATAATTTCTTAAGTGATCTAGCCAAAATTTCTACACCGTCTTGTAAGGCTGACAGATCAAACGTCATATTTGGATGATGCAAGCCTGGAGTTAGATCAGCACCAAGTCCTACCATCGTCGCCTGCAAACTTGACTTGGAAACAGCATACAAGTGGAAATCTTCTCCACCTGGAGTAACAAGAGGTTGTGCTAGCCCATCCTTTCCTAACACCTCCACTATTGCTTCTGCAACAATAGTCTCCATCAAACGATTTGGTACAGCTGCGACTGTCTTAGCCATTGTGTCAAGCTCGACTTCTGCCCCGTTAATATTAGCAGCAGCAATAATAGCTCTTTTCACCTTATTTGCTAGTTCATCCATAGCTTCATTCGATTCCGCACGTAAATCCAAACCAAATACTGCTTCATCTGGAATGATGTTCATATTCTTCCCTTCTGTTTGTACCATTGTCACTTTAGCAGAACTAGAGATAGTCGGATCGAGCTTAATAGAGTTCACTGCTTGAATAATCGCTGCAATAGAATCCAGTACATTAATACCAAGATGTGGTCTAGCTGCATGAGCTTGCAAACCTTTTACTTTTCCTTTAAGAACCATCGTTGCCCCATGATATATAGCAGCCGATGCTTGTCTTACATATAATTCTTGAACGGGCCTAACGTGAATACCGATTAAATAATTGATATCGTCTAATACCCCTTTTTCAATTAAAGCTTTTGCGCCTTTACCAGTTTCCTCAGCCGGTTGAAAGATGATTTTTATCGTCCCTTTTGGGCGAAACCCTTCTTCTTTTAACAATTTGATTGCATACAACACCATAGTTGAATGAGCATCATGACCACATGAATGATTCGCTTTCCATTGGCCATCTACATTTTGCCACAAAGCATCTATATCCGCTCTGATCCCAATAATAGGGCCTTCTTGTTCTCCACTCCACGTTGCAACTAATCCCGTATGATCAGAAAATGTAGAAAACGGAATGCCCAGTTCCTCCACTCTATTACAAAGATATTGTGTAGTTATCTTTTCTTCCCAGCTAATCTCTGCAATCGAGTGGAGGTGGTGGTACGTCTCTAGCAGTTGCTCTTGATGTGTTAACAGCCACTCACGATAGGTATTAATTAGACTCACTCCTTTTTATTTTCTTACTATAAGAATATTCATCCAATCAATATATGTATACTCCAGCGCAAAAAAAGGCTAAACAATCATTCATGTCCTTTCACACATAATCTATTATAAAAAACAACACATTTATTTACAATTTACAAACAAAGGCTACAATGAATCTACCCATAATTTCACTGTAGAAATAAATCTTGCTGTTGCTGGAGCCAGCTGAGATCCAGATGCAATACCGATTAAACGAAAACTTTCTCTCTCTAAGCCTAAAAGATTAACTCCTTTTGGTAATTGAGTTAAGACTAATTCTGGAAGAACACTTATTCCTAATTCATTCTGCACCATTGAAACAATGGCATGGTCATCGGCTAGTTCATATTTAATAGTTGGTTTTACATTATGTTCGCTGAAAATTCTGCGTACATCACTATTTCCCCCAACCTTTTGCATAATAAAAGGTTCCGATTCTAATTGTTTAAAAGAGATTCTCTCTTGATTCGCATATGGATGTTTTTCAGACAAAATACAAAGCATTCGGTCCGTCTTTAACGGTAAAATATTAAAACCTTCATTGGAAGGTAGTGTGACAAATCCGCAATCAATCTTTCCATTTACTAACCAATTTTCAATATCAAAATAATTTCCTTCAAATAGCTTTAAGGTAATGTTCGGATACTCTTGTTGAAACAGTTTCATAATTCCTGGCAGCCAATTGGTTGAAACACTTGTAAATGTTCCTACCCTAACAGTCCCAACTTCTAACCCATTAATAGCAGCAACTTCTTGTTGTAACTTCTCATTCACCTGCAAAATTTCACGCATATATTGTAAAGTCCTCTCACCTTCAAGAGTTACTGTTATTCCAGAGCGATTTCTAATTAAAAGAGGAAATCCATATTCTTTCTCCAGATTAGATATAGCATGACTGATAGCTGATTGGGTTAAATTCAATGCTTCTCCCGCCCTGGTTAGACTCCCTAATTCAACAGCTTTGTTTAAAATCTCAAATCTATTTATACTCATTGTGCCACCTACTTACCCACTTAATTTATTAAAGGTTTCATGAATCTTTTTCATGCAAATCATTAAAAACATTCATTTCCCTTATCTTAATTCTCATTATATACTAACTCGTAGCAAACACCTCAACGCCTGAAAGGAACGATTAATGATGAATGCACAACGTTTTTTCACAAATCAATTTGGAATTATTTTAACAGCTAGTATTGTATGTTTTCTATGGGGAAGTTCCTTTCCACTAATAAAAATCACTTATGATGCATTAGAAATCCAAGAGACAGACACATTTCTTCAAATTTTATTTGCAGGCTACCGCTTCTTTTTAGCTTCACTCCTTCTCTTTCTTTTTCTCTTTATTAAACAAAGAAATATTCATTTTGTTAAAGGTTCTTTCCCCGCTATTATTCAACTTAGTTTTTTTCAAACAACTCTCCAATATTTAATGTTGCATATTGGAGTTAGTCTTAGTACGGGTATTGAAAGCTCCATTATTACAGGATCTACAACATTCTTTTCTATTATCATGGCCCATTATCTGTATACGAATGACCGATTAAATTGGCAAAAATCTATAGGACTAACACTCGGGTTTATTGGTGTTATACTAGCTACAGGAAATGGGAATCTATCTTTTTCTTTTGGCTTTGGTACAGTGGCTCTATTAATAGCTGCTATGTCAAATGCATTTGGTGGTATTATAGCTAAAAATAAAGCAACAAAACTAAATCCAGTTTATTTAACTTCTTACCAAATGTTACTTGGCTCATTCGTTCTCATTCTCATTAGTGGACCTGGTTCAGGATTTGGTCCATTAACCTTAACTCCTCACTCCCTAGGATTATTGCTTTACTTAGCATTCGTATCAGCCGTAGCCTTTGTTCTTTGGAACACATTAATGAAGTATAATAGTGTTGGCAAAATTTCTATGTACTACTTTCTAATTCCTATTTTTGGTGTCCTTCAGTCTTCTTTCTATTTAGGCGAAACCCTTTATCCAATTGTTTTTGTGTCTCTCTTACTAGTAATCATTGGTATTTTAATTGTAAATAATCAACTAAAGTTGCCTCTTGTACGCTTTAAGCTTCACCCTGTTAAAAAATTTAAATCTGCTAAAAAAGTAAGCTAAATAAAGAAATAGGTTAGTAGAGAAGACTGATAATTCCCTTCCTTACTAACCTATTTATATATAAACGTTTATAATAGCAATTGAATAAAAAAAGCAATAACAGGAATTGATAATAGCGATAAAGCAGTAGATAGTACGACCGTAATCAAACCAGACCTATCGCCATCAGAATATCGAACAAATAAAACCGTTGCTAGTGTTAATGTTGGCATAGCAGATTGTATGATGATTAACTCCTTCATAAGGGTATCCATTGGAATTCCCCTCATTATTAGTAACGTAACAATCGGCATCAACAGAAGCTTCAAGAAAATAGGCAACGCAACATTTTTCACTTGTAACGAACTTCCTACTTTTTCCTTATGGAAAATGGATGGTATTAATAACCCAACATATAACATAGCAAGTGGGGCAGCAATCCCGGCTAATGTTCCAGTTACCTGTTTAACTATACTCGGTACCTCTAAACCACTGATTGCAAATAACAACCCAAAAGTGATTGCGAAAACAGGCGGATTTAGCAATGGTTTGAAATTAGCCAAAGAAAATCTTACTTTTTCTTGTAACAATAATACAGCAAGAGTAAATGCAGTTAATGCCATTCCTGCATCAAAAATCGAAGCTAGCAACCCTCCCAACGGACCAAATATACTTGCACATAAAGGAATACCGATAAACCCCGTATTTCCTAACCCCGATAGGACCGCAATTTGACGTGCTTTTAATGAAGTAAATCCCATTATTTTGGCAACACACAAACCAAGTAAAATCCCTAAACCGTTTATTACTAAAGAAACTAAGAAAATCAAACCCATTTGTGAAAGAACGTCTTCATTTATATCGGTTTGAAAAATAGCATTTAAAATAACACTCGGGACAGCTACAATAATTAGTATTTGTATGATAAGTTGTTTTGCCTGTATTCCTGGCTTTGTTTTTCTTTCAATTAAAACTCCAATCATCATAATAATAGCCATAACACTTACGGATGCAATAACGGTTTGTAAGTTCATAAAGTCCTCCCATAAGTCGATCAACTATACTAAACTATAAATCTAAACTCAATAAGATGCAAACGTATCTGAACGTTACTTTGTTCTCTTTTATGTACTTCATTTTTAATGAGGAAATAGACCACCTTCCTTCACATTATAGCCCTTTCAATTTTGAACAAGCGTAGATCATACCTGTCCTGACTTCCCCCTCTATTTGAAAGGCTATTACATAATTATTTTATGTAAAATACTCTCAACCTACGTTATACTTAAATATTACTAGAGAATGTTTGTTAGGAGGACTAAGAGTGGATTTTGTTGCAATAGATTTCGAAACAGCTAATACGAACCGATCGAGTGTTTGTTCAATTGGACTTGTTGTCGTAAAAAGTGGCGAGGTTACTGAAGAATATTACCAATTAGTGAAACCAAACGATATGTACTTTGACCCAATATGTGTAAGAATCCATGGGATTACGTCTGAAGATGTGAAAGATGCCCCATCATTTAGTGATGTTTGGAAGGATATCTCCCATTTATTAGAAGGAAACCTCGTTATTGCACATAATGCAAGCTTTGATATGTCTGTATTAAGATACTCACTAGATGAGTATCGCTTTGATTACCCTTCCTTTTCTTATAACTGTACCGTAAATGTTTCTAAAAAAACATGGCATGGTCTGCATAGCTATTCATTGAATGTGGTCGCAGAACATTTACAGATTGATTTTAAACACCACCATGCGCTTGAGGATGCACAAGTGGCAGCGCAGGTATATCTAAAAGCCTGCAAATACAACAATGTTTCAAGTCATGAAGAACTCATTGAAAAGCTAGAAATTGGTCAAGGTACGGTTTATGCCAACGGTTATACACCCGCACGTGCCAACAAAAAGAAAAGAAAACTAAAAGAAGCACGCTAATAATTAGTTTAAATACAGAGGATAAATTGCTAGTTTGTAAGTAGTAGTTCGAAATATGAGGTAAAGTTGGGAAGCTTTACCTAAAAAATTTATAGCTAATAAAATTAATGGCGCTAATTTTTCTTTATCGCCTGGCAAAAGGCTCGATCGATCTTTCTTTACATTTGTTGAAACCAAGATGATGTAACCATCAGCTTATTCGATGAAGATGCTGTTCTGTTGCTCCATTAATGTCACGTGAATCCTTAACCTCGCCCTTTTTAGGAAAAGATGCTGGTTCTGCTGCATTATTATTACGCACGCCCCTAACCTTCTGCTTTTTGTGCGGAGCGTGCCCGCCTGGCAACGTCCTGGCTCGGCTATTTCTCTTCTACGGCTACGTTGATCACGAAGCTTCTCTTAGAAGAGTCTCATGCTGTTTTACGAAGAGAAACAGCTCGTCTCACAGGGGGACATGATGTTGTTTCAGAGTAGCTTACTCACGATGTTACCATCGGCTTATTCAAAGAAGACTCTGTTCCTCCGGAACAGTGCTCTTCAGCGCCCTACTACTTTTTATACACAGAAAAAAGCATTCCATTACGGAATGCTTTTAGGGTGCCTGGCAACGTCCTACTCTCACAGGGGGAAGCCCCCAACTACCATCGGCGCAAAAGAGCTTAACGACCGTGTTCGGCATGGGAACGGGTGTGACCTCTTCGCTATCGCCACCAGACTATATATTGAACATCGGATTACCAAAAGGTTATCGTAGTTCAGATTTGAGATAGTTCTCTCAAAACTAGATAATGCTTTTAGAAACGTATCAAGAATGTTTTGGATAAGTCCTCGACCGATTAGTATCTGTCAGCTCCACGTGTCACCACGCTTCCACACCAGACCTATCAACCTCATCATCTCTAAGGGGTCTTACTGGATTAACTCCATGGGAAATCTCATCTTG
>NZ_JAOANA010000006.1:0-210095 GCF_032335535.1 Alkalihalobacillus sp. MEB130
TTGAGAGAAAAAGAATAGGAAAATAAAGAGGAAAAGAGGCAACTTCTCATCCAATAATGGATAGAAATTGCCTTTTTTTATTTAGCTTCTTATTAAGCAAAGAAAAACGGAAGTTTTTCAGTGGCCTTGCCTTCGATCCCACAGGAGTCTACGTATATTTCCTCCGCTAAAATTGTGAACCGATCGTATTCTCAGTTAAACACCATAGTTTTGTCCCAGCCTCTGCTTAAAGGTTTAGAATCCATTTGAAAAGAAAGCGTTTGATAATATACTAGTAAGAAATTAATATAGAAGTAGGAGGCGGTTACATGCAGGATTTTACATTTCATAACGGAACGAAGATTATTTTTGGAAAAGATCAAGAACAAATGGTAGGACAAGAATCAAGCTTATATGGTAGCAAAGTGCTACTGCACTATGGTGGTGGAAGTATTAAAGAAAGTGGTTTATACGATAGAGTTGTTCAATCTCTGCATGAAAAAGGGATTGAAATCGTTGAATTAGGTGGAGTGAAACCGAATCCAAGAGTCAGCCTTGTTCGAGAAGGAATCACTCTTTGTCAAGAAGAAAACATTGATTTAATTCTTGCTGTTGGGGGAGGTAGTGTCATTGATTCGGCAAAAGCAATCGCAATTGGTGTGAATTATCAAGGCGATGTGTGGGATTTCTTTACCGGAGAGGCAACTGTAACAAAGTGTTTGCCGATTGGTGTTGTGTTAACCATCCCAGCTGCAGGTAGTGAGAGTAGCTCAGGTACCGTTATCACAAACGAAGAGGGAGCTTACAAGCGTGCAGTAGGTCATGATATGATGAGACCAAAGTTTGCGATACTAAATCCTGTTCTTACATATATTTTACCGAGTTATCAAACAGCCTGTGGAATTACTGATATGATGGCTCATATTTTAGAAAGATATTTTACGAATGAGAAACATGTAGATTTAACTGACCGCTTATGTGAAGCAACATTAAAAACAATAATTAACCATGCTCATACCGTTTTGGATGATCCTACGAACTATCATGCTAGAGCAGAAATCATGTGGGCAGGGACTCTTGCGCATAATGATTTACTAAGTACGGGTCGAGTTGGTGATTGGGGAAGCCATGATATCGAACATGAGATTAGTGGAATTTATGATCTAGCTCATGGTGCGGGCCTTGCGATCATTTTCCCAGCATGGATGAAATATGTATACAAGCACGATGTAACTCGTTTTGCTCAATTTGCCAATCGTGTTTGGGATGTAGAGATTGACTTAAACGACTTAGAAAAAACAGCCTTAGAAGGGATTAAGAAAACGGAAGAATTCTTTCATTCTATAGGAATGCCGGTTACGTTAGCAGAAGCAAACATTGGTAATGAACACTTTGAAGAAATGGCGAAAAAAGGCACGGAAAGAGGACCTCTTGGCAACTTTGTGAAGTTGCATGAGGCTGATGTGTATAACATATATCAATTAGCAAAGTAAAAAGATAGGGCCACGCTTTCATGCGGGGTCCTATCTTTTTACTTTGCTTTATAATAAAATTATTTTTTTCTTAATGAACTGTTCATTCACGTCAGTTAGTTCTAGTGGAGATTAACTACTTACATTTTTGACGTCTGCTGTTTTAAGTTTTGATGAATGGACTCGGATACTTACTAGATGAAAACTTCCTAATATAAATAAGACAAATCCTGCTAAGCAGAGAAACAAGTTGGAAAATCCAATAAAGGGAACCATAAGCCCTAATATGAATGAGCCTGTCGCAACACCTGAATCATATAAGGTGAAAAATGTAGCCGTTGCATGCCCTGTTCGGTGCCTTGCTACTGCTCCAGTAGCTAATGATAGGAGAAGTGGCATTAAGGAGCCGTACCCTATACCAAGCACGCCGGCAGCTAGTAAAAAGACCCAGGCTGATTCAGAGATTCCAAGTAAGAGAAACCCAAAAGAAAAGATTAACAAACTTGGCATGATAACAATTTTGGATCCACGCTGGTCAAATAAGCGACTTAAATAAGGTCTAGAAGCAAGCATCGTGATGGCAAACACGAGAAAAAAGTATCCAGAAACAAGTTCAAGACCAACCTCAACGGCATAGACCGATATAAAGGAAAGGATGGCAGCGTACGCGAATGCGACAAGGGAGATGATGAAGGCAAAAGGTATGGCTTTCAATTCAAAAAAGTCATGAATGGATATTTTTCTTTTGATTGATGAGTTAGCAAGTGTGCCTGTCTCTTTTAGCTTTACTAGGAAAGCAAATAGGATGCTTATAACCACAAATATGCTAAGGCTAATAAACAATTGATGAAACGTAATAAATTGAATCAACGTTAAACCAATAAACGGTCCTATGACGACAGCGATATTCATAAACATCGTAAAATAGCCAAGACCTTCTCCTTTTCGTTCAACAGGTATCATGTCGTTAGCAATCGTCGAAGTTGTTGTTGTTAAGATAGCAAAAGAGAAGCCATGAATGAAGCGTAAGATCATAAGAGGGATGAATTGGTCTGTGAATATATAGCCAAATGATGTGAAAGCGAATAAACTGGTACTGACTAGTAAGATTCTCCTTTTTCCAAATCGTTGTAATAAGCTTCCAGAAAAAGGCCTAATGATGATCGCAGATAAAAGCATGACAGTCACAACGAGACCAGCCTGTGCTTCACTTCCTCCTAATTGATACACGACATAAATAGGCAATGTCGTTAACAATGCATAAAAAGAAATAAACACGATTAAGTTTACAAACGCCACACTCACAAAGTTTCTCGTCCAAATAGGTTTTTTACTTGTGTCCATCTACATCATTCCTTTTGACCCCAAGTTTTTTTAAAAGGGATAAGAGTTGTTGCTGTTCTTGTTCCGATAGCTGGGAAACATAGCTTTGTTCAAATTGTTTTAAACGCTCATTCACCAAAGGAAGTTTGTCATGCGCCATATCTGTTAATTCAATTAGCCGTTCGCGCTTATCTTTTCCTTGTCTTCTGTGAATCCAACCATTAGACTCCATCCTTACGAGTGTTCGTGTGATAGTTGGGGCCTCTACTTTTAGATATTGCCAAATATCGGTTTGTGTCATCGTTCCTTTTTGATGAAGGATGTAGAGGATAACCCATTGAGAGGAATAAAGGCCAAACTCCTGTAAATGTTCATTTAATTCCTTTGAAGATAATCGAGCTTTTTGGTTTAACGTATGCAGCAGAACGCTTGTATCCATACTAATTTTCTCCTTTTTATTTATCTAGGTAAATAAATTTGCTGTTGAGGTTATTATATAGGAATGGATTCAATATAGTAACCCTCTTTTAGGAAAAGTGATCATTTTATTTCTGTGTATGTTGAAATGATAGGTGTTTGTTCGAATGAAGAAGAAGGGACTTTCAGTAGGATGAGAAGCAAAAGTGGAAAAACGGTTAGAAATAAAGTTCTCTATGTTTCCAAAGGTACTTCTCAAAGTGCAATGTTTTCTATGAAAGGAACCATCGTACGTATAGACGAGATACATAATAAGCCATAGACATTGTCAGAAAACTTACTACCGGATTCCACTTTTTGTATGAAATCAAACTTGTTTTTTTCTCTACCATCTTTTCCAAAGTAGCAATCAAGCCACTAAAAGAAGCAGTATACAATACTTTTAGAAAGAAAGGTTTCTTTTCTGGGTAATGGATATTGTAAAGAGCGGTGAATGCTGGGAAAATATAATATTCAAAGACGAAACTTGATTTAACGGCTTTTTTAAAGAACATTCTAAATGGATACTTAATGAAGCCTTTTTCTACGACAAGCAATCCGAAGAACCATGTAATCACTTGTTGAAACAAAAAAGCAACGTGAGCTTCACGAATTCTTTTTTTCGGGACAAAGAGAATAAGTAGTAACGTTGTAATTAAACAAGCCGATACAGTAATCGCTGTTTCTCGTTTTTTCTCACTCATGTGTAACACCTCAGTATCGTTGATTGCATTCGTCTTTGATGAACGTAAAGTTAGTATGTTCGAAATACAAAAAAGTTATTTGCGAATGCAAACGAGAAGCAACAAATAATGTAGAATATGGTGAGCGTTTATGAAGTAGAAGAAGACTGTTTTGATACTTCTTCATAGCTGTTCTGGATAAAATTACTAAAGGATTCTCCAAGTAAATCATTACATAATAAAGATGAAACCTCTATGTATTTCATAAAATCCTCATGCGGTATTTGTGCAAGAGCTTGAATAATCTTAATATTTGACTTTTCTATATGTTCATTTAGAAAATTCTTTATGTATGTACGTCCACTCTTTGTAATTCCCACTTTCTTTGCACGTGTATCTTGTTTTCGGCTTGTATGAATAGTTACTAGGCCTTCTTCACGTAATTTTTCTAATTGTCGGTACACATTCGACATATTCGTCTGGGATAAATAGGTTAAATTTGTCATGGTTAGATTGTCTTCAAAATATAAAAACCATAATAAACGAAAAGAAGGAAAGGTTAATTCATAACTTTTAACCGCTTGTCTTAGGTCTTCTTCAATTTGAAAATTTAGTCCTCGCGTTAAAGCATAAAAAAGGTAGCCGTCTGCAAATTGTTCTTCAGGTGAGTTCATTTTTTGCCTCCTACTACAAGATAGTAGCACTCAAATGAGTACCTTATTGGATTACTCATTATTCCCAGAGAGTTCATGTTTAAACTTTAGGATAGGCTAGAGGTAGAGTAATCACGATAAGCTGTAAGTAATCAATGTAAGCTCGTTCGTCCTATTTATGAATGTTTTCTCTTCAATAAGAATATGATCATTAACATATGTGATCAGGAGGGAAGATTTATGCCAGTGGCAAGCGAAAGCGGGAATGTCAATTGCAATATTGATACAATGTGGGAGTTTATTAAGGAAATGGAAAATTGGGCTCCATGTATGCCAGGATATGTGTCTTTTCAAAAAGTAGATACCAATGTTTCCATTTGGGCTCTTAAAGGGGATATGGGGATTTTGAAGCGTACGATGAACTTTAAGGTTACGGTAACGGAAAGGGTGAAACCAGAACGAGTAGCATTCAAATTGGAAGCCCAAAGTATAGGAATAAAAGGAGAGGGGTCTTATAGAGCTGTTCGTAAAGGAACGGATATGACTGAGGTAGAATTTTATCTAGATATGTCAGGTACAGGAATTCCCGCAAAAGTAGTAAACGTTTTGTTATCAAAGACACTGCCTCGCGATTGTAAGGAATTAAAGGAAAACTTGATTGAAGTGCTAGAGAAAGATGAAATGTAAAAAGAAGAACAGAGAAACGTTGTTGGTAGCGAAAGGAAAGTCCTCCATTCAGGAGGGCTTTTTTATGATAAGGTAGGTTCCGCGAAGAAAACCTTGGATTGTGATGGTTTCTCCTTTATTTTCTTGTGTTATTGAAAAATTCAAATATTGACAACGATTAACAAATCATGATACAACCTGCTTATGGTTTAATACATACAGATCATAGAGTTGTCATACAGACAGGAAAACATATTAAAAACAGAAAAGTAGAAGGAAGGTAGTATCATGGAACAAAGCAACAAAATTATTGATTGTACCATTCGTGATGGGGGGTTAATCAACAATTGGGATTTTAGTGTGGAATTCGTACAAGACTTGTATGAAGGTCTTAGCCTTGCAGGAGTAGAGTATATGGAAATTGGGTATAAAAATTCACCTAAGCTTCTTCAAGCGACTGAGCCAAACCCATGGAGATTTCTTGATGATAACTTCCTTAAAGAAATTATTCCCGAAAAAAAATTCACGAAACTTTCAGCATTAGTTGACATTGGACGAGTAGATCCGGATGACATCTTACCACGTGAGCAAAGTCCATTAGATATGATTCGAATTGCTTGTTACATTCGCGAAGTAGACAAAGGGTTAGAGTTAGTCCAAATGTTTCACGACTTAGGTTACGAAACGTCTCTCAACATTATGGCTCTATCAAGTGTACCTGAAAACCAATTAATTGAAGCATTTAAAATGGTCGAAAAAAGCGCTGTAGATGTAGTCTATATTGTTGATTCATTTGGTAGCTTGGATCCTGCAGATATTCAACATCAAGTAAATAAATTTAAGGAAATGATTCCAAATAAACAACTTGGAATTCATACTCATAACAATATGCAGCTTGCGTTTGCTAATACATTGACGGCTATGCGTAATGGCGTAACGTTCCTTGATTCATCAGTGTATGGAATGGGCCGTGCAGCGGGGAACTGTAATACAGAACTGCTTGTCACTCATATTCAAAAAGCAAGCTACGAGCTTAAACCACTCCTAAACGTTATTGAAAAGCATATGTTAGAAATGCGTCAAAAATGGGAGTGGGGTTACATCATTCCATATATGATTTCTGGAACTCTAAATGAACATCCACGTGTTGCGATGGCGTATCGTGCAAGTGAAGATCGCGATAAATTCGTAAATTTCTATGATCAAGTCACTTCACCAGAAGCATCAATAACTCCTGAATCTAAATAGTTTAAGAAAAAGCATCATCTTTATAGGTGGTGCTTTTTTGCAGTGAAAATGGAGTAGGAAGAGCGTTTGTGTAATGACAGAAAAAAAGGGTGATCGAAATGTAGGTTGCTGTCACCACTCTCCAACTAGGTGAATATCCTGTATGTGAAAGGAGAGGGAAAAGATGAATATACCACATAATTCTTATCAAGATGAATTCAGAGACACAAGGGCCTTATATGACCAATGTCAGCAGTATATGAATTATCATGTGATGTTTACAATGCAAGATGGAAATACGGTAGATGGGATTATTCAGAATGTAGGTACAGACGGGGTTCATGTATTAGTCGGTGAGGATGTTATGGACCGGGATGACCAGGAAGAACGCTATTATGCTGGTGGCTATGGATACGGCTTTCCTAGAAGAAGGTTTAGACGATTTAGACCGCAATTTTTCCCACTTGCTAGCCTTGCTGCTTTAGCATTATTGCCTTATGTTTATCCACCATACCCGCCATATCCACCATATCCATACCCTTATTATTAAAAAAACAGCATTCATGATTTCATAAAAAAATCCTGCACCAGCATATTGCATGGTTGCAGGAACTTTTTTTTGAATGAAAATTAATACGTTTTATCTCCATTAAAAATTGAATTCTTAACAATGACATAATCTACGTGACGGATAGAATCTAATTTTGTTCCACCTGCATAGGAGATAGAAGATTGAAGATCTTGTTCCATTTCAATCAATGTGTCTTGTAAAGAGCCTTTGTGCTCTACGACGATTTTCTTCCCTTCCACATTCTTCTTTTCCCCTTTTTGGAATTCAGAAGCTGAGCCGAAGTATTCTTTATATAACTTGCCATCTTTCTCAATTGTTTCACCTGGGGATTCTTCATGTCCAGCGAAAAGAGAACCAATCATGACCATCGTTGCTCCAAAACGAACAGATTTTGCAATATCACCGTGAGTACGGATACCTCCATCAGCAATAATAGGCTTGCTTGCTGCTTTTGCACACCAACGAAGGGCAGCTAATTGCCATCCACCTGTACCAAATCCAGTTTTAATTTTCGTAATACATACTTTTCCTGGTCCAATCCCAACTTTCGTGGCATCTGCACCAGCATTTTCAAGTTCGCGGACAGCTTCTGGTGTTCCTACATTTCCTGCAATGACAAAGCTGTCAGGAAGTAATTTTTTAATATGTTGAATCATTTCAATGACCGCATTGGAGTGGCCATGTGCAATATCAATTGTAATGTATTCTGGCGTAATGTTTTCATCAGCTAATTGTTGAACAAAGCTGTATTCTTCGTCTTTTACACCGACACTAATAGAAGCATATAGTCCGCGTGCGTGCATGTCTTTAATAAAAGAAAAACGTGTTTCTGGTTCAAAACGATGCATAACATAGAAATAGCCATTTTCCGCTAAGTAAAGCGCGATTTTTTCGTCTATAATGGTTTGCATGTTTGCAGGTACAACTGGCAATTTGAACGAGCGTCCACCTAATGTTGTCGTTGTATCACATTCTGTGCGGCTCGTTACAATACATTTTGCAGGGATTAATTGAATATCTTCGTAATCAAAAACATTATCCATTATTTCCACCTCTAAATACGAATATTGTGGTAACAGTTGAACGAAAACGTTCGACCCTTTGGTACTTTACATCAGATTGGATGAGATGTCAATTACATAATAAACAAATACCATAAGAAATTTCTTCTGATGTATTTTTTGAACGTTGCAATAAGATACTTATTGTGAAAACTGTAAATAAAAGTAAGGCTGTCTCTCTTAGAATCTTACCCCAACGATTTTGGAGAATTACCAAGAGGACAGCCTAACCCTTAATTATTGGATTCAGCTAATTCTTCCATTTTTTTTGAAATGAGAGGGTAGAAATGTTCCTTCGCATGTTGAGTGGTATTTCCACCGAAGAAACCTGTGCCGGGACAAGATTTGACATTATACTCTGGACTATTGTCTAGTACTCGTTCTCCAGATCGTAAGTGCCACCAATGATGATACGTAACATGATCAATAGTAGGTGATAAGCCAAACTTAAGGCAAAGAAGAGCTGTAATATAAACGATCGTTTCTTTTTGTTCCGCTGTCATGACATCATGGCCAACATCAAAATTACCAATATGTTCAATTGCAAGGCCGACAGAGTTGGCTTGCTCTCCAATTGAACCTTCAGGAGCTACGTTAAAAGGTCTTGAAACGGCAACAGTTCCATCTGGAAAGGTCGTTATGTTTTGAGCGATGTTCTGCCACCCTTTTTCTTTCTTATGGAAATTCTCCATACTCGTTAGCATTTGAAAATGATTGTTTCCCTTAAATTGATCATATGAAGGCAACCATGTATGATGTTGCTGAATAATCTGAATTTGTCTGTTGAATTGGTTATGAAACAACCAGTTCTTGAACTCTTCTCTTGTCATTAAAATATGCTGCCCTTGCATTTGCATTTTCTTAGGAACGATCTTTAAAAGCTGCCCCGTATAGAGTTGTTCAGATTCAAGCCCGTTTGTTGATTTTATAATGTCAGGTGTGGAGTTATGGGTAATAGCTAGATTCTTTAACGTATCGCCAGCAACTACTTCATATACAATGGGGACCCATAATTTTTGTCCAACAAATAAGGAGTCTGACTGTAGCCCATTTGATACTTTTAACTCCTCAATCGTAGTATCAAACGTTACTGCTAGTTTAGGTAACGTATCGCCAGCTTTCACTTCATAAATATTGGGGGCGATCGGTTCAGTTGCGCAAACTGGTGTTAGGCCAAACGATACAATACTAACTAAAAGAAAACCAATAGCAAGTAAATGAATTTTGCTTTTCATGCTTTTCCTTCCTTATCATTTAAAATTAAATGCTGCTTATTAGGTATGTAGCTGCACATGTTCATTTTAGTTTGGAGAAGAGAGGAGAAGATTATTCTGTCTAAGAGGACTTACATATTTTGTCTGAAATTTTTCAACTAAGTTTTATGTGTTAAGTGATTGCATTGTAAAGAAAAACAAATCATAATAGATAAGATAATAAAAAAAGTCTTTTTGTTTAAAGGTAGTCTAGTATTATATAATCTAGTTTGGATAACTCGGAGATTCGTAGAAAGGACAAGTGGGTCAGATATATGGAACTAAAAACGAACAAAGAAGTAAATCAAAATAAGAATTCGTTACAAACGACTTTGCGACAGCTAGTTGAGCATAGATTATTTCAGCCAATTGTCATTGGAATAATTTTATTAAATGGATTGATAATCGTCGCTGAAACGTATCTAGCGGGAAATAATGTTTTACTAACATTGGATAAAATAATCGTGTGGATTTTTGTGTTAGAGTTAATTGTGAAAATTATTGCTCTTGGTGTAAGAGGATATTTCTCTGATCGCTGGAATATTTTTGATTTTAGTATTGTTATAGGAAGTATTCTTTTTTATTCAACGCCTTTTGTAAGTGTTTTGAGGCTCATTCGCGTATTGCGTTTAATCAGGATGATTCCAGCTATTCCGGCACTGCGAAAAATCATTGACTCTCTAATGAAATCCGTTCCCGCTTTAACAGGCATTTTAGGTTTATCGATATTAATCTTTTCTATTTATGCGATTATTGGGACAACTTTCTTTAGGGACGTGCTTCCTTATGAATTTTTCGGGAGTTTCCATACAGCTCTATTCACGTTGATGCAAGTTGTTACGTTTGAATCGTGGGCAAGCCAAGTAGCAAGACCTATTATCCATGAGGTCCCTTGGGCGTGGTTATATTTTGTTACGTTTATTATCATTGGGGCGCTCGTTATTTTAAATCTTGTTGTTGCAGTCATTTTGAGTTATTTAGGTCAAGACGATGAAGTGAAACGGGAAGAGCAAATGGACCGATTATATAAAGAAAATCAAGAATTGAAACAAGATATTCAAGAAATTAAACAATTGCTTCTTGAAAATAAAAATAAGTAATTGGAAGAGACTGTCTGCTAGATGTCGGATTCGACATATGGCAGACTTTTTGTTTGGCCTGTTTCTAAGTCATATAGGAGAGGACATCACAGCCTCGTTAGATGAATGGTAGTAAAAAAAAAGCCGTATTGAACTAGACGTCCAATACGGCTTTTTTTCTAAAACTGATGCTTTTGCTGTGTACGTATGTACTAACAGCCCCACCTTCGCTGTTAGCATAGCGACCCCAGATGCCGCTCTACCTACTTAGATTTTACAACAATCTTTAGTTCCATTTATTAAACCAATGTAAAGATCAATTGAATGTTTTATAAATGGATGGTGAGTAGTAGTGACTTAGTTCCATAGATTTTGAATTAGTACTATAAACAATTATTAATATTTTAATTTGCGAAGAGAAGAGGAATGTTTCCAGGATTCATAACTCTCTTCAATATAATGAATGGTCCGTAAAGAATCACGTAAACTATATTGAATTTTCATGTTTTGAGTAATGCAATTTTGAAAATGCTCAATCATATTAACATATTGATCGTCTTCGATAGCCTCCATTAAAATGACACGATTTTGCTCATCCCTAACGATGATTTTCCCGAGATTATCATGATTTTCATCTGGTCGGAACGAAGATTCTACCAAAATTCTGCCCTTTGATCCTACTATTTCATAGTAGTTAATAAAAGCTAATTCTAGACTTGAGGTAATGCTAGCTGTACGACCTTGCTCATCAATGAAGACACTTGTGGATAATGAATCGACATTCCACTCTGGATGTTTTTTTGCTACCATGCTAACTGAAGTTGGTTTCATTCCAAAAATATGCGCCATTGCATGGACACCGTAACAGCCAACATCCATTAGTGCTCCACCGCTTAGGTCCTTGTTGGCACGAATGTCATTTGGATCTGTTACTAAATGTGAAAAATGTGCATTAAAGTGGGAAGGGTCACCAATGATAGGAGACTTAAGCAATTCTTGTAATCGTTGATGTTGTCGGTGGAATTGATACATAAAGGCTTCCATAAAAATAACATTCTTCTCGTTTGTTACACGTTCAATTTCTAATAATTGATCGACATTCACCGTTGCAGGTTTTTCAAGTAAAACATGCTTTCCTTTTTCCGCAGCTTTTATTGCCCATTCGGCATGGAGTGAGTTAGGTAATGGAATGTAAATAGCATCTATCTCTCGGTCATCTAGAAGCTGTTCGTAACTTTCATAAATCTTTGGGACTTGAAATCTCTCTGCTTTTCCTCTACTTTTACTTGCAACAGCTACTACTTCTGAATTGGAAGAACGTCTGATAGCAGGTACAACTTGATCAAATGCAATGTTTGCGGCACTCAAAATTCCCCACTTAACTGTTTTCAATTAACTCTCCTCATTTCCATGTAAGTAATTTTAATGGCTAATAACTAGTGGGAAGTAAGCGCTTTATTTCTTTTGTAAAATGATGGTACTAAATATGAGCTTTTGTTGTCAATGCAAATTTAAAATTTTTGAAAAAAACAAAAAATATGTTGCGTGAATAGAAGGAGCAATGGTATAAAAATAAAGTAAGCGCTTTATCAAATTGGTCAATGGCTTAAGTGGGAGGGATAATATTATGAAAAAAATAAATGTTGGAATTATCGGTGCTGGTCGTATTGGTAAACTGCATGCCGAAAACATAAGTGCATTTCCAAATGTTTCAGTAAAAACAGTCTCTGATTTGTATGCTGATCGATTAATAAGTTGGGCTGAACAATTTGGAATATCGCAAATAACGACCGATTATCAGGACATTCTAGATGATCCTGAAATTGATGCGGTTCTAGTATGTGCACCAACATCATTGCACTCTGAAATCATTTTTAATGCAATTGAAGCGAAGAAACATATTTTTTGTGAGAAACCGATAACGTTTGATTTAGAGGAATCAGAAAAAATATACAATAGAATTGTAAGCGCTAATGTTAAATTTCAAGTTGGTTTCAACCGTCGTTTTGATCATAGTTTCAGTCAAGTGCAAAAGGCAGTAAGAAAAGGCGAAGTAGGGGATCTTCACTTAATTAAAATCACCTCTCGTGATCCAGCACCACCCCCTGCATCGTACATTGAAACATCTGGGGGCATGTTTATCGATATGTCCATTCATGATTTTGATTTAGCACGATATTTATCTGGTTCAGAAGTTGAGGAAGTAACCGTAACAGGGGCGAACTTAATTGATCCTGTTTTCAAAAAATACGGCGATATTGACACGGCTGTTATTACTCTGAGGTTTGCTAACGGTGCTATAGGAGTAATTGATAATAGTAGAAAAGCAGCGTATGGGTATGATCAACGTATAGAAGTTCTTGGATCAGAAGGTATGGTCATGGCAGATAATGTGTTAAATTCAACGGTTCGTAAATCGCTCAGTACGCAAACCCAACTTGATAACCCGAAATATTTCTTTTTAGAACGATACAAAGAAGCATACATAGTTGAACTTAAGGCATTTTTTAATGCCATTATTGATGATACTGATACACTTTGTTCAGTAAAAGATGGATTGGAAGCCGAAAGAATTGCTCATGCAGCAAAGAAAGCACTTCAAACAGGAGAAAAGGTACTTATGAAGGACCTTACTGTTATCCAATAAAAATCTCGTAATCTAGTTCTTTAAAATATAATTTTAAAAATAAATAGTTTTTTTAAAAAAACTATTACAATTTTTCGAACTTTATGTATAATAGGTTTTAGGAAAGCGCTTTATCATAAAGGTCCATTTTGTTTAATCGTAACGCAACAAAGATAATAGCGTTACTTTTAAAATAAATATCATGAAAGCGTTTACTGTAGCGCTAAGGGGGAATTGGAATGTTTAAGAAAAAGCTAGTTTCATTAGTTAGTGTCGTTGCTCTTGCTGGAATGTTGAGCGCTTGCGGCTCCGAAGGGTCATCTTCAGAACCAACGGGAGATTTGGTTGAGGAAGGTACAGAAAACGTTGCTGTAGTTTTGAAAACGTTAAGTTCACAATACTGGAAATACGTAGAAGCTGGAGCTAAGCAAGCAGGAGAAGACCTAGGAGTAAATGTTACAGTATTAGGCCCTGCTGCTGAATCACAAATTATGGAACAAGTAAATATGATTGAGGATTCATTAAGTCAAGGACCAGATGCACTTGTTTTATCACCAAGTCAACCATCAACAGTAGTACCAGCACTTTCACAAGCAACTAGCGATAACATCCCAGTTTTCTTTATAGATACGGATGCTGATTATGATGAGAAACAATCCTTTCTTGGAACGGATAATTACTCTGCAGGTTATGAAGGTGGTCAATTACTAGCTGAACAACTTGAAGCAGGAGATAAAGTTGCCTTAATTGGCGGTGCGCTTGGTAACACAGCAACTGATGAGCGTGTGAAAGGAGCAAAGGCTGCACTAGAAGAAGCTGGGATTGAAATTGCAGCAGAGCAACCAGCAAATAGTGACCGCACTGAAGCAATGAACGTTATGGAGAACATTTTACAAACGCAAGGTGACATTAAAGGGGTATTTGCTGCAAACGATGATATGGCAATTGGAGCTGCAAGAGCAGCATCATCAAATGGTCTTAGTATTCCAATTATTGGAACAGATGGAACAGTTGAAGCTGTAGAAGCAATTATTAACGGAGAGTTATTTGGATCAATTGCGCAATCTCCTTACGATATGGGATATCAAGGTGTTGAAAATGCAATTAAGGTTTTGAAAGGTGAAACAGTTGAAAAACGTATTGATACGGGTGTATCAATTGTAACAGCAGAAAACGCGGAAGAAGTGTTAGAGTTCTTAAATAGTATTTCTGGTAATTAATTAGAGAAAGAGCGCTTAACCATCTCTTTTGGTTAAGCGCTTATCTAAAAGTTGGAAGGAGGAATATCAGCATGGAAGCTTTACTTGAGTTAAAAAACATTAAGAAAAGTTTTGGTCCAAACCATGTTTTAAAAGGAATTAACCTTGATATTCGACCAGGAGAGGTTCACGTACTGCTAGGTGAAAATGGAGCAGGAAAATCAACACTAATTAAAATTATGACAGGTGCTTATACAAAAGACGAAGGTGAAATGTTCTTTCAAGGAAAGAAAATTGAATTAACTTCTCCAAGTGATGCAATGGATTTAGGAATTGCTACAATTTACCAAGAGTTAAATGTAGTGCACGAGCTTACTGTTTATGAAAATATTTTCCTAGGTCGGGAAATTAAAAATAAAATATTTTTAAATCAAAAGAAAATGAAAGAAGAAGCCGCAAGACATTTGGAACGATTAGGGCAAAAACGTGAACTCCTAGAGAGGAAAGTAGGAGACCTTGGAATTGGGAAACAACAATTAGTTGAAATTGCCAAAGCGCTAACTGTAGATGCGAAATTAATTATTATGGATGAACCAACAGCTAGTTTAAGTGGCTCTGAAGTAGAACAGTTATATGCGACAGTGAATGAACTTCGTAGACAAGGGATTGCAATCGTTTTCATCTCGCACAGGTTAGAGGAAATTAAACGAATGGGAGATCGTGTAACGGTATTACGAGATGGCTATGGCATAGATACACTCCCGGTTAAAGAAACAAGCGCAGATCGAATGATTGAACTGATGGTCGGACGAAGTTTAGATGAAAAATTCCCTAAGAAAGACTTCACAAAGGGCGTAGCTGGTCTAGAGATTAAGAATCTGAAACGAAAAGGGTCAGATAAGACAGTTAATTTAACAGCATATCAGGGAGAAATTTTAGGAATATCTGGCCTTGTAGGTGCTGGAAGAACAGAGTTAGCGCGAGCTATTTTTGGTGTCGATCCAATTGAATCAGGCACGATTAAAGTGTTTGATAAAGAAGTGAAGATTAAATCACCACGTGATGCCATTAGTTCAGGAATTGCTTTTATTACGGAAGATCGTAAAGCAGAAGGATTAATACTTGACCAAACGTTAGACTTTAACGTTGGAATTGCAAGTTTAAAAACTTATCAGGAAAAGGGATTTATCAACTTAAATAAAATTAAAGATCTCACGAACCATTATATTAAGGAGTTGCAAGTAAGACCTTCGGATCAAAGACTTCACGCTCGAAACCTTAGTGGGGGGAATCAGCAGAAAATCGTTATTGCGAAATGGCTTGCGACGAAAGCAAAGGTATTTATTTTCGATGAGCCAACACGTGGAATTGACGTTGGGGCCAAGGTTGAGGTATATCGGTTAATGAATTCACTAGTAGATGAAGGCGCAATTATTATTATGATATCTTCAGATCTGCCAGAAATTTTAGGGATGTGCGACCGAGTACTGGTCATGTGTGAAAATGAAATCACAGGAGAATTTGACCGTCATGAATTGAGTCAAGAGAAAATAATGAAAGCGGCTACAGGAGGTAGGTAACTATGGCTGAGGTAGTAGTGAAAAAGGAAGAAAAAGTGGAAGGTAAGAGCTTTTGGAAAACAGCGTTAAACAAATTTGGACCATTAATTGGACTTTTTCTACTTTGCGTAGTTTTAACGATTTTAACTGATCGATTTTTAACCGTTAACAACATTATGAACGTAGCTCGTCAAGCGTCGATAAATGCAATTTTATCATTAGGAATGCTTTTACCAATTTTAACAGCGGGGATTGACTTATCAGTTGGTTCGGTTTTAGCCATCTCCATAATGGTGATGGGGGTTGTGTCCGTACTTTGGGGACTAGATCCAGTTGTTGGTTTATTAGTTTGTTTAGCTGTAGGTGCTTTCTTTGGTTTCTTAAATGGGATTATGCTTACGAAACTTAGATTGCCACATCCATTTATTTCGACACTAGGGATGATGAATATTGCGCGTGGTCTAGCTCTAATTATTACAGCCGCGGCTCCTATTGCAGGGTTTCCGTATATCATTCAATTTTTAGGTGCTGAGTTTGTTGGACCGATTCCTGTAAGTTTTATTTTAGTAATATTTGTATATATTTTGTTCCACTTCTTCCTTACTCGTACTCAAACAGGTAGACATATTTACGCCATTGGAGGGAATAAAGAAGCAGCGAGACTTTCAGGGATTAATGTTGATAGAGTACTAATTATTGTATATACAATCAGTGGATTTATGGCAGCATTAGGTGGTATAGTTATGGTAGGGCGTGTTGATTCCGCTTTCCCTCTTGCTGGTATGATGTTTGAACTCGATGCGATTGCGGCTGTAATCATTGGTGGCGCAAGTTTCTTTGGTGGAGTCGGAACGGTTTGGGGTACATTAATTGGTGCGTTGATTATTGCGGTACTAAGAAATGGACTAAATCTTCTAAACGTTGCGGCAGACCTTCAAATGACTGTCATTGGTCTCGTTATTATTGCTGCTGTATATGTCGATGTTTTACGTCAAAAGAAAAAGTAGAGTGTGAGGGAGGTAGCTAACAGTATGAGTGAAGTCACATGTGCTGTGTTAGGCTTTGGGCGTTTAGGTCAATGGCATGCAGAAAATCTAGCAAAATTAAAACAAGCTAATGTGATGTCGATTTGTGATCCTAATGTAGATAAAATGCAGCAGAAGGCAAAAGAGTTGGGAATTCCTCATTACACAACGAACCCAGACGATATTTTTCAAGATGATCGTATTCAAGCTGTGATTATTTCAACACCGACGAGTACTCATTATGAGTTATTAAAGAAAGCGATTAAATATGGAAAAGCTATTTTTATAGAAAAACCGCTAACGCGAACGTTAGAGGAAGCAGAAGAAATTGTCCAGTTGATCGAGCAAAAGTCAATTTTTTGCCAAGTTGGATTCATGAGAAGGTTTGATCCAGCTTATGTCGAAGCTAAGAAGCGAATTTTAGCAGGTGACATTGGTGAACCGGTCTTTTACAAAGGGGTTTCAAGGGATCCAGGTGCACCACCTATTCAGTTTGTTAAAAACAGTGGCGGAATTTTCTTAGATCTTGCTATTCATGATTATGATATGGCTCGTTTTCTACTAAATAGTGAAGTGACGAAAGTCTCGGCACATGGCAATGTTCTTATTCACGATTTTATGCACGAATTCAATGATGTCGATCAAGCAGGAACATACTTAACTTTTTCTAACGGGGCAAGTGCAGATATTGAAAGTAGTAGAAATGCCTTTTACGGGTATGACATACGTGGTGAAATAATTGGTACGGAAGGAAGCATTTCTATTGGTTCGTTACGCTACCATGATGTGAAAGTGTTTACAAACAAAGGGGCTAGTTATGATCTGCTCCCTTCATTTCCAGAAAGATTTAAAGATGCCTACATCGAAGAGATGACACAATTTGTCACCAGTTTAGCTGAAGGATCTCCATCTTTAGTGACTGCAGATGATGCGAAAAAGTCTTTGGAAATTGCTTATGCAGCAACCTCTTCGTTTCGTCAAAGTCAAGTAGTATCTTTATCTAGAAATCAGGTATGTTTGTAAATAGCGTGTAGAATATGGTATTGGAGATTACAGACATGGAAAGGTAAATTCATATGCAACCAACCATATATGATGTTGCAAAGAAAGCTGGAGTATCTATTGCAACAGTATCAAAGGTCATTAATAATAATGGAAGAATTGGGAAAGATACTAGAAAAAAAGTATTGAAAATTATGGAGGAATTAAACTATCATCCTAGCGTGTTAGCCTCTGGTTTAACTCGAAAAAGGACTGAAACAATAGGGGTGTTAATACCGGATTTAGCCAACCCCTTCTTCGCTGAAATTACAGCGAGTATGGAAGAGCGAGCACACGAACTGGGACTGAGTGTTGTCATTTGTAGTACGAATGATAGCGAAGAAAAAGAAGCCAAGTATATTTCTTTATTAATGAGAAAAAAAGTAGACGGTTGCATACTAGCCTCTCGTTTTACTCAAGTTAGTTTAATTGAAAATATGATTAAACAAGGTATTCCAGTCGCATTAACTAGTCAGGATATTCCATCTCTTAATTTGAATACGGTTTCAGTTGATGATTATAAAGGTGGGTATCAGGCCACTGCCCATCTAGCTTCTCTCGGTCATAAAAAAATTGCGACGATTGCCGAGAAAAATGTTCGAAGTAGTCATGAGCGAATTAAAGGCTATATGGATGCCATGATTGAAAAAGGTCTTGCTGTTGAAGACACCTATATTGTTGAAGTGGAACCTACAGTCAAAGGAGGGAAAGAGGCAGCGGAAAGATTACTGACTTCTGAAGATCCGCCGACAGCTATTTTTGCTGGTAACGACATTTTAGCTATAGGTGTTTCTCAAGGGGCTAGAGCCTGTCAATTAGAAATACCGAATGATTTCTCCGTCGTTGGATTTGACAATACGTTGCTAGCAACAATTTGTGATCCGCCTTTAACTACGATTGCTCAGCCTATACAACAAATAGGTAGGCAGATTGTCGATGTCTTAGTTAGTGAGATTAATGGGGAATTAGATTACAAACAACGAATTATGTTGCCACCTGAACTAGTAGTGAGGGAATCAACAAAGAAACTATTTGAAAATAAGGTTTCCATTAAAACAACAATTGAAAAATAAAATAGAGTCTTCTTGTTGATGGTATAGACTTTATTAGCTAATCAAAAGCACTTGGATAAAAAAGGTTCCAAGTGCTTTTGATTTTTATCCGCTTTATGAGTGATGTGAGAAAGGAAGAAGGAAAATTTTTGATTATTAGTAATGTATAAATAGAAAACACTTGGATTCTAGATTGAATCCAAGTGTTTTCATCATTTTTTTATAAAAATTGCATTGTTGTTATACATGTAGGGTCTCCTTCAAACGTGGAAAGCTCTGACTCTACTTGATAGCCATCGTGTGTGATCGTTACGTGAAAAATTTGATCACGTGGTAACCATAAATCAATAAATCCATTAGCGAAAGAAGTCATAGTCTCGTCCACTAATATGTTTCCTTCTTTGTCTTTAATATAGACGTTAAATTCTTCGTTTACGAGTTCCCCTTGACAACCTGTCAAGTTATGATTCAGTCAAGGATGGGTTTGATCAAAATATGGTGCAATTGATACGAAAAATTCATCTTCCGGTAAGTCGTAAATGATCTTGCTGCCATCAGTCTCCGTTACGATAAGTTCGTGCGATGTAATGGAAGCGGATGCAGCTACTACATTTCTTACACTATAGTCATGGACCAGTTCTTTCAAGCTGTCAGCTGTTCTCTGATTATTATCATTGTCAATTCCCGCAAAGAAATAAACAGCTATTAGGGCAACGGACATTAATGCAACAACTGTAAAGAGTTTTCTATTCATTGAAGGACTCTCCTATCTGTGATTGTTATTTTCTTGATAAGATTAGCTCTATTTTAGCATGAATAAGATCGGTACTACGTTGAAAGTAAGGGCAAACCTATGAACTTTCTGGTGGGAAAAATAGCCGAAAAAGGATTCTTTTTTTAATTGAGAAAAAGGGAGAGATCGAAGAGAATAGGTAGGTGTGCTTAGATTGAGATTGTAAAAAGGAGCGTGGATGATGTGGGCAAAAAAGAGATGCAAGAAGTGTATTGGCTTCGAATCATTGCTTGTTTGAGTGTGGTTCTCATTCACGCAGTAAGTAGAGTGTTAACAGATTTTTCGGTAACGGGGGATGATAGAGTTGTCTACCGGACACTTCAAGTGATCTTGTTGTATGGAACACCAATGTTTGTTTTACTCTCAACAATTGTCATGACACACGCTTATAAAGATCACATTCCAAAAGGTTTTTTGAAAAAGAGACTGAAGTATATTTTCATTCCATATTTGGCGATGGCAGCGTTTTATGCAGGTGATAAATATTACCGCTATCATTGGACCTTTTCAGACTTTGCTAAAGAGTTCGGGTACAATGTGATTGGACAGTGGCATGGATATTTTGTTTTAATTATTTTTCAATTTTATTTGTTGCATCTAGCATTCGTGAAATATAGCAATAGATTTAAACCGTTGCATGTCTTAACGATTAGTTTTTGTATAAGCGTAGGCTATTGGATAAGTTTGTATTTTTATTTTATAGATTATGTAAGTCATTCGAGTTATTTGACTCTTTTCTTCTCAAGAGTGTTGTTTGTGGGATGGCTATTTTATTATGTGGTTGCTTATTATTGTGGAAAAAACTATGAGCGTTTTCTAAACATTTTAAATGAAAATTGGAAATTTCTCTTGGTCGGCGTGATCGGTTCATTTACTCTCTTACAATATATTTATCATACTGGGATTCTAATGAGAGTAACATCAGCACGCTTCGACGTAATCCTTTACACGGTGTTGTTATTTTTTCTATTGTTCTATGTCTTTTCAAAAGTGAAAAGAGTTCCAAGGTGGATCGTATCCACTAGCGGATACTCCTATGGGATCTATTTGCTTCACCCATTTGTTCAAACGTTCGTAAGTAGAACTGTGTTTCGTGAAGCAACAGAATTGACCTATTTGTTCGTTCAATTAATAGCGGGAGTGTTTGGACCTATTGTATTAATCTATTTGATCTCAAAGTTTCCATTTGGTAAGTATGTTGTAGGGAAGATGCCTGTTCGTAAAAAGGATAACAAAGAAGTGTTTAAGTCGAAAGTGGCTTAAAAGAGGAGAGTGGCATTCTGGCATCAGCTTGAAATATCATTATCTGATTGAAATAAAAAAACAGTAGTGCAAACCAACAAATAGTTATAAGATAAAAGTAATACTATTATGGAGTGTGATGTATAGATGGACGATGTTCCGTCGAGTTTGATTGCGTTATTTATTATGTTATTAGGGTTGTCTGCTTTTTTCTCCTCAGCTGAAACAGCATTTTCGAGTGTGAATAAAATCCGCCTTAAGAATTATAAGGAGGAAGGGAGAAAAGGGGCTAAGAAGGCTGTTGAAATAGCCGATAACTTTGATAAGACGCTTTCAACGCTGTTGGTTGGCAATAATCTTGTGAACATTGCAGCAGCAACGCTGTCTTCACAAATTGCGATCCAACTGTTTGGCCCTAGTCTGGGAGTTTTTATTAGTACATTTGTTGTCACAATTTTGGTTTTAATTTTTGGCGAAATTATCCCGAAGTCGTTAGCGAAAGAATACGCAGAAGGCTACGCATTAAAAACGTCGGGAATCCTTTTTTTGTTGATTCAAGTGTTCTATCCAGTTACTTGGGTGTTCTTGCAAATTAAGAAACTTATTTATTTATTTGTAAAAAACAAAGATAATACACCATCTGTTACGGAAGAAGAAATTAAAATGCTTGTTCAAATTAGTGAAGATGAAGGTGTTATTGGGAAAAAAGAAAAAGAGTTGGTACACCGTTCGTTAGAATTCGATGATATAATTGTGCGCGAAATTTTAAAACCGCGTCCAGACATGGTTGCTGTAGAAGTCAATCAACCAATTTCGGAAATCAAGGATGTGTTTTTAAAAGAGCATTTCTCAAGGGTCCCTGTTTATGAGGGGAATATTGATAATGTCATTGGTATTTTATCTGAACGAGATTTTTTAACTGCTTTTATAGACGCTGGGGAAAACGTTGATCTTCCTTCGCTTCTACGACAACCGTTGTTCGTTGTTGAATCGATGAAAATTTCCTCCTTACTTCCAGAACTTCAAAAGCAAAAAATCCATATGGCTATAGTAATTGATGAGTTTGGTGGAACGTCTGGGTTGGTTACGTTAGAAGATTTATTGGAAGAAATCGTCGGTGAGATTTGGGATGAACATGATGTTAGTGTAAATCATGTGAAACAAATTGGGGCATCAAGTTACGTCGTTGACGCGGATTACTCGATTGATGATTTCGCTCGTTTTGTTAAGATGGATGTTCCAACTACCTCAAACCACACTCTAGGGGGATGGTTGATAGAAGAATTTCAACGTATTCCAGTAGAAGGCGAAGAATTTCTTTATCAAAATCTGAATTTGAAGATCGAAAAAGCTGAAAAGAAGCGAATTCGCCAAGTTCGCTTAATGATTAATAATAAACAAGGTGAAGTTGAACAAATAGAAGCAATATAAACAATCCCCTCTGTGATGAATTCGCAGAGGGGATTGTTTGTTGAAGTATAATTCAGGAATCTTTTAAGTTAGTCTCATTCTGTTGGGCACTCAAGTGTGAGGGATGGTAAGTGAAAATGAAAACAAAGCCAATGAGAGGGAGGAAGAGGAAGGGCAAAAACCAATACAGACTGATAGTCGTTGGAAATTTATTAGTTAGCGATGTTGACGACATTTTTCCGTGGTTAAGATTTCATGTAACAAAAGCAACTACTTATTCGCATTTACATACATCTTATGAAATTATTTCCAAATAGAAGTGATCTTGATGATATAGTGAGGAAGAAGGAGGTAGGTGAATGAAAGTAAACATTGATATTAACGAAAAGTATGATCAGCTTTCTATTACGATTCAAGCAAAAGAGTGGACGAAAGAGCTTGAAGAGATAGTGAGAAAATTACAAGGAGAAAGCTCTAGACGCATTATAGGGATTGACGAAGAACAGTCTATCTTATTATCTCCTGAAGAAATTGAATTTGTTTATGCAAAGGACCGTAAAGTGTTTGCCATAATAAATAAACAAGCAATTGAGTTAAGTATGAGGTTATATGAAATAGAGGAATTGCTGAAAAATCATGGCTTCACTAGGTTTTCGAAATCAGTCGTGGGAAACATCAATAAAATTGTGCGTTTTGAGTTGTCGTTTAACGGAAATTTGTGTGTTTACTTTCAATCTGGTAATAAAGAGTATGTATCAAGAAAGTATGTGCAGGAGATTAAAAAGAAGCTAATATTAGGAGTTGATTAAACATGATAATGGAAACATTGAAAAGAATTTTCATTGGTTTGGGCTTTAGTGCAGTTCTCATTTTTGGAACGGTAACTGTCTTAATGCTGTCCAATACTGAGGTGCCTGTATTAATCTTGTGGAACAACATGCTTGGAAGTATGATCATGGGAGCTTATTTTGGGGTGGCATCTCTCCTTTTTGAGATCGAGAATTGGAGCCCTCTTAAGCAAACCACCATTCACTTTTTACTCTCAATATCACTTTGGTTAATGTTGGCTATTACGATTGGATGGTTGCCTCTCACCTTAATGGCTCTGTTAGTTAGTATTGCAACTTTCATTGCCGTTTATCTCATTTTCTGGTCTAGTTACTATTATTACTTTAAATGGCAAGAAAAAGAAATGAACGGTTCAGTGAAATAATGATTTGTATTCTAAACATAGAACTCTAGCTAATTCCAAGAGCCCACTTTCAATAATTGTGGATACGTTGTTAAAACAACTTCAAACGCTTAAATTTTAAATTAGAAGCGAACAGTTATGACACTGTTCGCTTCTGTATACGCTTATTTTAAGAATGTGGGTAACTTGTCAATAGTAAATCGTTGTCTCTTTTGTTAAACAGATTTTTAATAGTTCCTTGTATAGAGTATATAATGAAGAAATGGTAATATATTCTAAGGGGAAGACCATAGCTGTATGAAAAAGGGGGATTCACAATCGACTATATAATATTTGCGCTATTTACTATAACGGGCACTTGTTTATTAATTGGTACAACAAAGCAAGAAAAAAAATGGCTTGGAGGCATCGGTGGGGTGATGCTGGTTGTTTTTATCGGTGTGAGTCAACTAATAAAGCTACAATCAGGTTTTTTTGAAAGTCGAACGACAGAAACATCAGAGGCAGTAGGACAATGGGTAGTACCTTGCTTCGTCATTTTAGCAATCTATTTACTTGGGCTAATAAATTATCGATTGATTAAAGTAGCATTAAAGCAACAAAGCTGGGTCAAATGGGGAGTTATCGCACTGGATATTTTATTAAGTCTTATCTACTTATCCGCGGGGGCGTTTGCATTATTTATCGTTACGTTCACCTATTTTCCGTTTGCACCATAAAGGTGAGGGTAGACATGCGAACCTAGTTCTAAGCTTGATGTAATACGTGTCTGATGAAGTTCAAAAGATTAGACAGATGTTCTTCTTCACTGTTATAGTTTCAAACTCTTCAGCACCTAAATAAGAAAAGATACAAAGCTGATAATTTAATAATTTTGAATACTAAAACTATATTAATCTAATTTTGTTTGTTGACAATTATTTTTGAGTTATGCTATTATTCTCTCATTGCTACTACTAAAAAACAGCTAATTAAATAATAGACTCTTATCCAGAGTGGCGGAGGGACTGGCCCTACGATGCCCGGCAACCGTTGGATCATATTGATCTAAGAAGGTGCTAAATCCTGCAAAGTATGATGCTTTGAAAGATGAGAGAAGGGAATGTAAAAAACCTTTCTGCTCATCTAGCAGAAAGGTTTTTTACATTAAACGTCAACAACTATATATAATGTTGCAATAAAGTTGAGTATTCTTATAGGGTAAGTATGCTGTAGGGGGAAGGAGAAACGGATGATTTCATTAACAGGTATTAAAAAAGTATTTCAAACTAAAAATGGCCCAGTTACAGCCGTTGATGGAATTAACCTAACTATCAATGAAGGTGAAATCTATGGTGTTATTGGATATAGTGGTGCGGGAAAAAGTACATTAATACGTATGCTGAACATGTTAGAGAGGCCAAGTGAGGGTAACGTTGTGGTTGCCGGAAGAAATCTGTCAGAACTAAAACAACCAGAACTTCGTAAAGCTAGACAGGAAATCGGGATGATTTTTCAGCATTTTAATTTACTTTGGTCTCGAACTGTTAGGCAAAATATTGCGTTTCCACTTGAAATAGCCGGGGTGAAAAAGGCAGAACGAATAAAACGAGTGGATGAATTGATTAAGCTTGTTGGCTTAGAAGGGCGTGAAGAAAGTTATCCTTCTCAACTGAGTGGAGGACAAAAGCAGCGTGTTGGTATTGCACGTGCGTTAGCGAATAACCCAAAGGTTCTTCTCTGTGACGAAGCAACATCGGCATTGGATCCCAAAACAACCGATTCGATTTTGGACTTGCTTGTAGATATTAACAAACGTTTAGGGCTTACTATTATTTTAATTACGCACGAAATGCATGTTATTCGAAAAATTTGCGATCAAGTTGCGGTTATGGAAGCTGGAAAAATTGTTGAACAAGGACCTGTGATAGAAGTATTCCGTAAACCGAAAGAGAAGATGACGAAGGAATTTGTTAAGCAAATTACGGTGACGGATGAAACCGTCGATGCTGTTGAACATATGCTTGCTGATTATCCGAACGGGCATGTGGTGCAGATGACGTTTGTCGGAGAAGAAGCGGAACGTCCATTGATTACTCAGTTGATTAGACAGTTTGATATAGAGGTTAATATCATCCAAGGAAAACTGACAAAAATACAAGATGGTTCGTACGGGACCTTATTTGTTGCTTTAACAGGTGACAAAGATGAAATCACTAAAGCAATTACATTTATCCGCGAAAAAGAAGTGGAAGTAGAGGTGATTGCCCATGCTTGATCAATGGTTTGGAAGAGTAAAGTGGGATCGGTTATGGGACGCCACGCTAGAAACTCTCTATATGACAGGTATTTCTATCGCAGCTACTTTTGTTATTGGCTTAATTCTTGGACTTGTTCTGTATTTAACGAGCAAAGGTAACCTTTATGAAAACAGGTGGATTAATACGATATTCAGTTTAATTGTAAATGTGTTTCGCTCGATTCCATTCATTATCTTAATTGTTTTATTAATCCCATTTACACGTATGTTAGTTGGTTCGATGCTTGGCGCAAATGCCGCGTTACCAGCCTTAATCATTGGTGCGGCTCCTTTTTATGCTCGTATGGTCGAGATGGCGTTAAGAGAAATTGACAAAGGTGTGATTGAAGCTTCGCAAGCAATGGGAGCAACGAAATGGGATATTATTAAAAAAGTGCTTATTCCGGAATCGCTACCAGCACTCATTTCTGGCATAACCGTAACAGCTATATCGTTAGTAAGTTTTACGGCGATGGCCGGTGTAATTGGGGCAGGGGGGCTTGGACACTTTGCATACCTTGAAGGATTTCAACGAAACAATAGTCAAATTACATTAGTTGCAACAGTAGTCATTTTAATTATTGTCTTTCTCATTCAATGGATTGGTGACTACTTTACAAATAAAACAGATAAACGATAACAGGGGGATTTTTATTATGAAAAAGTTTTTACGTTTAATGGGTGTAGCAGCATTATCCGCTTCTCTAGTAGCTTGCGGTACATCAGAAGAAGAAACAACAGAAAATACGGCTGGAGATGAAACGGAACAAGCTGAGTCTTCTACATTAGTAGTTGGAGCATCTGCTGTTCCACATACAGAAGTGCTTGAATACGTTCAACCACTTTTAGCTGAAGAAGGAATCGAGCTTGAAATTGTAACATTCCAAGATTATATTTTGCCAAACCAAGCTTTACGTGATGGAGATATTGATGCTAACTATTTCCAAACACCTGGTTACTTAGCAATGCAATTAGATGAAAATCCTGATTATGATTTTGTTGATATTGGTGCGATTCATGCTGAACCAATCGGTGTATACTCTAAGGAATATAGTAGCTTAGATGAGCTTCCAGAAGGTGCAACCATTATTATGAGTGATTCAATTAGCGATCACGGACGCATCCTACCAATTTTTGAAAAAGCAGGTCTTATCGAGCTTGATGTGGAAGAAGGAGCATTAGCAACAGTCGATAATATTGTATCAAACCCAAAAAACTTACAATTTGATAAGTTGCAAGTAGAAGCAAGAATGCTTGCTCCTTCATTTGAAGCTGGAGAAGGCGATGTGGTTGTGATTAACACGAACTATGCACTTGAAGGTGGAGTGGATATCGAGTCATACGGAATTGCGTTTGAGGGAGAAGATGTGCTTCAGCCTAACCTGATTGTTGTTCGTTCTGAAGACGAAACACGTGCTGAGATCTTAAAGTTAGTTGAAATCCTTCAATCTGAGGATGTTCAACAGTTCATTATTGAAACATACGATGGAGCCGTAATTCCATTAACAGGTAAATAATAGATAGGACAAAAGTTGAAAGCTGCTGAGATATGTTTCTCCGCAGCTTTTTAATTATATATGTCCAAAAAAAGTGGTTGGTTTGTAAGGTTTGAAACCTACGCATGACAGACTTAAAGACTGTCACCTTGAGCACTTTGTAAATATTGAAAAAACCAGATTCTGTAATAGAATCTGGTTTTTAAAGTCCGTATTAAATTACGCAAGTCTCGTTTTAAAATCTTCATATCCAAATTCGCGGACAATACGGTAATCGCCATCTTTATCTTTGACAGCGATCGCTGGCAGTGGCATGCCGTTAAAAGTCGTGTTTTTCACCATCGTATAAATAGCCATATCTCCAAACATTAAACGGTCGCCATTTTCTAATGGCTGATCAAAGGAATATTCTCCAATGACATCACCTGCTAGACACGTTTGTCCACCAAGGCGATACGTGTATGGCTTCTCATTTTTTTCTCCTGATCCAAAGAGAGGAGGACGGTAAGGCATTTCTAACACATCTGGCATATGACATGTTGCTGATGTATCAAGGATCGCAATCTCGATATCATTCTCAAGTTTATCAAGGACTGTTGTAACAAGATAGCCCGCATTAAGAGCAATGGCTTCTCCTGGTTCAAGGTACACTTCTAAATTGTACGTATCTTGCATTCTTTTAATGCATTTTTCAAGTAATGCAATGTCATAGTCTTCACGTGTAATGTGATGACCACCACCAAAGTTAATCCATTCTAATTGTGACAACCATGGTCCAAACTTTTCTTCTATAGCATTCAATGTTGTTTCTAAATCATCTGAGTTTTGTTCACAAAGTGTGTGAAAATGGAGCCCAGATACACCATCAAGTAATTCTGGGCGGAAGTTCTTAATCGTAACACCAAAGCGGGAGCCAGGAGAGCATGGATCATAGATCGCATGCCCAACTTGTGTTGAGTGTTCAGGATTGATACGTAACCCCACTTTTTTTCCAGCTGCTAGTACTTTGTCTTTAAACTTTTCGACTTGTGAGAACGAGTTAAAGATAATATGATCGCAATAAGAAATGATTTCGTCAATTTCATCATCACGATATGCTGGGGCAAAGCAATGGTTTTCTTTACCCATCTCTTCATAACCAAGACGCGCTTCATAGAGCCCACTCGACGCCGTACCACTCAAATATTTTCCGATTAATGGATAAAATTCGGACATGGAAAACGCCTTTTGAGCTAGGATAATTTTTGCATCTGTCCGTTCCATTACCCCGTTTAATATCTTCAGATTCTTTTCCAAAAGACTTTCATCTACTATATAACATGGTGTTGGTAATTCTTCAAATTTCATAATTAACGTACAGTCTCCGCTTCTTTAATTGGCTCATGATCGACAAGCTCTGGGTTAAAGCTTTCTTTCCAAGGCAATCCCCATTTGTTTAATGCTTCCATGAATGGATCTGGATCAAACTCTTCAATGTTGTAGACGCCCGCTTTATTCCATTTTCCTGTCATAATCATCATCGCACCAATCATCGCAGGAACACCAGTTGTATAAGAAACGGCCTGAGAACCAACTTCTTGGTAACATGCTTCATGGTCACATATGTTGTATACGTAATATGTTTTATCTTTTCCATCTTTTTTCCCTTTAAAAATACAACCAATGTTTGTTTTACCTTTTGTACGTGGACCAAGAGTAGATGGGTCAGGTAATAGTGCTTTTAAAAATTGAAGAGGCACAATTTGTTGTCCTTCGTATTCAATTGGCTCAATAGAAGTTAATCCAACATTTTCAAGACACTTCAAATGAGTAAGATAGCTCTCACCAAAAGTCATAAAGAAACGAATTCGCTTAATTCCAGGAATATTAACGGCAAGAGATTCAAGTTCTTCATGATACAATAAGTACATATCTTTTTCCCCGACTTCTGGGAAATTATAAACGCGCTTAATTTCCATAGGTTTTGTCTCTACCCATTCACCATTCTCCCAGTAGCGTCCGTTCGCCGAAACCTCACGGATGTTAATCTCAGGGTTGAAATTCGTTGCAAAAGGGTAGCCGTGATCTCCAGCGTTACAATCAAGAATATCGATGTACTCAATCTCATCAAAATGATGCTTTAGGGCATGTGCAGAAAAAACACCTGTTACACCAGGATCAAAACCACTTCCTAAAAGAGCAGTGATACCCGCTTTTTCGAAACGCTCGCGGTAATCCCACTGCCAGCTGTATTCAAATTTTGCTGTATCTTCTGGCTCGTAATTCGCTGTATCTAAATAGTGTGTTTTTGTAGCAAGACACGCATCCATGATCGTTAAATCTTGGTATGGAAGAGCTAAGTTCATAACGATATCTGGCTTAACTTCTTCAATTAATGCAATTAACTCATCTACATTGTTTGCATCCACTTGTGCAGTTGTAATTTTTGTTTTTCCACCATCAAGTTTTGCTTTTAGGTCGTCACATTTTGATTTCGTACGACTTGCAATACAAATCTCTTCGAAAACCTCGCTGTTTTGAACACATTTGTGGATGGCAACAGATGCGACTCCACCACAACCAATAATAAGTGCTTTTCCCATAATCCTATCTCCTTACTGATTAAATTTTACAAATAAAAAGAAGTTCTTAATAAACTCTTAGGATGTCTTTACCCAAAAAGGATATGCGTATAACTCCTCAAAAAACGTTTGAACAACAAAAAAGCAAGTGCCAAACGCATAATTGCGCACAACACTTGCTAAGATATCATCAATTACATTAAAAAGCAGAGTAATCCATGACAACAGTCATAAATATACGTGTCGAATATCATATTAGAAAAAAATATGATAGAAAGCTCTTTAATATTCAAAGTATCTTAAGTAGGGATCAGAGTCTATATAGCAAATAATTACTTTTTAGCACTCTTATTGACCGTTTCACAAGTTGATGTGCAAATGCACTGGTTGTAAAGTAACCAACTTATAAAATTTGAGCTTTTAACTCAATCAATAAGGCAACAAAGTTGCCAGTCGGCATTTGACCCAGCTGTCCGTATGGCCTTACCTTCCAGTAGGAAGTGGTCAAAATTATCTGCTTGGAAAGACCTGATGTAGTAAATTCAAACTCTCCAATTAATGCTCCTCTAGAGTAGCACATTTGAACAAAAATTCAATAGGAAAAAGTAAAAAAAAATAAAAAAGTACATTTAGTTTCTTTTCCCTAGAAAATAATACTCAATTATGTATGTAAAATAGTGTCTCGGAATTCTTTTTTGGAATAAAAGAGAGGAGGTGCAGAAAATGAGAGTATATGTACCCGGGTAGTGGAACAAAAAGGGATAAAGATCAAACAGCAGTTTGGAGGTGTCCTCAAGAGGCAGGTAGTACACCTTTTCTTGAGAACACCTTGTAAATATTACTTAGAGTGCTCTGTTAGCCATTCTTCAATTAGTGGGTAAGTGTGTTGAACCGCCCTTTTTCCTATTGTTACAGAGACATGACCAGCAGGAATTAGTTTGAATGTCTTGTCTTTACTAGAAATTTTGTCCATCAATTTTTCTGTTTGTTCAGGAATCGCAATGTGGTCACGATCTGCTGCGATGTTTAATACATTTGCTTTAATGTTTTTTAGCTCAACTTGTTGTCCACGAATATACAATTCATCATTGATCAGCTTATTTTTTTGGTAAAATTCCCCAATCCATTGCCTATAAGCTTCACCAGGGAATGGTACACCATCTCCAACCCATTTTTGCATGAGGGACCAGTTTTTAACGAAATCTTCGTTATCTGCACGGTCGGCTAGTGCAACATAGGGGCCAAAGTAGTTTACTAAAGGTTTTAATAGCTTATTTCCAAAATCAATGGTTTCTGCTGGAATATTGCCAAAAGTATCAACCATTAGATCTAAATTAAAATATTTTTCGTCCACCCAGTTTGTAAATAAGCCTGCATTACTAAAATCGAATGGGCTCGTCAAAAATACATTGTTACGAATAGGTAAATTCGGGTGTAGCGCTGTAAAGATAGCGGTTAATGTCCCACCTATGCAATAGCCAAGTAGGCTGATTTCGTCAGCTTGAGAAGTTTTAAGAACTTTTTTTACAGCGCGTGGGATATAATCCAACACGTAATCATCAAACTTCATATGTCGATCTTCATAACCTGGTGTTCCCCAATCTAACAAATAAACATCATGCCCTTTATCTGTTAAGTATTCAATTAGACTACTACCAGGAGCTAAGTCTAATATGTACGGCTTATTGATAAGAGCATAAATCATTAAAATCGGTACTTTATTTGTTTTTACTTTTGCGGGTTGATAGCGATAAAGCTTAGCCTTATTTTTCGTCCAAATAACCTCTTTCGGCGTTTGTCCTACTTTCGGCTCAGGTTCTTTTGTGAGGACATCCATCACTCGTTTAAATTTTTTATAATCTTTTTGTAACTCTTCTGGTACGGTGTCAAATAATGTTTCCATTGATTTGGTAGCA
This sequence comes from Alkalihalobacillus sp. MEB130, assembly GCF_032335535.1. Taxonomy (NCBI): domain Bacteria; kingdom Bacillati; phylum Bacillota; class Bacilli; order Caryophanales; family Bacillaceae; genus Alkalihalobacillus; species Alkalihalobacillus sp. MEB130. The sequence goes on from NZ_JAOANA010000006.1 coordinate 31,814, forward strand.
GAATAAACCATTGCCCCAGCTCCTTTTTCGTTAGCTTTTTTGTTCGTTACATGTACAAACCACCATTTACATTAATGCACTGACCAGTTATGTAACTGTTATTTGCTAAGAAAAGTACAGCATCAGCAATTTCAGATGTTTGGCCTAAGCGTTGCATTGGAATTTTACTAATTAATTGTTCTTTTACTTTTTCAGGAATTTCTTTCACCATTTCCGTTTCAATATAACCTGGACAAATAGCATTAACTGTAATACCACTTCTTGCTGTCTCTAACGCAAGTGATTTTGTGAAGCCAATCATTCCAGCCTTAGAAGCAGAGTAATTTGTTTGGCCGAAACCCCCAGCTTGACCGATGATCGAACTCATATTAATAATACGGCCAAATTTTTGTTCAAGCATTGGATTGATTACTGCTGAAGTTGTATGGTAGATGCTATTTAAATTTACATTAATAACTTCATTCCAATCTTTTTCACTAAGCTTTCGGAACGTACGATCTCTTGTAATACCAGCATTGTTAACCAGAATATCTACTTTCCCGTAGTAGTTTTGTGTATTTTCCACTAGGGATTGAGCTTCGTCAAAGTTAGCTACATTTGCTTGAAAGGAGACAGCGCTTCCGCCAAGTTGCTCAATTTCAAATAAAACTTCATCAGCAGCCTCTTTAGCTGAATTATAGTTAATGACAACTTGAGCACCTTTTTTCGCTAATTCTTTCGCAATTGTTGATCCAATTCCTCTAGATCCGCCTGTTACGATAGCTACTTTTCCTGCTAAACTTTTATTCTCACTTTGTTGTAATGCCGAGTCATTTAAGATAATTGTCATTGTACATTCCTCCGAGTTTTTATTTTTTAGTTTAAAAAGAAAAATGAATAGTGATTTTCTACAAAAAATTACTCGTTATCAGGCGATGAAGGTGGTGATGGTGTCGTATTTGTCGATGCATCATCTTCCTCATTTGATAAGATTTTTAGAATTTGAGTCATTTTCTTATCTAGCCTTGTAATGCTTGTTTTTAGCTTTGTTATTTCTGAGGAAACGTTTTGGTTCAGTAGCTCGTCCTCAATTTTTTCATCGAGATTTTCGACTTTTTCTTCTAGGTTGATAATAAGGGAGGCGACACTAGAAATTTCTTCTCGTGTAGGGACATTCATTTGTTTCAAGTACGTATCCGTTGCATTTTGAACGAATTGTTGATATTGAAGGTAGCCACTTTGTAAATGCCCCAGATATTCTGCATACTCTTCTGTTTTTAGCGTTTCGTGAATGGCATCGCTTAAATTTGATTCTGTTTGTTCATACATGCTTTTCCAAAGTGCAAAAGGATCTAACATCGTTTGTTTTGTCATGAATCAAACTCCTTTCTGAAAATTGTTAAGATTCGTCATCTTAATAGTAAATGTATATGTGCAAGATTTCGTCAAAAACTTTTCGTAAAATATATATAAAATTCGCTATAATCAGACATTTTCAAGGGGGATTTTGGCGGATGATGTATTTTCTTGGTGAATTATGGATAATGAAGTAAAGGTTGACATTCATTACCTATAGGTGTAAATTACACATATGGATTATTTATTATAATTTGATGAGAAGGTGAGAGAATGACTCCCAAGCGAAGTAGTGTAGACAAAACAAAAAGAGATACAGCAAGTGCTCCAAAAAATTTTATGATTCCTGTATTGCTACTCTTATTAAAAGACTGGAATGCACATGGATACGAATTAATGCAGAAGCTTACACAATTTGGGTTTCACTCTGTAGACCAAGGGAACTTCTATCGAATTCTTCGTCAACTTGAAAAAGATGAGCTTGTTACTTCTGTTTGGGATACAACCTCATCCGGTCCGGCAAAGCGCATTTATTCCATTACAAAAGCCGGAGAACAGTATCTAGATATATGGGCCGATTCACTAGAACAATATCAAAAGATGCTTAACCAATTTTTTAATATGTACACAAATTTCTTCACACCACCAAGATATGCATCAAAAAAAGAAGAAAATGAGGAGAAATAGAAAAACATCTTGGTTCAGTCACCCAAACACTTTAGTAATATAAACATTGCTTCCTAGCATTGTTTGTGTTGATATACCAAGGTTGATTCAGACTCTGGTAAAAATAATTTATATTGTGGAGGGATTATGATGGCGGCAAAAAAGGAAACAAATAACTCAACTAACGATGTGATGGGCAGTTACTTTAAAGATTGGTGGGGCAATGATTCTATTTTTGAAGAATTGGAGCAGCGAACACTTCAGGCTTTTGAAAATCAAAAAGAGTGGATTGAAGGCACAAGAGATCAGTTAGAGCAATTAGAAGAATATTCGAAAAAGATGACAACAGAATGGAAAACCAACACTCAATCTGTCTTTGAAAATTACAGCAAACAGCTAGGTGTGCAAGATTACCAAGAATGGTTAAATAAGCTTGAGGAAATTGGTCATAAGTCCCAAACGATTGCTAGTCTACCAGGTAAGGCTTCTCTTGATCTATATTCAAGATCGACGGAACAGCTACATGAAGCGTCTGTTCATGCGATCGCTCAAAATAAAAAAGTACGTGAAAAATCGATTAATGCATTTGAAGGGATGTTTGATCACTTGAGAAATACACAACCTCAAATGTTCAAGTTCTTTGATTTTTATGCGAGTAGTACTAAGTAAGTAACTAAGACGTTAAGGAAATCAAGCATATTCATTTAATTAAGGATTAACTAGTTGATTAGTTTAAATAATCCTAATTAAACGATTGTGAATGGCTCGTTTTCCTTCTTTTTTTGCTGTCTGTAAGCGATTTCTACCCTTTATTAAGTTGGGAAGAGAGAGGTTGTGCTATTTATGACCTCGGAACTTTTCTGGGTAAATACCTAATAGGTAAGGGGAACAGAAAATGAGATTAAAAGATAAAGTGGCAATTATAACAGGTGCATCACGTGGGATTGGGGAGGCAACAGCTAGAAAATTTGCCTTAGAAGGTGCAAAACTTGTTTTAGTCGATTTGAAAAAAGATGAAGTAGATCGTGTTTCACAAATAATAAAAGACCTTAATGGAGAGAGCATAGGGATTGATGTTGATGTAACAGACCGTGAAGAGGTCGAAAATTTGATGAAGAAAACGATTCATCATTATGGTCGAATCGACGTTGTCATTAATAATGCGGGTATAACTCAGGATGCAACACTAGTCAAGATGACCGAACAGCAATGGGACAGTGTGATTGATGTAAATTTAAAAGGAGTATTTAATGTTGCTCAAGAAGCTGCGAAAATTATGATTGAACAAAAAAGTGGTGTCATATTGAACGCTTCTTCAGTTGTTGGTCTATATGGTAATTTCGGTCAAACGAATTATGCTGCATCTAAATGGGGCGTTAATGGAATGACAAAATCGTGGGCAAAGGAATTAGGGAAGCATGGAATACGAGTTAATGCTATTGCTCCTGGTTTCATTGCAACTCCAATGGTAGACAAAATGCCGGATAAAGTAAAAGAAATGATGAGGAATAAATCGGTGTTAAATCGTATGGGTAAGCCAGAGGATATTGCAAATGGGTATGCATTCTTAGCTTCAGATGAGGCTGAATACATTACAGGAACCGTTTTAAGTATTGATGGAGGAACTGTTATTTAGTGCAAGTCACATAAACGTAATCCTCAGAATGGCAAGAGGGAAGAGAGGCTATCTTTTCAAAAGGTAGCCTTTATTAGTTAAATGTGGCTTTGAGGTCGATAAATCTATTTATCTATTTCTCTTGTAAATTCCGATAAAACGGAATTTTTTTTACTAAATCATTCCGTTTTATCGGAATATTCCAATAAAACGGAATGAGAATGATTGGGTTTACTGTTACATGATGATATATTTTGAAAATAATTGACAATTTTTTTGGACTAACTGGTCTGTTTGGTGACGTGTGAAAACTATTAAAAATACTTTTCTTGTAACATTACTAGAGAATTGGCATAAATCTTGCTATAGAGAATGGTGAAGTACATATTCTTTAGAAGGATAAGCTTTTAACCCACCTTAGAGTAACAGAAGCTAAATGATCATTCTCAGCTAGATCGTGGTTTTATAAGTGCAATTAAAACATTTATATTAGGGGGTTTTTTCATGAGAGAGGTTGTTATTGTAAGCGCTGTTCGTACGGCAATTGGTAATTTTATGGGTTCGCTTAGTCAAACACCAGCAACAGAATTAGGAGCCATTGTTATTAAGGAGGCTCTACATCGAGCTGGATTAAAGGGAGAACAAGTAGATGAAGTGATTATGGGTAATGTTCTTCAAGCAGGGCTAGGTCAAGGACCTGCTCGACAAGCTGCTATTAAAGCAGGGATTCCAAATAGTGTTCCTTCCACTACAATTAATAAGCTATGTGGATCTGGTCTAAAGGCGGTGCATTACGCAGCACAAGCTATTCAATTAGAAGAGGCTGAGATTGTTGTTGCGGGTGGAATGGAAAATATGAGTCTTGCTCCTTATCTTCAAATGGATGCTCGTACAGGATATAGAATGGGCAATGGCAAAATAATAGATAGCATGATCCAAGATGGATTGCAATGTGCTGTTAATAGCTATCACATGGGGGTTACTGCTGAAAATCTTGCAGAGAAATATGAATTAAACCGTGATAGTCAAGATGAATTTGCTGCCTGGAGCCAGCAAAAAGCCGAGGCTGCAATGAATGAAGAAAAGTTCAATGATGAGATTGTCCCTGTAGAGATTCCTCAACGTAAGGGAGATCCACTTGTTTTTGATAAAGATGAATTTCCAAGAGCGGGAATTACGGCAGCTAAGCTTAGTAAGTTAAAGCCGGCCTTCAAAAAGGACGGCTCTGTAACGCCTGGAAATGCTTCTGGTATTAATGATGGAGCAGCTGCATTAGTTCTTATGAGTCGAGAAAAAGCTGAAGCGTTAGGTATCAAACCATTAGCTGTTTTGAGAGGAAATGCCTCTGTTGGTGTTGATCCAGAAATTATGGGGATTGGACCAGTGCCAGCATCTAATAAAGCTTTAGAAAAAGCCGGTTTGTCATTGGATCACATCGATTTGATCGAAGCAAATGAGGCTTTTGCAGCGCAAGCGTTAGCTGTAGGTAGTGAATTAGCCATTCCTAAAGAAAAACTAAATGTAAATGGTGGCGCAATTGCTTTAGGACATCCAATTGGAGCAAGTGGTGCGAGAGTACTTGTTACATTGCTTCATGAAATGAAGCGTCGCGAAGTTCGTTATGGCTTGGCTACTCTTTGTATCGGTGGTGGAATGGGCGTAGCGAGTGTAGTTGAAACAATTTAAGTAGTATAGATCAAAATCGTAATGCTCGTTTATAATGGAGGAACAACAATGGAAAGTAAAGTAACGTTTATAACGGGCGCTGCAAGTGGGATTGGTTACCAAATTGGAGAATCCTTTCTTAAGGATGGATCAAAAGTTGTGTTTACAGATATTGATGAAGAAAAAGTGAAAGAAGTAACAGCAGACTTAAGAGAGCAAGGATATGATTGCTTAGGATTAAAAGTCGATGTAACTCAAGAGGAAGATATTAAAAAGGCAATAGATGCAACGATTGAAACATACGGTAGACTTGATGTCCTTCTAAATAATGCAGGCCTACAGCACGTTTCACCGATTGAAGAATTTCCAACTGAAAAATTTGAATTCATGATAAAAGTAATGCAAATCGCACCATTTATTGCGATGAAGCATGTGATACCGATCATGAAGAAGCAACAGTTTGGACGAATTATTAATATGGCATCCATTAATGGAGTTATAGGTTTTTCTGGAAAAGCAGCTTATAACAGTGCCAAACATGGGGTAATTGGTTTAACTAAAGTAGCCGCTCTTGAAACGGCAGAACATAATATTACAGTGAATGCTCTTTGCCCAGGTTACGTGGATACTCCTCTCGTTCGTGGACAATTTGAGGATTTAGCTAAAACCCGTAATGTTCCTGTTGAAAAAGTGAAAGAAGAGGTATTATACCCACTAGTACCACAAAAACGCTTATTATCTGTTCAAGAAATTGCTGATTATGCCCTATTTTTAAGTAGTGAAAAAGCAAAAGGTGTTACAGGACAAGCCGTTTTGTTAGACGGTGGGTATACGGCACAGTAAAAACTTCTTCATATGGTTCAGAATAGGCTACGTACAAGTACATCGGGAGTTTGGCAATAGCAAAGTCGATTCCATCCGTTACTTAGGGATGTCCAAAAGATTTTTTGGACATCCCTTTCTCTATTTTTACCAACAAAGGATAGAAATTTTGTTATAATGATGCTATCGATTGGGGGGGAACCAATGAAGTTAGAGATGAGAAGGCTTTCATTTGAATGGTTAATGGAAATTATTCAATTATGCATCGAGCGCATCATTGTAGTCGATCGAGATGGAATCGTTATTTACATAGATGGGGCCTATTGTGAATTTTTAGGAATATCGTTTGAAGAGGCAATCGGTCGTCCAGTTCAAGCCATCATTGAAAATACACGAATGCATATTGTAGCTAGAACAGGTCAAAAGGAAATAGAGCACCTGCATCCAATAAACGGAAGTGTTATGATAGCGAATCGCTACCCTATTTTTATAGAAGGTCAATTAGTTGGGGCTTTAGGAACTGTTATCTACTCCGATCCAGACAATGTTAGAGCTCAAAAAAATAAAATAACAAATCTGTGCAATGCTTTGAATCTTTATAAAAATAAAGCATTAAATGAAGGAACATGTAAATATACGTTTGATGACTTAGTTGGAGATAGTTATGAATTTCAGGTGGCGAAAGCATTAGGAGAAAAGGTAGCAAGAAATGACTCTTCAGTATTGGTAACTGGAGAAACTGGCACAGGAAAAGAATTATTTGCTCATGCCATACACCATAGCAGTATGCGGAGTGACTTCCCTTTTGTGGCAATTAATTGTGCGTCTATCCCTGAATTGTTGTTTGAAACAGAGCTATTTGGTTATGAAGATGGTGCTTTTACAGGAGCGAAAAAAGGTGGAAAACTAGGCCTTTTAAAGTTGGCAAATAAGGGGACAATTTTTCTTGATGAAATTGGGGATATGCCTCTTTCTGTACAAAGTAAGTTACTTAGAGCGCTGCAAGAAAAAGAAATCCAACCTGTTGCAGGTCAAAAATCAATACCAATTGATATACGACTGATTGCGGCAACCAATCGAGATTTAGAAAAAATGGTACAGGAAGGAACGTTTCGTCAAGATCTCTTTTACCGATTAAATGTCATAAGTATAGAAATCCCTCCTCTTAGAAAAAGAAAAGAGGATATAGAAGCTATCTCGCAATATCTACTACGAAAGATCGAGAGAAGGTTTTATAAAAAGGGGACGATGTTGTCATCAGAAGTGGTAGACAAGCTCCAACGACACATGTGGCCTGGGAATATACGGGAGCTAGAAAACGTATTAGAACGAGCTATCAATGTATTGGATGGGACTGTTATAACATTAGAGCATTTACCACTTTACATAAAGGATCAAGCTGATCATTCCATTAAACAAGAACCACCTATTAATAACGCAAGCACAAACGGGACTGTTCAAACGATTCAACCATTAAAAGAGACATTAGCTCAAGCTGAGAAAAGGGCACTTGTTCATGCACTTACCGTTACAAGTGGGGATAAACTAGCTGCGGCAAAATTACTTGGAATTGGAAAGACAAGCTTTTATGATAAGTGTAAATTATATGGAGTTAAATAAAAGTGCCTGACCTTTGTTTAAATTGACAAGGGTCAGGCACTTTTTATGTAATGGCTGGGCTAGCAGGATTCGAACCTACGCATGACGGAGTCAAAGTCCGTTGCCTTACCGCTTGGCTATAGCCCATCGTTGCGACATTTATATCATATGCTTTTCGACAAATATTATACGGGATAACGATCATTTTTTGCCGTTTGCTTGGAGAAAGGGAGTAACACCTCTCCGTTCCTATTAGAAAGCGCGTTAATAAAAAGGAAACATGCATAAGTAAAAAATATTTTGAAAAAATAACGAAGAACCATTTCTAAAGGAGGGATTCGATTGGCAACTGGAAAAAGTTTTAATCATAAAAGAAAAGGTCATCCCGGTGCATTTCCAAAAGAAGGTGAAATGAAAAAGCCGAAAAATAATATAGAAGAAGATGGATATTTGGTTGAAAAAGAGGCTTTTCGAAATCGCGTGACTGAGGAGTAGCAATTTGTTTTAGATCAAAAAAGGTGGCAATCACTTAGTTTAATAAGTGATTGTCACCTTTGTAGTGAATGAAACGCTAGAGAGATCAGGTTATTCTAGAACCTTTGGGAGAGAATCGACTAAGTCAAAATCACTTTCATTCACTAAGTTCAAGTTCTCGTGTATGAGGTAATTGTACTTAGAGCGATCAACAGAAGTGAAAGTATCAGGCGTATAAAAGCGTAACAAGTCCCCGTTGACAACAAGATCTGAGAAGGCGAGTTTTTGTCTTGTTGTTTCCTGAAGTTGGTTTGCTTCTTCCATTCGCTCGTCTTCAAGTAGCTGACCTGTCACAGAATTATAAAACTTACCATCTGCAGCAGTGATCGTGGAACTCACGAAGTCTCCATTTCTAAAAGGGATAAGATCATCATGTTGGTCAGATAGAAGGTCCGTGCCAAAATGAACATAGGATTTCGTGTCCTTACCAAGCAAATGAAGAAGGGTTGGGAGAAGGTCAATTTGTCCGCCGTATTCCTCAATTACTTTACCTTCTATTCCTGGAACACGAATGAATAAAGGTGTCCGCTGTAACCCAGCACTTTCATAAGGTGTAACTTCTTTGCCGATTACTTCTTTCATGGCTCGGTTATGATTATTTGAAATTCCATAATGATCCCCATACATAATAATAATAGACTCATCATATAGCCCAGCTTCTTTTAAATAAGTGAAAAATTGCTCTAACGCTTCGTCTGCATATCGGGCTGTTTGGAAGAAATTATCAACTGTCCTATTACCGGTTGTATGCGGCGCAAGTGTTGCGTCTTCTTCGTCAAGCGTAAACGGAAAATGATGAGTAACTGTAATGAAATTAGCATAAAAAGGCTGAGGCAATGACTGTAAATAAGGCATGGCTTGTTCAAAAAATGGTTTGTCCATTAGGCCGTAATTTGCTAAGTCTTCTTCCTTCATATTGAAATATCTTGAATCGTAAAACCGATCATATCCGAGTGATTTATAAATTTCATTGCGATTCCAGAAGGTTCCCGTATTTCCATGAAGCACCGCTGATGTGTATCCTTCTTGCCCCAATATAGCTGGAGCTGCATGATAAGTGTTTAGTCCTTTTGTTGTAAAAGCAGCACCTTGCGGCAAACCATAGAGAGAATTGGCTACCATAAATTCAGCGTCAGCTGTTTTTCCTTGTGCTGTTTGGTGAAAGAAATTAGGGAAGTAAAGAGTGTGTTTTTCGTTCGTCAATGAATTTAAGAATGGTGTGACTTCTTCACCGTGTAGTTCATAATCAATTAGGAAAGTTTGAATGGATTCCATGTGTACATAAATAACATTCAAGCCTTCCCCAGTCCCAAAATAGTCAGGATTAGGTTCTGCGTAATTTGATCTTGTATAATGTAATACTTCGGTTATTTGATTGCTATCGGCAAACACTCTTTGTGTCGATGCTTTCGTGCTAAGAACTGCATCATAAATCGTGTAATTGTACATTCCTAAATACTTAACAATGTAGTTACGGTCAAATCCTCTAGTTAGTAAATCTGGTCGATCGGATTCTGCAATGGCTAAATTGACACCTGAAATACTTAAAGCAACTAAGAACAAAGCTGATAGCTTTAATGGAGTCATTTCCTTCACTTCTACTTTTTTATGAATCATTGTTAGCATGACAACAAGGAGAATCACATCAGCAAACAATAAAATATCCAATGGTTGTAAGAGGGTAGTAATACTACTACTTACATCTCCGAAGTTTTGGGTCTGTGCCAAGTTTGGCCATGTAATAAAATCATTAAAAAAACGATAGTACAACACATTGGCGTATAAAAGAAAAGATAGTAGAAAATCAATTATGATCAGAACTATATATTTTTTCTTTCCTTTAAAGAAAAAGGCTAGTCCCAAAAAAAGTAACGCTGAACCTAATGGGTTTAAAAATAATAAAAATTGTTGAGTTGTGTTTTCGATCCCAAGGTTAAATTGTGTTGATTGAACGAAATACGTCTTCAACCATAGAAGCACAACTGCCGTAAAGAAAAACAAAGTATAGGGATTGCTACTTTGTTTTTTGAAGAAGAAAGTTTTCATTTTTTATCCGTCCTTTTTATATGAAAAAATTGTTACTCGTTTATTCAATCTATGTTAAAAGCAGAGATCTCCTAAACTATTAAATCCATTTTTTGTAAAAGATAAAAAGAGTTTACCATGACGCGCGCTTAAAAGAAACTATTTTAACACGCTTCATTCTAATATTCTATCTTTTATTATAGTGATGTTGTTCAACGGATTAATGTAAGCTGAGTATGTGGAAAGACTGGTTATGATTTCAAATAAAATAACTTCTTTCAATAAGAGATCTATTAAGTGCGTTGTGCTATAATTCAATTTGGAAGAAAATCATTCAAAAACTTATTTGTGTCGAATGAGAAGCAGGTGGACATATGATAAAGATACACAGTAAGACATATCGTTGTCCGGTAACTTTAACAAATAAGGCGAAGGACAAGATGCGGGAGCTCAAACTAGATGAGCGCTCGTTTTTTTCATTAGAGAAATCATTTCGAGTCTATATAGAAAAATATCCTCAAACAGAGGAGCGACCACTTTCGGTGGCATTGTACTTTGACAATGAAAAAAATGTTCGATTAGCCGATGTGTACGCTGGGATCATTGTCGTTTTACATTGTGTTGTGGAGAAGGACCGATTTATAGTAACAAATGTAACAACAAAAGCAGCGCGGGTTTCTGTACAGACAAATTGGCGCCGCTCGGTAGATTTAGAGTTTGATCTGAACATTCAGCCCGGCAGGACAGTCTCGCTTGACTTACTTAGCTTCATTCATGAAATGCCAGTAGCGCAGGAAAGTTCCCTGTATGTAAAAAAGCGAATTGCTAGTTGGGAAGGTTATTTAAAAATTCAAGAGCGTACTGCTGATATTCCAGATATGATAGGCCGTTACTTGGGGCTTACCTTTAATGGTGATTTCACTCGAATGACTATTACTGGATGCGAGCTTGGTGATAAAGAGTGGAGATCGCTAAAAGATTTAAGCGTCAAATTAAAAGGAATCGATCAGGATGTTGGGAAGGTACTGAAAGCAAACCGAGGCGCTCGCACGGTTGAAGTGGAACTAAATAAATTCATGGAGGCACGAGCTAGACAGCAGCGTTTTGATCTGAAGGAAAAAGAAGTAACGTTCAGTAATTTTGCGACATTAAGCCAGGTGAAAAGGTTACGACAAGGGTTTCGGCATTTGGAAAATGGTCTAGCTGCCAATCCTGAGCTTGAACAGCTTTTATTTGAAAATAAACCTCCAGTCAAAACGCCGAAACGAAAAAACTCGCTTCAGTTTCACAACAGATTAAATGAATTCCAACAGGAAGCTGTCATAGGTGCGATGTCTGCTGAAGATTTGTATGTTATTCAAGGGCCACCTGGAACAGGAAAAACAACCGTCATATCTGAAATTTGTCTACAAAATGCACGAGCTGGATTGCGAACACTTGTAGCGTCACAGTCGAATTTGGCGGTCGACAATGCTCTTGGCCGGTTGCTTGCGAACAAAGATATTCGCATTCTTCGAGTAGGTCGTACGGAAAGCATTGAAGAAGAAGGAAAGAAGTTTATTGAAGAAAATGTAGGGCAATATTGGAAAGAGCATACGTTGCACGAAGTCTCTACACAATTTGAAACACGGAAAAAACGCGAAGCTGAAATCGAAGCGGAATGGGCAGAAAACGAGCTAACACTAGAGCAGCTTGAGCCAGAGCTTGCACGGTTGGAAGCGGAAATCGAATCAAAAAAGCTAGCGAAAGAACAACTGATCGAAATGGACTCTTTTATTGATAAACAAAATGAGAGCGTGAAGGTGGCAGAACAGGAGCAACAAGTAGTTGAACTGCGTATACAGGATTTAATACAATCTCAAGTCTTTTTGACAGAAACAATCGAAAAAGATGTTACTTCTCTTCGTGGTGAGCCGAACATTGACACGATTCAAAGAGAGTATGAAGAAATTCAGCAAATCATTCATCAACTAGAGCAAAGCATAGTTATTCAAGAGGTTGAGGAAGAGATTGCGTATCAACTAAAAACAACAGAGCGAACGACCTCTGAATGGAATACGTGGTCTGAAGAAACGACAAAGCTGGGGAATTTGCTCGCAAAAATTACAAACGTAAAACAAATAGACGGGTTGAAATGGATTTTACTTGAACAAAATCTAGAGCGGACTACAAAAGTTCAGCAACTCATTGATGAGTTACATGACATTCGTGCCCAACTAAAGCAATTTGAGAAATTAAAAGATTATCATGACCGATTAAATGGAGCTGTTTCCTATATTGAACAATTGTTACATTCGCGTCGTGTTCCTTTGAGCCAGATTGAGCAGCAGGCTATCAATCGGTCAGAGGCTTTTACTGCGGTAGAAATTGATCAATTCTTAGATGATTTAAGAAGCAAACTGAAAAGTTCTAACATCTATCCGAAAGAACTTGTGAAAGAACTAGAAGGACTTTATAGCAGGAGACAGTTTATACGTCAAAAAGCGAAACGATTACAGTCGTATGATACGTATAAAACAATGGCGCAGGAAGCGTTCGGACTACTAAAGCAGGAGTTACTAGATGAACTTCAGCAGAAAAAAAATGAAAGTCAATTGGTACTTCATAAATGGCAACGAGAAATGGCTGAGCAGAACAAGGAGCTAGACGCTCTTCAAAAGAAGCTTAAACTCTTGCTAGAGAACGTAGCAGAACCGATTCCTGATGCAAAAGAAACCCTACTAACCAAAGAAGCAAAAGCACGTGAACTTCAAAATCAAAAAGAGCAATATTGGCAGGTGAAAGAACGCATTACGTTACATGAACAGCAGCTTGAACATACAGTAGCTCAACTTCAGGAAGAGAAACAAAAGCTCGAGCAATTCAAGTCACAACTAGAACAGTTAGTAGATTTGATCACGCAGAAGGAAACAGAGCGTATTCCATTGCTAACCCGATTACAGGCCGAGCCAGAAAAAGCGCATGAAGAGGTATTGAAGAAAGTTGCGAGCTGTTCATTTACGCGCGAATCATTAAAGCAGGAAAAGCAAAAACTTCCGATTTTTCAATCGATTCAAGGACAATGGCTTTCTTTGCTAGAAGAAGCAAATGATCATGATTTAGATGAGATTAGGAAGCTTTATGTGAAGCATGCGAATGTAATTGGGACAACGTGTGTGGCATCTGCACGTAAAGATTTTATCGACAATTTTCCTGTTTTTGATGTTGTGATCATTGATGAAGTCTCAAAGGCGACTCCTCCTGAACTTCTTTTGCCGATGTTAAAAGGGAAAAAAGTCATTTTAGTTGGGGATCATCATCAGCTGCCTCCTCTTTTGGGAGACGATACGCTAGAAGAAACGTTACAGGAAATGGCAGATGAGAGTGATGATTTTGAAGGCGAAGTTGAATTGAAAAAGTTATTAAAAGAATCGTTATTTGAAAGGTTATTTAAAAACTTGCCAAAAACGAATAAAACAATGCTCGCAATTCAATACAGAATGCATGAGAACATTATGGAAACCATTTCTCCGTTTTATGAACAAGAAAATGAACGGCTCCAATGCGGCTTACCAAATTCTGATTCAGCTCGTGATCATTTGCTTGAATCTCCACTCATTCAAAGGGACCATCATCTATTATGGTTGGATATCCCGAATGAGCCTGCATTCTTTGAAGAAAGAATGAAAGGTGGAAAAAGTTTGTTTAACCCAGCTGAATTAAAGAGAATTGAGGAATTGTTGAAGGAACTAGATACAGCGACAGCTCAAGCGAAGCAAGCTGGAAGAATGAAGGCAGATGAGAAAAAGAGCATTGGGGTTATTAGTTTTTACGGGGAGCAGGTCAAAAGAATTGACCGTCTTATCCACCAGGAGCTCCGCTTAGAACATGTTACCATTCGTACCGGTACCGTTGACCGCTTTCAAGGAATGGAAATGGATGTCATTTTGTTAAGCATGGTTCGAAATCATGATAACAAACAAGACGATATCGGTTTTGCTAAAGACTACCGCCGATTGAATGTTGCTTTATCAAGAGCAAGGGAATTGCTCGTTTTAATTGGAAGTACAAAAATGTTCACCGAAAAGGCGAGACAAGCAGATACTAGAAGGATGTATAAACACGTACTAGAATCTGTAAAAAAACAAGATGGGCTACGCATGCATAAAGAGGTGAGCATACATGGATAAAGTACAAAATCGTCTACGTGCTAGTTTGCTTGAAAACCGAGCAATTCAAATCAAAGAATCAGCAATGTGGTATGTACATGTCAAAACATTTGATGTGGCCTTTACTAAGGTGAAACGCTCTAAAATGGACATTCTTATGAAAATGATTTTGCTGGCAGTGGAACAGACCGATATCCGACGTGCAGCGAATTTGTCGGAAATGCTATTAGTAGAGGAGCTCTTCATTACAGATTTAATGGAAAAAATGCAGCGTTCAGGCTTACTACAATTAGAAAGAGCCATCTATAAATTAACAGCCAAAGGGCATGAACAACTACAAACAGGGATTGTTGAAGAAGAAATGGAAGAAGAGTGGACAGAACTTTTTTATAGTCCTGCTCACGATGAATTTTGGCATGCTGTTGCTCAACCAGGAACTGAAGAAGAAGAAGACTGGTCTCTTTACCGGTACGCACAAACGCAGGATGAAATGAACAAAGAGCGAATGTTGGACGTACTTACTGAGCAAGAAAATGGCCTTGATGAAGAAGGTTTCCAAACTGTCGTGTCTGAAGTCAATCGTTTTGAGCAAAAGACAATCGATCATGTTGCGTGTCTCGAATTTCAACTATATAATCAAGAACAAGATCTATACTATGTACGCGTGTGGAATACGTGGCTTGAGCGTTGGGACGATATTCTTGAGAAGCAAATAGAAGAGCACGAACGGATTGAATGGAGAAGGAAATGGACGAAGGATGAGGAAGTTTCGGAATGAATGGTAGTCTCTTGCTTGATAATTATGATGAATATACCAGTATTTAATAAGCTGGATGGCATAACTTCGTACTTGATTTATAGATCGAGTACGAAGTTTTTTTTGTTTTTAGTTCAACTTTTATAAGGATATCAAAAGCAAATCAACAAAAACCAACTTTGATGTAACAGTGAGAGAGAAGTGAACCTAATGGTGTATCAAACCCCTCTGCTAAAACTAGGAAACTGATAGTTAATGTTCCTTTTCTACTAATGTTAGCACTTTTAAAACAAACACAAACAAAAGTATATACAAAAATAAACAAAGGTGTTATATTAATTTCAGAAGGAAATAAAGATTTAAGCGGAGGTAATCATGGTACGAAATTTATGGACTGAAGAAAAGGCAAATACATTAACTGCAGGACTTAGTGAACTTGTATATCGTTCTAACTTAATAGGATCTGATCGCGCTGTTTGTAATTGGGGTGGTGGAAATACCTCAATGAAAACGGTGGAAAAAGATTTCCGTGGTCGCGACATTGAAGTTATGTGGGTAAAAGGAAGTGGTTCTGATCTTGCAACAATGAAGGCAAAAAATTTCACAGGGTTAAACCTCGAAGATATTCGTCCATTAATTGAACGTGACGAAATGCCTGATGAAGAAATGGTAGAGTACTTGTCTCATTGCATGATTGATAGTAAGCATCCTCGCGCTTCAATTGAAACGTTGCTTCATGCCTTTTTACCATTTAAGCATGTGGATCATACACATCCAGATGCCATCATTAGTATTTGTTGTGCAGATAATGGGAAGGAAATTGCAGAAGAAATTTTTGGGGATCGCTTTGTTTGGGTTCCATATGTACGCCCTGGATTCACCCTTTCAAAAATGATTGCTGAAGGTGTGCAAAACAATCCGAATGCCGATTTAGTTTTGATGGAGAAACATGGTTTAGTTGTATGGGGAGAGACAGCTAAGGAAAGTTATGATAAGACGATTTACGTTATTAATGAAGCAGAAGCATACATCAACGCTCGTATAAATGAAAACACTACTTTCGGTGGTAAGAAATATGACTCACTAGCGGAAGAGGATCAGAAGAATATATTAGCAAAAGTCATGCCGGCTATTCGTGGTGCGGTAAGTGACGAAAAGAAAATGATTTTAACTTATGATCATGCAGAAGATGTAATGGAGTTTGTTAACAGCCTAAATGCGGCAGAACTTTCTCAAGTTGGAGCGGCATGTCCGGATCACTTAGTTCACACAAAAATGAAACCTTTATACATTGATTGGGATCCTTCAACGAAAGACGTAGACCAACTAGTTGAAGAAATTAAATTAGGTGTTGAACGTTTCAAAGAAGAGTATAAATCCTATTTTGAGCGTAATAAAAATGAAGGCGACATGATGTTTGAGCCAGCACCACGTGTGATGTTAATCCCTGGTATCGGTATGGTGAATTCAGGTAAAAATATAACGATGGCAAACGTTAGTGGTGCTCTTTATCACCGTGCCATTGCTGTTATGAAAGGTTCAACAGCTCTTGGACAATTCGTTTCCTTAAATGAAAATGAGTCTTATAATATTGAGTATTGGCCGCTTGAACTTTACAAACTATCATTAGCTCCTGCTGAAGCTGAGTTTTCTAGAAAGGTAGCCTTTGTAACAGGTGGAGCTGGTGGGATTGGAAGTGAGACTTGTCGTAAATTCGTTGCAGAAGGAGCCCATGTTGTTCTTGCCGATTTAAATCTTGAAGGAGCAGAAAAAGTTGCAGCTGAAATCAATGAACAATACGGAGAAGGTCGCGCACTAGCTGTAAAAATGGATGTAACAAGTGAAGAACAAGTTCAAGAAGCGTTTGCTCAAGCTGCGTTAACATTTGGTGGCGTTGATATTGTTGTGAATAATGCCGGCCTTGCAACATCAAGTCCATTTGATGAAACGACTCTTAAAGAGTGGAATCTAAATATGAATGTATTAGGAACAGGCTACTTCTTAGTTGCTCGAGAAGCATTCAAGCAAATGAAAGATCAAGCGTTAGGTGGAAGTATGGTCTTTATCGGATCGAAAAACTCTATATACGCTGGGAAAAATGCTTCAGCATATAGCTCAGTGAAAGCGCTAGAGACACATTTAGCAAGATGTATTGCTGCTGAAGGCGGGGAGTATGGCATTCGTGTAAACTCAGTTCTACCTGATGCGGTTCTTCAGGGCTCTGCTATTTGGGGTTCGAACTGGCGGGAAGAGCGTGCAGCCGCGTATGGAATTGAGCCAGATCAATTAGAAGAGCACTATCGTAAACGTACGACGTTACTAGTGAATATTTACCCGAAAGATATTGCTGAATCGATTCTTTTCTTTTCTTCTTCAAAAGCAGAAAAGACAACGGGGTGTATGATTACAGTTGACGGTGGTGTACCTGCAGCATTTACGAGATAAAGAGGTAAGTAAACATATAGATCTGGCCCCGGCAGTGATTGTTGAAGCGACTGAAAAACCCCCTTTTCGGTAAGCTTGTGATCCTCTTTCGGGGTTGGATACTTTATTTACAAAGATAGAAAGCGGTTACGATTAGGGAGGGGTGCCATATGGCGAAGCATTGTTTAGCTGTCGACATTGGAGCTTCAAGTGGGAGGCTTATCGTTGGGAGTGTAAACGAACGCCAACTACACTTACAGGAAATTCATCGATTTAAAAATCAAATCGTTGAGAAAAATGGTCATTTTTGCTGGGATGTAAACGAGTTGTTTGATCAGATTAAAATAGGAATCAAAAGGTGCGATGAGCTTGATATTAAGCCTGCTAGTATTGGAATAGATACGTGGGCAGTAGATTTTGTTTTACTAGATGAGCATGATCAACTTTTGACTGATGCCATTTCATACCGTGATCCGAGAACTGACGGAATGATGGAGGAAGTCAGCGATATTTTAATGAAAGAGCGATTGTACTTAGAAACGGGAATACAATTTCAAAAGTTTAATACCATTTATCAACTGTATTCATTAAAAAAACACTCTCCGGAAGTGTTAGCAAAGGCAAAATCTTTTTTAATGATACCTGATTATCTTCATTACTTATTAACGGGTGTAAAAGCGAATGAATACACAAATGCAACGTCGACTCAACTAATCAATGCATTTACTAAAAAGTGGGATAAAGAAATTATTAACACGTTAGGCTTGAACTTTGATATGTTTCAAGACATAAAAATGCCTAAGGAGAAACTCGGTAGATTAAAAGAGGAGCTAGTAGAAGAATTTGGCTTTTCAATGGATGTGATCCTCCCAGCTACACATGATACCGGTTCAGCTGTGCTAGCTGTTCCTGAACTAGAAGATACGATTTACGTTAGTTCTGGGACATGGTCACTCATTGGTGTGGAAAATGATTTTCCTATATGTGTAACGAAAGCATTGGATTATAATTTCACAAATGAAGGCGGGATGGATTATCAATTTCGCTTTTTAAAAAATATTATGGGGCTTTGGATGATTCAAGAGGTCCGTCGAAATTATAAAAATAAATATTCATTTACAGAATTGGTGGAGTTTTCCGAAAATGTTTCCTCAATTGTAGGAAAGGTGAATGTGGACGATCAACGTTTCTTAAAGCCGGACAATATGATCGAAGAAATTCAAAATTATTGTCGCGAAACGAATCAGCCAGTTCCAATAAGCCCTGGGGAAGTGGCGAAATGTGTCTTTGACAGTCTTGCTGACAGTTATCAAAAGGCTGTAACTGAAATAGAGGATATTTTTGAGAAGGAATTTAAGACAATTAATGTAATTGGAGGCGGATGTCAAAATCAACTGCTTAATCAATTAATTGCAGATGTGACAAAGAAAGAGGTCTTTGCTGGTCCAGTTGAAGCAACCGCGATCGGAAATATCATTGCACAACTAATTGCTCTTAAAGAAATCAAAGATATTAATGAAGCGAGAGGTCTAATTAAACATTCGTTTGAAGTGAAAAAATACGTACATGCTTAAATGACATGTTGCAAGGAGGATAAATCATGAGTGTTAAAGGTCAATTTGACTTTGCAAAAAAAGAGTATGAACAGTGGGGTATCCATGTAGATGAAGTGTTTGAAAGATTAAAAAAAGTTCCCATTTCCGTTCATTGTTGGCAAGGGGATGATGTTGGTGGGTTTGAAGTAAATAAAGGTGAATTATCGGGTGGAATTGATGTAACAGGGAATTATCCAGGTAGAGCAACAACTCCTGAAGAACTTCGTATGGATCTTGAAAAAGCTCTATCTCTTATTCCTGGAAAGCATCGAATTAATTTGCATGCCATTTATGCTGAAACAGATGGAGAAGTAGTAGAAAGAGACCAGCTAAAGCCCAAGCATTTTGAAAAATGGGTTACATGGGCAAAAGAACATAATCTTGGTCTAGATTTTAATCCAACGTTGTTTTCACATGAAAAAGCGGCAGATGGGTTAACTCTTTCGCATCCTGATCCAGAAATTAGAAAGTATTGGATTGATCATTGTATTGCTAGTAGAAAAATAGGTGAGTATTTTGGAAAAGAGCTTGGAACGCCTTGTCTAACCAATATTTGGATTCCTGATGGATATAAGGATACACCGAGCGATCGTCTTACACCGAGGAAGAGACTAAAAGAATCTTTGGATGAGATTTTCGCTGTTGAGATTGATGAAGCATACAACTTAGATGCAGTTGAAAGTAAGTTATTTGGGATTGGCTCGGAATCGTATGTTGTTGGATCTCATGAGTTTTACTTAAGTTATGCATTGAAAAATAACAAACTTTGTTTGCTTGATACTGGACACTATCATCCAACAGAAACCGTTTCTAACAAAATTTCGTCGATGCTCTTGTTCAGTGAAAAAGTGGCTTTACATGTATCCAGACCAGTTCGCTGGGATAGCGATCACGTCGTTACACTTGATGATGAATTAAAAGAAATTGCTTTAGAAATTGTTCGAAATGATGCACTTGATCAAGTCATGATTGGACTAGATTTCTTTGATGCTAGTATAAACAGGATTGCTGCATGGACGATTGGAACACGTAATATGGTGAAGGCATTACTTTTTGCTATGCTCATGCCGAACGAACAACTGAAACAACTGCAAGACAATGGCGATTATACAAAGAGGCTTGCTCTTTTAGAAGAATTTAAAACCTACCCTTTTGGAGCGATTTGGAATGAGTACTGTGAACAAATGAATGTTCCTGTTAAAGAACAATGGTTAGAAGCTGTCGTAGAGTATGAAGAAAGTGTTCTTTCGAAACGAAAATAGTGTATAGTCAGGTTTGAATGAAGAAAGAGACCTGGCTGCTTTTTCCTTCTTTTGATTAAAAAATGGTATAGTAAATGTTGATCAGTATAGTAGTGGAGGTGACAAAGTGCTCGTAGCTCAAAGGCATGAAAAAATCACGGAATTAGTCAATGAGAAAGGAAGCATCCGTGTTTCTGAATTAAGTCAAATTTTTAGTGTGACAGAAGAGACGATTCGCCGTGATTTAGAGAAACTAGAAACAGAGGGGAAGCTACAACGCAGCCATGGAGGTGCGGTTAGTATAAAGGAGAATGAAATTGAGGTGCCGTACTTCGAAAGAGAAGTACGAAATGTGAAAGAGAAGTTAGCGGTAGCAGAGGAAGCGATCAAGTATGTGAATATGAACGATCGGATTTTACTTGACGCAAGTACAACGGCTTGGTATATGGCTAAAAGATTGCCAGATTTACCGTTAACCGTACTAACGAATTCGATGAAAGTGGCAATGGAATTAGCTACTCGTGAAAAAATAACGGTCATTACAGTAGGGGGAACCTTGTTACAAAAGTCTCTTTCTTTTGTTGGACCACAAACGAATAATGCATTAGAATACTATCACGTTAACAAGGCATTTATCTCTTGCCAAGGCATTCATGCGAAACGTGGCATAAGTGATTCGAATGAAATGCAGGCACTTGTAAAGCAAAAAATGATAGAAATAGCTGATGAAGTTTATTTGCTGGCGGATCATTCAAAATTTGATAAACAAGCTTTCTCTCGAGTAGCGGAGATTAACTTGATTCATTATATTATTACCGATTCGAAAACAGAGCATAAGCAAATACAGTCATTGCAAGATTTAGCAATTAAAGTGATTCAGGCTTAAAAGGTAAAAGGTACCAGTGCTATCATTTGTAGCAATGGTATCTTTTTCTGTTTATGAAAGTTGGTGAATCGGCGAGTAAAAAATTGCTAGATTGTATAATTATGGTTAATGTTCAGGCTTATTAAGCTTATTTTGCCAGGAGAATAAGCTTTTTTATTTTTGAATTCTGAATTTTAATAATGTGGTTGCATATTTATACAGAAGGGTGTTATATTGTTTATTGTCTTTTAAAAGCGAATCTACTACTGGATTATATGTGAATTAGAGAAAATTGGGAGAGATAGTAAATGGAAGTTGGAAAAGTGCAGAAAAGCGAGGCGTATACAAGAAAACAGTATACAGCCAAACAATATATGAAATTTTGGTTACCTTCTTTAATCGGGGTACTATTATTTTTAGTTCCTATTTCGGTTAATGATAAGGTAACAATTGGATTGGGAGTATTAGCAGATGGATTACAAGGCTTGATCGCTGATTATATCCCTTTCATTATGAAAAGCATTCTATGTTTATCAGCTGTTGGTAGTTTAGTAGTGAAATCTACGAATATAAGCATGATAAAGAACAGTCCGTTTTTGAGCAGCTTGTTTGATATTACCCCGTTTTGGTTGATTTTAAGATGTGTGGGTGCGGTATTTGCTGTACTGACTTTGAATCAAATAGGGCCGGAATTTATTTGGTCTGATTTTACGGGTGGAGTAGTGCTCTATGATTTAGTTCCTGTACTAATGGTCTGGTTCTTATTTGCTTGTTTATTCATGCCACTTTTGCTTCAGTTTGGTTTAATGGATTTTATTGGTACGGTGGTTCGTAAAATAATGTTTCCATTGTTTAAATTACCTGGTCGTTCTTCGATAGATGCATTAGCTTCTTGGATGGGGAGTGGAACAGTAGGTGTTTTACTCACAACACAACAATATGAATCTGGTTATTATACGAAGCGTGAAGCGGCAGTAGTTGCGACGAACTTTTCGATTGCATCAATTGCCTTCAGCCTTATTATTGCAAGGTTTTTAGACATTGATGATATGTTCGTTCAGTTTTACTTTACAGTAATTGTAACGGGCATTGTTGCGGCGATTATCTGTCCAAGAATCCCGCCGCTTTCCAAGAAGAAAGATGAGTATTACGAACCTGTAGGAAAGCAAATTGATGAAATTGTTCCTGATGGAGTTTCAAGTTTCCGTTGGGGAGTCGAGCAAGCTGTTGAAAAAGCAAGTCAAGTCAAAAGCTATCGCAGTGTTGTAAAAAGCGGCTTTCAAAATGTTATTGATATTTGGTTTGCGTTAATTCCACTTGTTATGGCGTTAGGGACAATTGCGCTTGTGATTGCGGAGTTTACACCGATTTTTACTTATTTATCGTATCCTTTTGTTCCATTCCTTCAGTTGCTTCAAATCCCTGAAGCGCATGCGGCTGCACCAGCTATGATTGTTGGTTTTGCAGATATGTTTTTACCAGCTGTTATTGGAAGTGGAATTGAGTCTGAACTAACACGCTTTGTCATTGGAGTTATGTCTTTAACTCAGTTAATTTACATGTCGGAAATTGGGATTTTATTATTAAAATCGAAAATTCCTATTTCTCTTTTGCAATTGTTTATTATCTTTTTGCAAAGAACAATTATTACATTACCAATTGCTGCGGCAATGGCACACTTTTTATTCTTCTAAATAAGATCGAACGAAAGCATTGGTATTTGCCAATGCTTTCTGTTATGGTCTCAAGTATAATTGAAACTTAGTAAGAAATGTACGGAAAGGTGATTGATAGAAGTGAATGTTGAATCTTTTTTCTCCAAAACGACGAAAGAAGCCCTGAAAAATGACCCTCCTGGTGAATGGATGCCACTCCTGCCAGACGATTGTATTCGTTTAAGTTCAGGATTTCCAGATCCACAGCTTGTTCCTGTAGAGCCTATAGGGGAAGCGGTAGACCGCTTGCTGAAAGACGAGCGTGATTTACCGTTGCATTATTTAGGTAGTCCCGCTATGGAAAAATTGAAAGAGCAGATCCAAAAAAGATCAATAGAACGGGGGATGCGTGTAACAGAAGAGGAACTATTGATTACGGCGGGTGCGTGTCAGGCGATTGATCTTATAGCTCGCATTCTTATAGATGAAGAGACAGTTGTGGCGATTGAGTCACCAACCTATATGGAAGCATTAGAGGTGTTTCAAAACTACACGACGCATTTTATGAGTATTCCGATTGATGAAGGTGGACTGCAGACTAACTTGTTAGAGGAAATGTTAGCGGAAAGAAAGAAGGCAGGGCTCAGTATGCCACGCTTTTTATACACGATCCCAACCTTTCATAACCCAACTGGTACGTCTATGAAAGAAGAACGTCGTAAACATGTCTTGGAGCTTGCTGAAAAATACAATTTTCTTATTTTAGAGGACGACGCTTATGGAGAACTACACTTTAACAAACAGTCTACTTCATTAAAGGAATTAGACACGCAAGGGCGTGTTCTTCATGTTGGCTCTTTATCGAAAGTGGTAGCTCCTGGAATGCGGATTGGATGGATAGCGGCAGCGCCAGCATTTATTACAGCATTGGCTTGGTTTAAAAAAGATTTGGATCATCCGTTTGCTGAAGCAACAATGGCTTCTTATTTAGAAAGTATTAATTTGGAAAAACGCCTTGAAACGTTAAGAGCTACATATCATGCTAAATGTAGTGTATTGCTCGATGCATTAAAACAGTATCTTCCAACAAAAGCTATCTCGTGGTATGTTCCGGAAGGTGGTTATTTTGTATGGATCAAAGTTGAAGGCGTGGATACAGTGGATTTGTTATCTGATGCTCTTAAAGAGGGTGTCTCATATGTTCCGGGTAAATTTTTTTTCCTAGATCAACAAGAGGGGAAGGAATATCTTCGTCTTTCTTTTAGTTATGCTAATCAGGAAGAGATTGTTGAAGGGGTTAAGAAGCTGGGTAAGGTTATGGAAAGAATCCTTAGTTAAGTTTGTGAAGGTAGTACGAAATGTAAAGCAGTAAGCTACATTGACCGGTACCTGCCTTAGTACTAGTAGCACTAAGGCAGGCGCTTTTTTTGATTAAAGAATCTTAGGATAGAAAGTGTTGGATGCAGAAGAGTTGTATGACTTGATTACGGAGAAGGAGAAGACCGAACTCCTTTTAATAGAATTATCGAGAACAGACTGAAAAAAGAGCATGAAGAAGTTAAATCAAGTGGCTAGCTTTGCTTTTTTACGGAAGTTACTAAAACAGGAAAAGCAAAGGCTTCCTCATTTTGGCCGGAAATGAATGGATCTGTGCCTGAAGCAGATGAAGAATGGACTCTTTATCGCTATGCAGAATCGAAGGATCTCATCACAAAGGAGCGAATTTTACACGTTCTTTCCGAGCAAGAAAATGGGTTGGATGAAGACGGCTTTCAGACGGTCGTGTCCGATGTCACAAGTTTTGAGCAAAAGATTGTCGAACACGTTCCATGATTGGAATTTCAACTGTACAGCAAAGAGCGGGACACCTTTTACGTACGCGTTTGGAATACATGGCTTGAACGCTGGGATGATACGCTTGAGAATCAGATAGAAGACCATGAGCGGGTTGATGGAGAAGGAAATGGACGCAAGCAGAAAAGTTGTAAAAGCTTTTCTGCTTTTTGGTGTAAAGGTAATTTTTAACAACTGAGTATCTAACTAGTAAAGGAGTACGAACGGCGAGTAGCGAATAACTGCAATCGATGAAGACTGTCAGACAAGTATGGAAGGGATGACTTGATATAGAGAGTTTCCCAGTTACTATGTTTTCCTTGGTGGCTAATGCTATATTTATAAACGTGGTGAATTTTGCTTCAGCTAATTTTGAATAGAAAAAAATTACATTATTAATTAGATAACAGATGATTTATTCTATATAAGATAAGTAATTGACAAGGAGAAGTCATGGATGAAGTTAGGAAAAGGTGGGTTCATGCTCTTTATTTATGTTTTAATAATGTTCGTTGCAGCCTGCTCTAATGAGAGTGATGATGAGAGAGGAAGCTTACTAGAAGATAGCAATAAAACAATTGTTTATCTTTCAACTAAAAATGAAGATCAGGGACACCCACGAGTGATTATGCCACTGTCTAGAGAGTTTGAGAAAAGGCATTTGGATGTAAACGTTGAACTTCAAACAGTTGCTCAAAATGATTTAGTTCAAACGATTCAATTATTGGCAGCAAGTAATGATCTGCCAGAGATGTTTGCATTGGAATCAAGACATTTAGATCAGATGTATAGAGCTGATTTAATATTAGATGTGGAAAAAACATTTAAGACATTAGGAATTTATGAGACTTTAAATCCTACTGTTGTAGATCTATTAAAAAGACAAAGTGAGAGTGGAAATAGCTTGTATGCAGTTCCAGTTGAATTAAATATTGAAGGTTTCTGGTATAATAAACAAATTTTTGAGGAGGTGGGGGTGGAAATTCCGACTACATGGGATGAAATGATGAATGTCAGTGAATCACTTAAAACGAAAGGCATCCAACCTTTTGCTTTGGCCGGTCGGACGGGTTCATCTTACACTCGATTGATCAACGCATATGTTGTTCGTAAATATGGGTTCGATGTGATGGAACGGGTGCATCGAGGCGAGTTAGATTTACTTGACGATGGCTTCATTGAAGCTGTTGAAATTGTTCAGCAAATGAATGAGAAAGGGTATTTTGGAGATGCAGTGAATTCAGTAGACTATGAAAAGGCAGTAAATATGTTTTTAAATGGTCAAGCTGCAATTATATATATGGGTAGTTGGGTGTTAAGTGATTTTAATGACTTAAAAAGAAATAATATTGGTGTAGAAAATATCGGTTTTTTTAATGTTCCTCTTGTAAAAGACGGTGTTGGGACAATGGATGATTATATGATGAACGCTGGTCTTGTTAAAGTATTGTCAAAAGAGAAATTTGATGAAGAAGTAGTAGAGTGGGTAAAGTTTATATTTTCAAATTACGGAGAACATGCCTTATCTGAATATGGTATGATTAGTGGTTTTTTTGCAGATGAAATTCCGGAAGAGGTTAGTAATGTTACGAGAATTACTCTTGATGAAATACAAAATGCGAGAAATGGAGCATTATGGTTTGAGGCTCAATTTGATGAAAAAACAGCAGAAAAAGCAAGGTATCATGTGCATTTTCTAGTCACTGGCGAAATTTCACCAGAAGACTATCTCTCTATTTTGAAGCAATAAATATCTACTAACTAGTATCTAATGATATGAGGAATCTAAGTCAGAGAGGGTGTTTTCATCCTCTCTCCCTTCTCTATCCTGAAAAAAACGTACATAATCCAAAAAATGGTACACTTACGATTCTACTAAAGGTTGTAATATACTAATTTTGTAGGAGACCGGTCCCTATATGAAATGAATGAAAGCGCTTCATAATCTGTGAGAGGAAGTGTAGCAATGAAGAAATCCCAGCTCTTAGCGGTGGGGAAAAAAACAATGTCTTTAATGCTTGTTACGACGCTTACAGCAGGGTTGGTTGGTTTCAATCCTCCTGCGAAAAAAGCGGAAGAGAATCCCGTATTTAAAACACAAGAAGGCGGAGTTTTTGATGGGATGCCATTGTTTGATGGTGTGCCTGCGCATCTAGATGATTTTGTTGACGCTTATTTTGAATATACTGGGTTAGAAGGTCCAGCAGTTTATGCAACTGGATCAAGGAATCATTATACGCTACAGCGTGGTGAGAATGCTGGGAAAGTGATACCAGGTGCTTTATCTGCTGCTGACAACGTCCAAGGTGTATCCACTGATTTTCCTGCATTAGTTGGAATGGGACAAACTTGGAACAAGGAGCTCCTTTCTGATATTGGTCAAGTCATCGGAAATGAGAAAATTAGTACGTTAAAAGTGAAACAAGGTGAGTCAAACATTCATGGCGGTTCGGACCCTTCTGCTACTGTTGCGTTTACGGTTGTTAGTGATCTACACATTAATCCGCTTAGTGGGAGATTTGATGAAGGGTTTTCAGAAGACGCCAACATGGCTGCTACGATGATTGATAAGATGGCTACAGGTCTAAGTGGTATCGATCAGGCTGATAGCGATGACGGTTTCTGGATGCGCGCAGCTGTTGGGACGAAACATTATTCCATTTATAATTCACAATGGTTCCGTCAATCAGCAAGTAATAGTGCAGGGGCGCGTTCAATTTTCGAATATCGAACACGCAGTCCTTTGAAAGCACTTAGCTCCGGTTCGGTTGCTGGAGTTATGACTTCGTTCGGTCGCACAAACGGAATTCCGAATATTCTATCTCCTTATCAAATTCATGCGAATAATCATTCCAAGTATGGGGTGTATAGTTCACCAGATTTCAACGGTGACGCCCATGTTTTTGGTGAGAATATGCAAGGCAACGGCTACGATACGAAATATGCGGTTGATCGAACACATGCTACGATTCTAATGATCTTGGCTAATGCAAACGCTGGACGTCCGGGGCCAAACGTTCAAAATGCATTAGACGATGTTGCTGCATTGGTGGATGCCGTTGAAGAAGGAAAGTATGGTATTACAGAGGAAGACTTGATTGAAGCCGCACGATCTCATGTAAACCAAATGGTTCGTGTTGGTATCTTTAATGAAGTAGACGAAAATGGAGTTCTAAAAAATTACCCCTTCGCTAATGAAGCGAAGGATATGAGAGCAGAGCCTGCTACATACAGCCTGCCTGATCATCAAGAAGTAGCATTACAAGCAGCTCAAGAGAGCATTGTTTTACTAAAGAATGAAGGAGTATTGCCGCTTGAAAAAAATCAGAAAGCTGCCGTGTCTGGTTTATATGCAGATTCTAGGTTTAAAACGGTTTACTCTCTAAGATCGACTCCGGATATCGAGAACTCGGGAATTTCCCCTCTATTGGCAATCATTAGAGCGAATGGTGCTAATAATGTCTCTTATGAATCAGGAGCGAAAGTTGTAGGGCTAAAATCAGAATCGAATGGTCAAACAGTTCGTACTTTAGACGAAAAGGCTGGAGCGCAACTTGTTACAACAACTGACTCGTTTGATGAAACGAACCTTGCCCACTTGTTTGAAGTGTTTGACTGGGGTCAAGCAGGATACAGCTTACGTTCGTTGCAAAATGAACGTTGGGTAACATCACCTTCAGGAGCGAATGCCGATGTTGAGAACACAAATGATACTAGTTTAAATCTAACGGATAATGACTGGGATTTAGCTAACATGATTGGGAACACAAGTGCCATTCCACCCACTATCCGTATTGAAACTAATGAAGACGAAACGGTTTCATTGATTTCAAATGGGTACCGGACTGGATTTGGCGGTGACTTCACGAATTGGTACTACTCCAATGGTCGATTTATTACAACAGATTCTGAAGGGAAGCTGAAGACAGCGTCTCAAACTCTTCAAAATGCTGAAAATGCAGCGAACCGAAATGATGATGTGAAGTTTGAACAACTTGTCGTGCAAGAAGTAGGTGCTGAAGCAGTTAAGCGCGCACAAACAGATGACTATGCTATCGTATTTGTCGGTGCAATCCCTCGTCACAGTGCAGGAGAAGGCTATGATCGCTCTGAATTAGATATGGGCGAAGGCGACTACGAATTAGTTGAAGAGGTGTCAGCTGCGTTTGCTGAACAAGGCAAAGAGACAATTGTTGTAGTGAAAGCAAGCTTCCCAGTTGGAATGGAGCGAATTCAAAACAATCCTAACGTTTCTGCGATTGTCTACCAGCCTTATGGTGGTCAGTATGATTCTTATGCACTTGCTCAAGTATTATACGGTGACTATGCGCCAACAGGACGTTTAACTTCTACATGGTATGCAGATATGTCTGCCTTCCCTGAAATTAATGAGTACGTGATTCCTGAAGGAAATAAATCTATAAAGTTAGCTGATATCGATCCACGTTATCAAGTTGATATGACGAATGCAGACCACATTGAATCAGAGCTAACGTACATGTACACGAAAGCACCTGTAACATATCCATTCGGTTACGGTCTATCATATAGTGACTTTACTTATAGCAAATTCAATGTACCATCTAGATCTAAGAATACACCGTTCGAAGTAACTGTGAACGTAAAAAATGCTGGAACGGTAGACACGTCTGAAGTTGTTCAGGTATATGCGAAAAACAAACAATCAGCTTATGGTGATTATACGCCGCAAAAGCAACTTGCAGCATTTGAAAAGGTTTCTTTAAAAGCAGGAGAAACAAAAACTGTGACTCTTACAGTAGATCCTGAAGATTTAGCAATTTGGGATGTTAATGCGGGTGATTTTGTTGTGGAGGAAGGAACTTACACACTAATGGTAGGTGCTTCATCACAAGATATCCGTGCTAAGAAAGAGATGAAAATTGCTGGTGTCTCACTAGCGGCACTTCCAACAAATAAACCATTTAATGTATTTGACCATGCATTTGCTTCACACGAGGTCATCTACCATGAAGTGTCAAAGGCGAGAACGGCTGAAAACTTAAAAGACAATAAGGTGGTTGGCGGATACCATGCTGTTCGTTCGAAGGAAAACGGATCGTGGGTAGCGCTGCCGAAAGTCGTATTAACGGGTTCGCGTCAAGTAACAGCATCTGTAGCTTCTGACGCGGCTGGCGGAAAAATAACGATTCATGCGGATTCTGTCGACAGCCAACCTTTTGCTGAAATTGAAGTTCCAAAGACTGAAAAGAAAACATACACGATTGAAAATGCCGGAGTTACGGTAAATGAGTTAGGCTACACAGATGTAACGGTCGATCTGGGTAGCAACATACCTAGAGGACAAGGCACAATCTATGTTGTGTTTCATGAACCTGACCTTCGAATTGACAGCTTAACGTTCAAAAATGCGTCAGCTAATAAAGGCAATTCGAAACAGAAGTAATAAACGGACAAATCAACGAAAAGCATAGCCACTGCCGAAATGGCAGCGGCTGTGCTTTTTTCAAATTCTTATCAAAAGGTCGTTGACGTTAGCTGATGTTGCTATCGTAGACCTTGAGGTACAACTTTTGTCTGTATTACCATGCTAATATGTCTCGATTGCCTGTCTTTTCATTGTTTAATCAAAACTATAATTTTGATAGATCAATAGCTAATAAGTGGTTTAGAAGCTTATGAAATTGAGGAGGGAATAGATTTGAAGGGCAAAGTAAAGATTACTAATTTAAAAGTTGAATACGCATACAATCCAATAGGTGTTGATGCAGAAAAGCCGCGATTCAGTTGGATGATGGAATCATATTTATACGGACAAAAACAAATTGCTTATCAAATACTTGTTGCGTCAAGTCCTGAAAAACTAGTTGAAAATCGTGCAGATCTATGGGATAGCGGTAAAGTAATATCAGATATCTCCGTAGCAATTAAATATAACGGGAATCCCCTTGAACCATCAACTGTATATTATTGGACAGTCATTGTATGGAACCAAGATGATAAAAAGGTTCAGCCTGAAGAAGATGCATATTTTGAAACAGGTCTTAAAAGTACGGACGGTGTAAAAGGATGGAGTGGGGCCAAATGGATTTCAATGGATGGAAAAGATTCTAATAGACATGGTGCACCTTTACTTAGAAAGGAAACAAAGTTAAATGGAACGGTTAAAAGTGCAAGGCTCTATATATCTGCATTAGGAGTGTATGACGCTTATATTAATGGGTATAAGATTGGAACTGTTAATGAAGATGATGACAGTCTTTCAATGGATTTTATGCCCCCAGGATGGACGAACTATGATTCAACGATTAATTATATGACCTATGATGTAACCCGTTATATGAAAGGGGACGCTGTGGTCCTTGCTGCCGTCCTAGGAAATGGCTGGTGGAATTGTCGAATTTCTCAGGGGAGAGATTTGGATGGTCGGACAAGCTATTATTCGGGTGAAGGGAATGAACTCGCTTTATTTGCTAAGTTATTAATAACGTATGAAGACGATTCTGTTTATTCGATGGTTACGGATGCTCATTCTGAGTGGAAGGCAACAGATACTGGTCCTATCCGTTCAGACGATATTTATGATGGAGAAACGTACGATGCCACAATGGAGATTGAAGGATGGAATGATATCGGGTTTAATGATTCAAAATGGAATGATGTGAAAGAACATGATTATAGAAAGACGTACCCTCATGCAATCGTTTCTGCCTTTAATGGTGATAAAGCACAGGTTATTGATAAACTGGATCAATTCCCTCAATCTATCACTTTTTATACGGATGTAATCGATAAAGACTCTAGTAAAAATAATCGAGGAACGATCGATATTGATTCTAATCGGACCATTGTTGATCCAGAGCGAGCTAAAGATGGGAATGTCATCATTTCGGATAAAGATACTGTTATTTTTGACCTTGGCCAAAACATGGTGGGAGTTCCGAGTATCACTGTTCAAGGTGAAAGGGGGAGCCAAATCAAATTGCGTTTTGCTGAGATGTTAAATGATGATAGTGAAGGAGCAGATGGACCAAAAGGGTCAATATATACAGCAAATTTACGTACAGCAAAAGCAACGGATTTTTACACCCTTAAGGGAGATGTAGAAGGGGAAACATACCAGCCTACTTTGACATTTCATGGTTTTAGATATGTAGAAGTAACCGTTGTTTCGCCTGATACGAAAGTCCATGTTAGACGTTTAATCGGGAAAGTCGTAATGTCAGCACTTCAGGAGACAGGGAGTATCGTCACATCAAATAATGATGTCAATCAATTGTTTTCAAATATTTTATGGGGGCATAGAGGAAATTATCTATGGATTCCAACAGATTGCCCGCAAAGAGATGAGAGAGTTGGATGGTCAGGAGATACTCAACTTTTTGCGAATACTGCTTTATACAATATGGATGCTACTATTTTCTTGGAGAATTGGATGGAGATGCTTAAAGATTCTCAAGAAGCATATGGAGAGGGGGCATTCCATTCAACGGCACCGGGGGGAAGATTTGCAGACTTCTTAGGTGTTGTCGGAAATGGTGGTTGGGCTGATGCTGGTATTATTGTTCCATGGACGGTTTGGCAGATGACTGGTGATACAACAATTATCGAAAAAACCTACAAAGCCATGGTAAAGTTTATGGATTGGATGTATCGCCAAACAGGAGAAACATATAAAGGGCCAGGTAGTATTGGGGATTGGTTAAACTTTGAAGGAACGGCTAGGCAATTTATGAGTGATGTTTATTATGCATATGATGCAAAACTTATGTCCTACATGTCATCTGCCATTGGAAAACAAGATGAAGCAGAAAAATACCAGAAGCTTTATGAAAACATCAAAAAAGAATTTATCAAAAATTACATTTCTATAGATAAGTTTGGAAAAGTAACATTGAAATCTTCAAACGGTTCTGCTTTTAATTCGGTCAACTTTTATTCTTCCGCTGATGTTGAAGATAATAGCCAGTGCGGTCTGCTTTGGGCTATCAAGTTAGAGTTATATGAAAACGCGGACCAGAAGAAGCAAATGGTTGAATTACTCGTTGAAAATATAAAGAATGATGAAAAATACAAGCGATTGCATCCGGATAGCAATCGTGTAAACTATGCAGAAAATACATTGTCTGTTGGGTTTCTTGGGGTTAACGTGATTGCTCCAATATTATCAGAGGTTGGTTATTCAGACGTTGCTTATTCTCTATTGGTACAAGATCAAATGCCTTCATGGTTATACTCTGTAAAAAATGGGGCAACAACCGTTTGGGAACGCTGGAATTCCTACTCCGGTGGGGAAGGCTTTGGCGACGTTGGTATGAATTCATTTAACCACTATGCTTACGGAGCAATTGCTGAATGGATGTACAAATATATGGCAGGAATAGCAAATGATGAGACACAACCTGGATTTAAACATATCAATCTACAACCGAATATTGATAAAAATAATCGTATTACTTCAGTTAGCGGAGAATACAAGTCTGTCTATGGCACAATAAAAAGTGAATGGACGATTAAAGGCAAAACGCTTACTTACAATGTTTTAATTCCTGCGAATACGACTGCAACCGTTTGGCTGCCTGCTACTAACAAAAACTCTGTAAAAGTGGATGGACAACTAATTCAAAAACATAAGGAAATCAACGTTGTCGGTTATGAGAATGAAAAAGCCATCTATCAAATAGAATCAGGGTGCTATGAATTTGAGTCAACGATTGAAAATATAAAAGTGACCAATTAATAGTCTTAAATTTGTTTGACTATTACAGAGTTCATTTCAATCACCCTAATATCAGTTATCGAATTGGTAAAGGTAGGATTTTAGGTTCAAAAAATCGCATTGATTACCAATGCGATTTTTCCCTTACTTTATTTTTCTATATTGATTAGGGGATAAACCTATTTTCTTAGCAAAAAGTTTACGAAAGTAATCGATGTCTTTGTAACCAACTTGGTGACAAATTTCTTTAACGGACAAATTAGTAGAATAAAGCAATTCACAGCCTCGTTCAATTCGTTTATTTTGAAGATATTCATTAAATGTTTGTCCTGTATACTTTTTAAATATTCTAGAAAAATGACGTTCACTAACAGCCATTTGAGCGGCAATTTGTGCTAGAGTAATGGCTTCGCTCAAATGCTCAGTAATAAAAGAAATAGCCTCATCAATTGCAAAGGTGGAAAGTTTTGATTCAGACTGTTCAGTGTGGCGGTGTTTCATTCGAAATAACTGCAGCATTAGCTCTTGAATTTTTGATTGAAGAATAATGGAATATCCAGACTGCTTTTGTTGATATTCAGCATACATAGAGCGAATTAAGTTTAAACAAATGTCTTGTTGATCTTTTAGGTGTAGATAGGGAAAAGGTGATCTCAATATTAAACTAGACAGCCACTTGGAAATGCCATCTTCCCCCAGTCGATCTGTTTCATTAATTAAATAATCCAACTCCTGTGGATCAATTAGAACATTATAAACGGTTAGGGGATTAGGAGAGCTAGCTGAGGAAGGGCGAAGAACATGGCTGGCCCCAATAGGGATAATAAAAAGTTCTCCTTTTTTGACAGAAATAATCTCATCATTAATATAATGAAACCCTCTGCCTTCTTCGATAATCGTAATTTCAATAAAATTGTGAACGTGATGAGGATTTTCAAACCCTTCCTGCCATCTATTAATATATAAATTGAGGTTATCTTTAAAGTAAGATTGCCCAATAAACTCGCTTTGATATTTTTTCATATAGGTCCTCCTTTTTTTACAATTAATACCATTATTTAAAAGTGTAGAATGTCATTCTTGTGAAGCAGGATAAAAGGTATAATGGATACAAATCTAGTTAATTTGTCTGTTAAAAAGGATGATTTTTCATGAAACAGTTTGTACCGAAAGTGCTTAATCTTATTCGCATTCGAAAAATTAAAAACAGAGTTTTAGCTGCTTTAATCGTGCTTTCTGTTTTTCCGATTTTATTATTAGGCCTGATTTCATTTAACCTAGCAAATAAAGCATTAGTAGATAATCACATTGAAAGCAACCAGAGTCATTTAAAAACGACAAGTGAGATCTCAGATATTATCTTTCGTAATATTATTAATACGCAAAGACTAATTTTGTCAAATCGTGCCTTAAGACAAGAACTGATAGAAAGTGGACAGAGTAGTAATTCAAATAATATTATTGGATGGCAAACGTATAATCAATTACAAAATATCTTATCTAGTTATTTAGTTGATCAAAGGTACATTGATTCTGTTTGTGTTCTCGACAATTCCTTTCGCTCGGTCTGTTATGGAAGGTCTAACAACATTGAACTCTATCAGACTAACCCTACATTAATTACAGACACAGCTTGGTATCAAAGAAGTGTAGAAGCAAAAGGAAGAGAAGTGTTTATAAATCATAACGTCGTAAAAGAGAATAACGATACTTTTTCCTCTGTAAAGTTATTGTTAAATCCTGCTGAATTTAGTCGCGAACCAATTGGCCTCTTAGTGTTTAATATTAAAAAATCTATGTTTTCCAATATGATG
Organism: Alkalihalobacillus sp. MEB130; assembly: GCF_032335535.1. NCBI lineage: Bacteria > Bacillati > Bacillota > Bacilli > Caryophanales > Bacillaceae > Alkalihalobacillus > Alkalihalobacillus sp. MEB130. The sequence goes on from NZ_JAOANA010000006.1 coordinate 67,105, forward strand.
GATGGTAGAGACAGTGAAGGGATGATTATTCTCGATTCTTCGGAAAATGAAATTAGGACCGTGTATGATTCACGTCCAGATTCTGCCCCGATCGAAGGGGGAAACGATCTGTTCACAACATTTAAAGAACTAGAAGATGATGGTTATATATTAAGTCACTATACAAATCAGACAACAGGCTGGACGTATGTATCAGCGATAAAAAATGAAGATCTTTTTAAAGATTCTATTCAGATCCGGACGGCTACCTTTTCGATAGCAGCTTTAATCACCTTATTTGTATTGGTTCTATCTTACTTCTTGTCTAGTAAAATTACGAGTCCGATCCAGCAAATAAAAAGAATGATGATTGATTGGTCTAAAGGATCAGGCAAACAGACATCAGCAAACAAAGATGAGTTTGAGCTGATTGGAGGGACTTTTAAGGAGATAACAACAGAAAATCGAAGTCTGAATGAGCAGTTGATCAGGTCTCAGCTAAAGGGGAAAGAAGCTGAACTCCGTGTATTACAAGCACAAATCAATCCGCACTTTTTATATAATACACTTGATTCTATCTACTGGATGGCAATGATTGAGAAAAATGACCAAATAGCTAGTATGGCCATTGCGCTGTCGGAAAGCTTCAAAATTAGTTTGAATCATGGGAAAGAAACGATTCCGCTTCATAGGGAATTAGAGCATATCAAGCATTATCTAACGATTCAAAATATCAGATTTAGCAACCGCTTTCACTATATGCAAGATGTTGATGCAGAGTTGATGGACAAAGAAATAATGAAATTACTACTACAGCCACTTATTGAAAACGCAATTACTCACGGGCTAGAAAGGAAAATTGGGAATGGAACTGTTAAGTTAACGGGGAGATTGGAATCTGGTACTATGATTTTTACCGTTGAAGATGACGGGGTTGGGATCGAGGACTTGGCCGTAACGGAAAAAGGGTACGGGCTACAAAATATACGAGAGCGTTTATCACTCTATTATGGGCCTACTAGTTTGTTTGCGATTACTAGTGAAGTCAACAAAGGTACCGTAGTAGAAATCCGATTGCCGAATCGTGAAGGAGGTTCGTAATGCTTAAAGCAGTTATAGCTGATGATGAATATATCGTGACTGAAGGGTTAAAAAAGATGATTAATTGGTCGCAATATGGAATTGAAGTAGCGGGAACCGCAAGTGACGGGATAGCAGCATTAGAACTATTTCAGACGTTAAAGCCAGATATTATATTTACGGATATTAGAATGCCGGGAATGGATGGCTTAGAATTGATCCAAGCAGTAATGAAAGAATCTCCTGAAACGATCTGTATTGTTTTTAGTGGGTTTAATGAATTCGAATATGTAAAAAAGGCGATTAAACTAGGTGTAGCAGATTACTTGGAAAAGCCAGTTACGATCCCTATGATCGAAGAGGCGATACAGAGAACGGTAAAACGAATCGAAGAACAAAATGAAATGACAAGCTTGAAATTAGAGCAAAAAAAATCTCAAGAAGAGTTACTTGAAAAAGCGACATTAGACTTGCTTTTACAACGCCAAGATGCTTATCAAAAGTGGCGGGAACACTTCGGTCCTGAAGCGGTCCGTATTGTTGGTGTAACGGTTATTGCTTATGCTGGAAAGGATAACATTCGTTTTAATAGTCATGATTCTTTCCGTGTTCAACGTGTGTGGGATGGTTCAAGGGATATATTTGTTGTTCTGCATTTTAATGAAAAGTTCGATCTGTTAGAGCAAGAAATCAGGGAACTGTCTAAACAGGTGGAAGGAAAAATGGGGTCAGGGCACACTTATCAAGATGTGGAATCTGTACCGAAAAGTTATAGTGATGCTCTACAAGCGTTGGAATATGGATGTTTTCTTGAGTCGGATACTTTGATTCAGTTTTCCGATATTCCGGAAAATACGATTGTTCCAGAAGAGCTTTCGAAAGATGTGAAAGATATTCTTTCTGCGATGAGGAATGGAGATGAAGATCAAACCGAACAACATCTTAATCAGTATATAGAGTGGATTGAAATGGAGAAATTCACTCGAGATATTATCGAACGAGAAATTTTGAAGGTCATCTATTTAGGGATTGAGGTTGTCAAAGAAACTGGAGGTGAGAAACCGTCAAGTTGGCTTGCAACGTATCAACCGTATATCGCAATACGCCAAGTAAGCACGAGGGTAGAAATGCTACAGTGGTTACGAGAGCAAGTGAACGTGATGATAGAATGGGTACTTAAAAACAACTCCACAAAAAAACATTCCGCTATTAACAAAGCCTTAGAATACATCAGGGCGCAATTTAATGAGGATTTGACACTCCAGCAAGTAGCTGAGAAAGTAGATATGAATCCGACTTATTTTAGTTATTTATTCAAGGAAGAGGTGGGGCAATCCTATATTAAATATCTAACGAGTTACCGACTTGAGCAAGCGAAAAGACTGCTCAAGTCTGGAGAAAAGGTATCGAGCGTTAGTGAAAAGGTAGGGTACCAAACTTATAGACATTTTTCAGAGGTCTTTAAAAAACATACAGGGGTAACACCAAGTCAGTTTAAATAACGATGTGATAAGGGAAAAGGCCTTGATACAAGGTCTTTTTGTTTTAGGATTTAATCAAACGAATAAGAACAAATAGGAAAGAATCAGAAAAAATCGGACATTATCAAAAAAATGAGGCACTTATAAAATGCGATGTCAACGCTTACAATTGAGGTAAGAACTAGCAGGAAGTTCTTAATCTAGTAAAGAGAATTGAAGGGGGAAAAAGCATGAAAACGAAGAAATGGCTATCATTAATGGTTTGTGTAATCGCTTCCTTACTAGTGATCGCTGGTTGTTCGAATAATGGATCTGAACAATCAAGTAGTGAAGAGGGCATTGAATCAGGAGGAGAAGCTAGAACGATTAAATACATGTCCAATCGAACAGAAAATGAAGGTCAGCCTCGTGTCGTATTACCAATGGGTCAAGAATATGCAGAAGAGCATAATTCAGATTTTAATATCGAATTCGAAGTAGTAGAACAAACGAATTTGACTCAAAGAATTCAGCTGTTAGCTTCTAGCAACGATTTACCGGAAATGTTTGTCTATGAATCAGCTCAACCACTTCAAGAATTAATTGATGCAGATTTAGTGGTTGATATTGAAGAAGCATTTACAGAGTTAGGAATTATGGACAAGGTTAATCCTGGTGCTGTTGATTTACTTAAACAGCTAAGTGGTGGAAAAGGCCTTTACGCAATACCAATGGAGCTAAACATTGAAGGTTTCTGGTTTAATAAGGAACTTTTTGAAGAGCACAACCTAGAAGTGCCTGAAACATGGGATGACTTATTACAAGTTAGTGAAACATTGCATGAAAATGGAATTCAACCTTTTGCTGTAGCTGGTCAAGAAAGATGGCCAATTACTCGTTATATTAATGCTTATGCTACTCGTGTATACGGTGTAGATGCAATGCAAAGAGTAAACGATGGCGAGTTATCAATCACAGATGACGGTTTTGTTGAAGCAACAACAATGGTTCAAGATATGGCACAAAAAGGGTATTTTGGTCAAGGATTCAACGCAATCGACTATCAAACAGCCAATGATATCTTCTTAAACGGTCAAGCTGCGATGCTTTATATGGGAAGCTGGGTGCTTGCTGAATTAAATGATGAAGATAGAAATAATATCGGTGGTCCAGAAAATGTTGGCTTCTTTAACGTACCAGTTGTTGAGGGTGGAGCAGGGTCTGCCGAAGATTACAATATGAACGCTGGATTAGTAACTGTTTTAGCGAAAGATAAGTTTGACGACTCAATGAAAGACTGGGTGAAGTATTTATATACAAATTATGCAGACCGTGCACTAGCGGATCACGGAATGATTAGTGGTCTAATGGCAGAAGAAATTCCTGAAGATATTAGTCCATTAACAAGACTAGTAACGGAGGAATTAAACAACGTTCAAAATGCATCACTTTGGTTCGAAGCTTATTTTGATTCAAGAAAGAATGATACTGCAGAGATCAACGCTCAGCTTCTTGCAAATGGAGATATGACACCTGAAGAGTACTTGGCTGAATTAGAATAAAGCAGAAGTACAGAAAAGAGGTGAAGGTCCAATTTTAATGGACCTTCCTTCTTTATCATCTGTGGAAAAGGAGTGGAACCATGCATAAAGTCTTACAAGATAGAAAAGCAATTCTTCTTTTTATCGGACCAGCAATGTTACTTTATTTCTTAATTCTATTAATTCCAACCTTCTGGTCAATTGGTTATTCATTCTTCGAGGGATCTCCGATAAGAGGGTTTGAATTTGTAGGATTCAGTAATTACTTAGAAGTTTTTAGCGATAGAAACTTTAAGAACAGTTTAGGTTTGAGTATTAAATATGCAGCACTCGTTACAACGGGACAAGTTGTTCTAGGGTTAGCATTAGCATTACTTTTTGTTTTTTATCTAAAAAAAGCCTCCTTTTTAGTGAGGACATTAGTGTTCTTCCCAGTTATTCTACCGGCCGTAGCTGTTGCGGAAATGTTCTCTAAACTATTTGAATACACACCTCAATTAGGGTTAATTAATAGTTTTTTAACCAGTGTTAATTTAGAAATGCTGGTTCAACCATGGCTCGCGCAAGGCGATACGGCATTTGCCGTTTTAGTTCTTATGGATATTTGGAAATCAATGGGGTTCTATGCCGTCATCTTATTTGCTGGTTTAATTGACATTCCAGAAGATATTTTAGAAGCAGCTAAATTAGATGGTGCTAAAGGATTAACGCTTGTTTACAATATTGTTCTTCCAATGATTCGACCGATCTTAATCTCCGCTGTCATCTTTAGTTTAAATGGTACATTGAAAGTCTTCGAGACAGCCGTTGCATTAACGGGCGGTGGACCAGGTAACAGTACGACGATGTTAACGATGTATATGTATGACACGTCTTTCACTTATAGTCAGTACGGTTACGGTAGTACAATCGCCGTATATCTTCTATTGCTCTGTCTAGGAGTCACTCTGTTAGTGTATCGATTCGCACGCAAGGATGTTGCTTAATGAATGGAGGGGAAAAAGATGCAAGCAAATTTAGAAAGAAATAAACAAAACACACCTACAGAAAAGCCGAAAAAGAAATTTAAATTTGGATCCGTAATTGGAATGACAATGATCTTTTTGTTTGTACTCATTTTGATCTATCCAATCATTTGGCTATTGCTATCTTCAGTAAAAACACCAAATGAAATAGCGGTTAATCCAATGTTTGCGTTACCAGAAGGTTTGTATTTTGACAACTATGTCACGGCATGGACATCTGGAAATATGAATGTGTATTTCAAAAATAGTGTGCTTACGGTATTTCCTGCTTTGTTCTTTATTATCATGTTCGGCTCAATGGCGGCTTTTGCCATCGAGAAAATGAAATGGAAATTAAAAGATAAAGTTATGCTTTTATTTTTGGCAGGGATTATGATCCCTGTACAAATCGTATTGTTACCGCTTTTCTCTATGTATTTTAACTTAGGTCTTTTAAACAACCTTTTCGGTCTAATGCTAATCTACACGGTATTTGGATTACCATTAACAATCTTCTTATTTGTTGGTTATTTCAAATCAGTACCGAATGAGTTATTAGAATCATCGATTATGGATGGTGCGAACATTTACCAATTCTTTTTCAAAATTGCGTTTCCGTTATTAAAAAATGCGATTGTGACCGTTGCATTAGTTCAGTTTTTCTTTGCTTGGAACGATTTAATTTTTGCGATGACCTTTATTAGTGATTCTAGCTTACGGACAATTCAAACTGGGTTAATAAGCTTTACGGGTGAATATGGAGCTCGCCAATGGGGACCTACGTTCGCATCGATCTCATTAGCGGTTATTCCGACATTAATTCTATACCTGTTCTTAAATAAGCTTGTTATGAAAGGTATGACTAGTGGTGCTGTTAAAGGATAGCCCATGATTGGTTACTCTCCTTATTTGTGATCTGCATGGAGAGTAACCAGTTAAAACATATAGACAGTAATTAGAGGAGGGTCTCAAATGAGATTTGGGGGGATGGTTGGAAAATTTCATGAGGTGACAGATTGGATTATCAAATTTGTTTATGTAAATATTCTCTGGATCATTTTTTCTTTGCTTGGTCTGGTTTTAGTAGGCTTTTTTCCTGCAACAACAGCGATGTTCGCCGTTGTAAGAAAGTGGATCATGGGACAGCACGATATACCTATTTTTAAAAGCTTCCTAAAAGCATTTCAAACAGAATTTAAAAAGGCGAACACCTTAGGATATATCTTAGTCATAATTGGAGCAGTTCTCTATATGGATAGTCAGATTGTCCAGCAACTAACAAATCCAATTTGGCAACTTCTTCAAATTCCGTTGTTCATAGCATTGGTGATCTTTGCTTTAATGGCTTTATATGCCATTCCTTTATTCACTCACTATCATTTGAGCTATTTATTTATCATTCGAAATGCAGTTCTTTTAGTGTTTAAACATCCGATGATGACAATCTTAATGGGGTTATCATTATACGGGCTTTATGTCATTACAATGAGCTTTCCAGCAGTGGCCGTTTTATTTGGCGGAAGCATTACTTCTTTTGTCATTATGCGCTTTTCACTTATTCTATTTGAAAAAAATGAACAGAGGCAAGAGGAACCAGTCAATGAAGAAACTGCTTTTACTAGAAACATATATAAATTGAATGAAAGCCATAAATAAATGGTTTGTTAAGGAGCGGATAGAGATGAACATACAAGTGGCAAAGGATAGAAAGATCAATCGAAATGAAGACTTTATTCAAAAAGCGGAGACGTTAAAGCCCTCTCTTAAAAGGGAAGTAACGAAACCTATTAGAATTGTAAGAGCGGTAGAGGATCATGACATTATTCACGGCTGGAAATGTATCGAGACTGAACCAGCTGCAAGCCTTGTAGACAAGGAATTTGGAAAAGGAGAAAGTTTCATCGTTGATTTTGGCAAACACCAAGTTGGCTATTTATCGATGCAGATCCGTCCTGTAGGAAGTCCGCCGGATGCACCTTTGCACATGCGGCTCACATTTGGAGAGATGCCAGTTGAAGTTTCCGTTCCCTTTTCAACATACGACGGATGGATTAGCAGCTCATGGCTTCAGGAGGAAACGCTTCATGTAGACGTACTTCCAGGAAACATCTCTTTACCAAGACGCTATAGTTTCCGTTATTTGAAAGTGGAAGTATTAGATACATCGGTAAAATACAAGGTCGCATTCGGCGAGATTACTTGTGAAACGGTTACATCAGCAGATAGTAGCCATGGAACCGAGCTTTCTCACAGTGACAGTGAGCTGCGACAAATTGATAAGATCAGCATCAAAACTTTAGAAGATTGCATGCAAGATGTATTTGAAGACGGTCCTAAAAGAGATAGGCGACTATGGCTCGGAGACCTCCGCTTACAAGCACTTGCAAACTATGAGACATTTAAAAACAATGATCTAGTGAAACGATGCTTATATCTATTTGCAGGTGTCCCAAATGACCAAGGCCAAGTTTCTGCTAATTTATTTATTGCGCCAACATTAGTACCAGATGACACATATCTATTCGACTATTCGTTATTCTTTACAACCACACTCTACGATTACTTCGAGGCAACGAATGACCTTGAAACGCTTGTGGACTTATGGCCTTTAGCTTACCGTCAAGTCGAGCTAGCGCTGGAGAGGCTAGATGAAAGAGGAATTGTTATAGACAGTGATACATGGTGGTCTTTTATCGACTGGCATGAGGAGTTAAACAAACAAGCACCGTCACAAGCAATCTTGATTTATGCACTCAAGAAAACGATTAAGTTAGCTGAGGTACTTAATGATACGAAAAAAAGTTTCCTAGAAAGGAAATTAACAGGAGTGATAAATGCTAGTATTCAACATTTATGGGATGAGGAACAGGGATTCTTTATAAGTGGAGAAAACAAGCAAGTGTCATGGGCAAGCCAGGTTTGGATGGTGCTCGCACAAGTATTAGATCATGAGGAAAACCAGAAGTTAATGAATCGAGTATTTGAAAAGAATCCACTAATCGGAATGAACACGCCTTACATGTATCATCATCTAGTAGAAGCTTTATTATTAATTGAAAATAAAGAGAAGGCGATTGAAATAATGAGAACATATTGGGGTGGGATGATTAAGGATGGAGCTGATACATTCTGGGAGCTCTATAATCCGATTGATAAAGCTTACTCTCCGTACGGAAGTTATTTAATTAATAGTTATTGTCATGCGTGGAGTTGTACACCGACTTATTTGATTAGAAAATATGAATTATAAGATATTTCTAGGTTTAATATATTGAAAAATTTGAAACAAAAAAGTTATTGCTAAGGAGGTGTCTCAAAAGGTCAAAAACATACCTTTTGAGACACTTCCTTTTTCTAATTGATCTTGACTAAATTCAGATTTTGATATAGCGCTTAATCATGAGGTGCTCCCCTAAAACTAGAATCACTTTAGGATTTCTTATTCTTTTCGAATTGTTAATATAAGTAAAAATAACAATTAGACTGCATCAATAATTTATTTTTAAAATAATTTCATTGACTAGTAAAGCGCTATCATGATACTTTTAGATTAAGCGCTTTATCAAAGGCATTTTGTGTTTAAACTTAATTAATAATGTGTTTGAATTTTAAGACGAAAGTTACTAACTATGCTAGTAAAAACTGAGAAAACAAGGAGTCGATTAAAATGAAAAAGGTAAAAGTTGGGATTGTAGGGTTAGGAAGATTAGGAAGACAGCATGCAGAAAATTTAGCTTTTCGTATTCCAGGTTGTGAATTGACGGCTGTGTGTAGCGTCATTGAATCAGAAGTAGAAGAAGTTAAAAACCAATGGAATATTCCATATGGATACACAAATTATGATGAGATGCTTGAAAATAAAGAGCTAGATGCCATTTTTATTGCTTCTCCGTCAGGCTTTCATTGTGAACAAATCAAAACAGCTCTGGCGGCTGGTTTTCATGTGTTTAGTGAGAAGCCATTAGGTCTTTATTTAGAAGAGGCGCTTGATGTACAAGAAGCGGTAAATCAGCACCCTGACCAAGTATTTATGCTAGGATTTATGCGTCGTTATGACCGCTCATACATGGCCGCGAAAGAAAAAATTGATAAAGGAGAAATTGGTGAGCCATTTATGATTCGTTGCTATGGTTTAGATCCAGCTTCTAAGATTGATAGTTTCTTAAGTTTTGCGAGAGCCAATTACAGTGGGGGCTTGTTCCTGGATATGTCGATCCATGATTTTGACTTAGCACGTTGGTATTTGGGAGCGGAAGCAAAAGAAACGTGGGCAATTGGTGGTGCCTACGCACGTCCTGAATTTGATGAATTAAATGATGCGGAAACAGGAGCAGCAATGGTTCGCTTTGACAACAATACGATGGGCATTTTTGTAGCAGGTAGAAATTGCGCACACGGATATCATATTGAAACTGAAATTATTGGGACAAAGGGCTCTCTTCGTATTGGGACGGTTCCGGAGAAAAATCAAGTTGTCATTATGAAGGAAGAAGGAGTCATTCAGGAATGTTTTGATGGCTTCTTAGAACGTTTTGAGGAAGCTTATAAAAACGAAGCAGAAGAATTTATTAATTGCATTCTTGAACAACGTAAACCAAGTGTCACTGTTGAAGATGGTGTGAAATCTACTGAGCTTGGCTATGCGTGCAAACAGTCGTATGAAAGCAAAGAACTCGTAAAAATAAATGAATTTTTAGCAGTAAACTAAGAAATTCTTATTAAATATTTTACTATTCCTCTTTGATCGCGATATAATTTTACAATCAAAGATAATGAGGGATATAAGATGAGACCTACTATATATGATGTTGCAAAAGAAGCGGGCGTCTCAATTGCGACTGTGTCAAATGTTGTTAATAATAATGGTCGTGTAGGTGAAAAGACGCGACAAAAAGTGTTGAAAACAATGAAAAAACTAGATTATTCTCCTAGTGTTGTTGCCTCTGCATTAACGGGCAAAAAAACAAAGACGATTGGCTTGCTCATTCCCGATATTTCGAATCCGTTTTTTGCTGATATTGCAAGAAGCATTGAAGATCGAGGTAATGAACTCGGTTTTAGTGTTATTATTTGTAGTACGGATAATCTTGAAGAAAAGGAAAAAAAGTATCTTTCCGTTCTTATTCGTAAGAGTGTTGATGGGATTATTCTTGCTTCTGGAGTTAGAAATCTAACTCTTTTAGAAGAGTTAATTGAAAAGAAAATTCCTGTTGCTCTTATTGCGAATGATATCCCTTCAATTCCACTCACAACGGTGACCATTGACGATTTTAAGGGAGGGTATATAGCAACAAAGCACTTACTTTCCTTGCAACATACTAACATCGCCATAATTGCCGAACATGCTTGGAGTAATATTCAGCGAATTAATGGATATCAACAAGCGTTAATGGAGGAGAATATAGAGTCGAGAGAAGAGTACTTTATTAAGACAGAGGCTACGATTGAAAGTGGGACAAAAGCGGCACTACAATTGCTGCGTTTAGAAGAACCTCCGTCCGCTATTTTTGCTTGTAATGATTTACTAGCTATTGGAGTCATTGAAGCGGCAAGAGAACTAGGATTGGATGTTCCAAACGATGTTGCTGTAGTTGGTTTTGATAATACCATTCTCTCTAGACTAACTGTGCCTAAATTGACTTCCATTTCTCAACCAATTCAAGACATGGGGAAGAAAGTGTTTGATATGCTTTTGGATAGTGAATTAACGAATCAAAAAACTCTATTTATGCCCGAGTTAGTGATAAGAGATTCTAGCGGGAAGTGAGTTAGTGTAAATTAGTATTTCAGAGAACCTGCCCTTGAAAATAAGGGGAGGTTTTTCTGCATTCTTAATGATTACACGATCAGCTACCATTCCAAGAGTGGAGATAGCGGGGGTGTTGGATTGCTTTCTAATCCCTCAATGCAAAAAACCAGGGAAACATACATTTCCCTGGTTCTAAGTTGGTTAATTCATTTCTTTACGCATTAGTGCGTACTCTTTCAACTCTGTCTGTGTTTCAACTTGTTTCGAGTGGTTAAGATAATAATAGAATACCCCCATAAACAAGCTTCCACCAATGAAATTCCCAATTGTTACGGGGATCAGGTTATGAATCGCACCACCAAAGCTAATCGTTTCAGGATGATCCAACACAAGTGAAATGGCAAAAGCACCTAAATTGGCAATGCTATGCTCGTATCCTGAAATAAAGAAACAGAAAACAAGTAGCATCATGGTAAAAATCTTCGCACCTTCTGACTTCATATTCATCGGAAGGAAGAAAGCTAAGCAAACGAGCCAATTACATAAAATTCCTCGGAAAAATAGTTCCATCCAAGGAGCATTCATTTTTCCTCCTACCACACTAAATAAAAAACTGTTGACGGAAGGATCATTAAAGAGCCCGGTAAAAAAGATAATCAAGGCAAATACAATCGCACCGATTAAGTTCCCAACATAGCTGATGCTTAACAGCTTTAGAGCACTTGACCATACCATTTTCTTACGTAAACACGTATACGTATAGTAAAACGCATTGCCAGTAAATAAGTCCCCGCCTCCAAAGGCAATGAGAATAATAGCTGCTCCGAATGTAATCGCAGCAATTGGATATGTGAATGGAGAGCCTTCTAAATAAAATAGATTTCCCGTTCTAAAAGCAACTATAACGCCAAACCCGATAAAAAGACTCGCTAAAATAGCACGAAATACGTAATGAAACGGATTTTCACTAAACGTTTTCTCTTTTTTTAGGGCTAACTGTTCTACTTGTTGCAATGCATGTTGTTCCATATGACTTCACCTTTTCTTCTACCCTTAAATAAGGATCTACTACTTATTCAATTTTTGAACTTAATTACTATAACAAAAGAATAGGCAAGGAACTAGAGGGAAAATGAAAGGTTGCGTTTTCATTTCAAAAAAAAATTATGATGACGCTTTCTTTGTTTTTGAAGGAATGTAGAGGAGTTTTATAAGTGAATTTTGCCACTATATGCTGACTAGTCAGATGAAGAAAAGTAAAAGAAAACATGTAAAAAGATTGTAACTAGGGGATTGTTTTAAGTAGGAATTAGCCACGTTACGAACCAATATTGCAAAAGACAAAGAGGCCCTATTTAGAAACACTGTTCAAACGAAAGCACTCACATTAATGAGGTTAACAAATGATGTAACAGATTATGCATACATTGATGTACCCAATCCGATGCGTTTATAAAAGCGAGAGATGTCTGGCCGTCCTATGGTCAGGCACTGTTATGTGTTGAGATGGTTATGTAGGAAGAATTCTTTTTGTGGGCGTGGATAATCATAATGGTTGAGTAGCAATAATTCTAATTGTACCGTATCATGAAAGATGCACTTTAAAGCTGAAGGTATTATAATGAGTGGATAAAAATATTAGCAGGCATTGATGGCGGTGAGGAAAAACGTGAAAAAATTAACGGTAGCAGATTTAGTAGAGAAGTTTTCATTGGAAGTATTAACGGGGGAGGATCGGTTAAACCAACCGATCACTCAATCACATGTACATCGTCCCGGATTAGAATTTGTGGGTCATTTCGATTTTTTCCCAACCGAACGAGTTCAAATATTAGGCAGAAAAGAAATTAACTATTTGCATAAGTTAAGCCATGAGGAACGAAAGGTGAGAATCGGAAATATTGTTCATTACCACCCTCCCTGTTTTATCGTCACAGCAGGTGAAAAAGGACTTACATACTTAACCCATTATTGTAAAGAAGAGGGCATTCCATTATTAGTAACAAATACAGTCGAAACAACATCTGAATTTATTATTATGTTGGATGCTTATTTGCTTAAAAACTTAGCACCACAAATTTCAATCCACGGAGTTTGTTTGAATGTATTTGGCGTTGGGATCTTATTACGTGGTCAATCAGGAATCGGAAAAAGTGAAATTGCACATACGTTAATTGGCCGGGGACACCGTCTCGTGGCTGATGATGTTGTTGTCTTAAAAAAATTAAGTCCACGAACCATACTAGGTACTCACGATGAGACAACAAAAGAATTTCTGGCCCTTCGCAGCATAGGTCTATTAAATGTCGTTCGAATGTATGGACGAAAAGTTTTTCAAGAGGAAACAAGAATTGCACTCGATATTCATTTAACAAAATGGCAAAAAGATTCGTTAAATAACGAGCTTGAACACGACAATTCCTTTACAGAATACATGGGAGTTAAGATTCCATGCATAGAAATTCAACTTCAGCCTGGCCGAGATGTAGCTGGACTAATTGAAGCAGCGGCTAACAACTGGTATTTACGACAACAAGGTTATAGCGCTGCAGAGGAATTTATGAGCAGAATTGAGGCCGATTTGTCAAATGCTAAAAATGAATAATGGTAATTAGAGAAAACGGCAGAGGATCTGCCGTTTTTGTTTATAAAGGGAGGTTGATTCCTGAAATGCAGGAGGGAGTTTGAGTTCGGGAAACAAAAGGGAGATTGATTCCTGAAATGCAGGAGGGAGCTTAGGTTCGGGAAACGAAAGGGATATTGATTCCTGAAATGCAGGGGGAAGATTGGGTTCGGGAAACGAAAGAGAGATGGATTCCTGAAATGTAGGAGGGAGATGGGGTTCGGGAAACAAAAGAGAGATTGATTCCTGAAATGCAGGAGGGAGCTTGGGTTCGGGAAACGAAAGGGAGATGGATTCCTGAAAGTAGAGAGGAAGCTTGAGTTCGGGAAACGAAAGGGAGATTGATTCCTGAAATTCAGGAGGGAGTTTGAGTTCGGGAAACAAAAGGGGGATTGATTCCTGGAATGCAGGAGGGAGTTTGAGTTCGGGAAACAAAAGAGAGATGGATTCCTGAAATGCAGGGGGAAGATTGGGTTCGGGAAACAAAAGGGAGATTGATTCCTTAATTCAGGAGGGAGTTTGAGTTCGGGAAACGAAAGGGGGATTGATTCCTGGAATGCAGGAGGGAGCTGTAGTTAGGGAACGTAAAGACGAAAGTTACGGAATAAAGAACGAGATGGACCAGATTACTTTCAAGCGAGCTGTGAATCAGTTTTATTCCTTGCTAATGTAATAGCAAGACTTCCCATACCCGATAGGTGTTAAGTTACTTGAAAGAACTTTCCAAATAATCTTCTTCGAATCAATTACCTCACACCACTCCTGGATGATGTTTGTTGTGATTTTTGTATTCGGAAAGAGGAGTTGTAACTCTGATACAGAGCGCATAACGGCTGCATCAATTCTCTCTTTATAGCCACATGTGTGACAATGGAATGTTGTTCTCATACATGATTTATAAAATGTAAGACAGCGTGGGCAGGGGATACCTTTTTGGAGCATGTTATATTCATATGGTGGTAAACGTTTATAAGATGTCTCATTTAAATGCATCGATCTTAGGTGGTTAGCTAATTTCAAATGTGTATCTTTTATTGTCGAGGGTATCTTGTTTAGCTTTGTAATAAAGCGATTAAGTTGCGCGGGGGAAACAATAGGTGAATGAAGAGGTGCTTGATATAGGTGAAATTCGGGGTTTACGAAAATAAGATAAGATTGAATGGGGAGAGAATAACCAAGTTCTTGCAGTAAACGTCGGACCAATGATTCATTTCGTTTTACTTGTAGCAACGGATTCTTTATCTCTGTTTTAGCATTTGTATACCATCTATCGCCATCTAGGTAAAAGTCACCTTCATAATTCTTGACCTCAAAAAGGTAGACTGTGTTTGAGGTAATAACCATTGAATCAATTTGGAATAAGGTGTTGCTGCATTCGAGTAACAGATCATTTAGAGCAAGCTTGTCTGTTAAATGGGGTTCTATCCACTTGTCAAATGTTCTCTCCCCTTGGTAGCCTTTTTCGAGTTTTGAGTAATAGCTTTCTTCCTTGCTTGTAAGATTTAAGCGAATACGTAAGTACTTTAGAAGCTTTAATTCTGAAGGTTCATAGCGGGGTTTGATAATCATTAAATGAATCCTCCATTCTATTTTGAGGTTGTATTCATCATAAATGTGAATGGAGAGATTGACAACACTTTTCCTCTAAACTTCTGCTTATATCTAACGTAATCGAGTACACATTAGGGCTAGATATAATATCATACTATAGCTGTCAGATAACCAAGTTAAAATAAATGCAAAAAAAGTCATGGAATGAAAGCACTGTGATAAATGCATTAATAAATCCCTATTTTATTCATACTGTGGAGAGATGAGGAGAGAATGGATGCTTAAATATATAATTTTTGACTTTGACGGAACACTAGCAGATTCCCGTAATGTTTTCATATCTGCTTGGAACAGCTTAGCGGATAAATATCAATATCAGAAAATTCAACGTGAGGAATTAAACGTTCTTAGAAAGTTGCCGATTCGCGAAAGAATTAAGCGATTGAATTTTCCTATTTTCAAAGCACCTCTCATCATTCCTGATTTCTATCGTTATTATCGGAAGTATTCAAAGGAAATCAACTTGTATCCTGGAATAAAAGAATTGCTTGATTCATTAGAAAAGAAAGGATATAACATTGCGATCATTTCCTCTAATTCTGAGGATGTGATTAAAGATGTATTAAGACGAAATCAAGTTAGAAACATTTCAACGATAATAAGTTCAAGTTTGGTTTTCGGCAAAGATAAATTGATGCGCAAATTTTTACATGATCATCGCTTAGGTGCAAGGGAAGTAATTTATGTAGGTGATGAGCAACGAGATATCTTGGCGTGCAAATCTGCTGGAGTCAAGATTATTTGGGTAAGTTGGGGTTATGATGCAAAAGAGCTTATACAGAAAGAAAAGCCCGATTACCTCGTAGATTCACCGGAAGAGATACTTGACGTTGTGTTAAGAGGATGAAAATAGGAATCTATTTTTGGTGGTAACCAGAGTCTAATTCAGGAACGTAACCATGGTTTGATTCCTGAAAAAAGGAGAGAAGGAAGGGTTCAGGAACGTAACTATGTTTTGATTCCTGAAAAAAGGAGAGAGGGAAGGATTCAGGAACGTAACTATGTTTTGATTCCTGAAAAAAGGAGAGAGGGAAGGATTCAGGAATCCTAACAAGAGTGTGATTCCTGAAAAAGGAGAGAAACTCAACCGCCTTCTGCCTCATGCTCCTTGACATAAATACTATCAAAATGTAACTCGAGTCCGTGTTATTTATTGTATTTGATATTTTTTGAGTTTATCATATAGTGCAGATCTCGAAATACCTAACATTTTTGCCGCTTTGCTTTTATTTTTATTTGCTTTTTGCAAGGTATCGACAATTAATTGATATTCAACTTTTTCCCATTCCATTGATGTATCTGTTACCACTTGTTGACTAGTGGTAGAGTTTTTCGAGTTTGTACAAGCAGTGGAAATATGTTTTGGTAAGTGATAAGGGGTAATAATGTCCTCTGCTAACAGTGTTGCGCGTTCCATCACATTTTCTAATTCCCGTACGTTTCCAGGCCAGGAGTATTTCTCTAAATCAGCTAGAGAATCATCCGATAGTAAAGGCGGGACGCGACCTTCTCTTGTTGCTGTTTTCTCTATAAATACATTAGCTAAAATTGGAATATCTGCTAACCTTTGTCGTAATGGAGGGATGGATAAATGAATGACGTTTATTCGGTAAAATAAATCAAGTCGGAAATTCCCATTGCTGATTTCTTCTTCTAAGTTTCGGTTGGTTGCAGCGATGATTCGAAAATTAATAGGAGTTGGTTTGTTGCCTCCTATCCTAGTAACGGTACGATTTTGAATGACTCGAAGCAGTTTGGACTGCATCTCTAGCGGCATTTCTCCAATTTCATCTAAGAAAATCGTTCCTCCATGAGCTAATTCGAATTTTCCGAACCTACCATTTTTCCGAGCGCCTGTAAAAGCTCCTTCTACATAACCAAATAATTCACTTTCAACTAAATCGCGAGGAATGGATGAGCAATCAATAGTAATGAATGGACCATCGCAGCGGTGGCTGTGATTATGAATGGCTTGTGCAATTATCTCTTTTCCAGTGCCACTTTCGCTTTCGATTAATATGCTGGAGTCTGTTTTTGCTGCTGATTGAGCGAGCTCAACTAATTCTGACATTTCTTTGCTAGTATGTTTGTAATCTGAAAAATCAAATCTTGCTTTATTTCCAACAATGTTTCCGACCATATCCCGTACGACTTTCATTTCTCTAAAGATAAATATACTTCCAACTAATTGCTGATTGTCATCGTCTACTATAGGGATTGAACTTTTGACTAACTGAATACGTCTACTTGGTCTTGAAATAAAAAAGTCACGATTCTGCCAACCTTCACCAGTATGTAGAACTTCAATCATCTGGTCATAATAATCAAATATTTCAGAGACGTGTTTACCTAGTACTTTTTTGGGATCAACGTCTAGGATTTTCCCGCCAACTCGATTTAAATAAGTAAGTTCACCATTTTTATTTATCGTTAAATACCCTTCGCTTGTTGCCTCACAAATCTTTTCTTGATATTCGCTTTTTAAAAAAATATCTTCCATTGTTCTTTGGTTCACGATTAGGTAACCAATATAATCAGCTAGAATTTGCAATGAAAGTTGCAGCTCATCCTCTTGTTTGTGAGAAGGAACAATAAGCTGGAAATCAGGCTGGTAGTCTATAAAAATGGGACATGCATGAACAAATTGCTTTCTTCCTTGTTCGTCTACGGTTTGAAAAGTTCTAGTTTCATGATTGAAAGGAAGGTGCTGTAATGATTTTATCCATTTTGGGTGTTCGACTCTTGTCATTCTTGTTTTCTGATCATAGTAACAAACAAACTCTTTTTTTGAATTTATCACATACAAATCTAAGTTTAAATGTTGAACCATCTCTTCGTTACTAACTATAATATTTTGAAACGTTGAAATAAAATCTTCTAATGAAATGGTTAATCTTTTCGTTGCCATGAACGTACTCGCCTCACTTCCTTTTTATTTATAAGTTATAGATTTTTAGTTTGTTATAAAGGGATGATCGAGATATCCCTAGTCTTTTAGCGGTAAGACTTTTATTTCCATTTGCTTCTGAAAGGGTTTTCATAATTAGTTGTTTTTCTGCATTTTGTCTGATCATGGAAGAATCTTGCTCATCAATATGAATCGGTTTCTTTTCCTTTTTAGGAAGGGGAGCTTCCTTTAGTTCAATGATATAGTTAGGGAAGTGGTTTAACTGAATCTCATCGTTTGCCAAAATCGTGACTCTCTCAATTATATTTTCCAATTCCCTTACATTTCCAGGCCACATATACATCTGTAAAAGCTCGATACAATGGTTGGTAATTTTGGGAGAGGGACGGTTTTCTCTTTTGGATGTCTTTTCAATAAACAGATGGACAAGAGTCGGAATGTCTTCAATCCTTTCCCTAAGAGGGGGGAGGGCAATGTGTATAACATTAAGCCGATAAAATAAATCAAGTCGGAAGTTTCTCTCTTGAATTTCCTTTTCTAATTTCCGATTGGTAGCAGCGATAATGCGAAAATCAACAGGAATAGGTTCATTTCCTCCGACCCTAGTTATTGTTCGACTTTGAATCGCGCGTAATAATTTAGATTGCATGTCTAGTGGCATTTCTCCAATTTCATCTAAAAAAATCGTTCCTCCATGAGAAAGTTCGAACTTCCCAATATTCCCACCTTTTCTAGCACCAGTAAAAGCTCCTTGAACATATCCAAAAAGCTCACTCTCCACTAAATCACGAGGTATGGATGAACAATCAATGGTAATGAATGGACCATTGCAACGATTGCTATAGTTATGAATGGCTTGAGCAATGAGTTCTTTTCCCGTGCCGCTTTCACTTTCGATTAAAATGCTTGAATCCGTTTTAGCGGCAGCTTTTGCTAATTGAATTAATTCCTCCATACTTTTACTCTTAAATAGAATGTCATCGAATGTATAGACTGTATTGGTGCTAACAATATCAGCAACAAAGTTACGTACTGTTTTTATTTCTCTAAAGAGAAAAATACCCCCGACCAGTTGTTTTCGATCATCTTCTAAGCGAATTGCACTTTTAACAATATGAATTCGTTTATTTGGTTTATAAATAAAAAAGTCGCGATTAACCCAACCATGACTTGATTCTAAAATTTCTAAAAGTTGATTATGGTGCTCAAAAATCTCTGAGACATGCTTTCCAATTACATCTTTTGCATTCATTTCAAGAATTTCTTGCCCTTTTAGGTTCATATATGTGACCTCGCCGAATTTATTAATGGTGAATGAACCTTCACTAGAGGCAACACAGATTTTCTCATGATATTTATTTTTTAGAAAAATAGTTTCCATATTTATTTGGTTCGTAATGCGAAAACTAATGTGTGTGGAAAGTAACTGCAGTGAGAAAAAGAGATTAGGGTTAGGTTTTTTATAATAAGGATAACAAAGGTGATATTCAGCTTGATGATCAATCTTAATCGGACATACGATTACCCCTTTATCTATGGAAAACTTAATATCTTTTGCGATTGGGTTGGTGTTTATTTGTAGGTCCAAACTTACATGTTTAAGCCAAAGAAGAGGCTCTTTTATTTGATCAAGCACTTCTATTGTACCTCTATTAAACTGGCAAATGAATGAATGGTCATGATTCACAATGAATAGATCGATTTCTAAATCTTTAAGCAAGGTTTCATAGTTTTTGACGACTTCTTGAAATGCTGTAATTAGATACTTTGACGATCTACTAGTTTGCTTTGTAACTATCAAGGGAATCTCAACTCCTTACTCATAATGTAACCGCATTCAAAAAATGTCAGTATCAAAAAAGTGAACAAAAAACATACAATTTCTATTTATTCTAGTCTATGTAAGAGAAATACACAATACAATTCAGTTGATTTGTTAGAAAATTGTGTAAAAATCATACAATGACTGGTTGGAATGTTAAACGAAGTGCAGTGGGGAAGTGCTTATTTTTATGTGTGTTTAGAACTGTGTAGATATTAGACACTTTCTACACCTTTATGGAAGTCGTAAATGGATCTGTACAAAATTCATACAATCATTATGTTTTTACAATTAACAAATCATTAAGAACAAATGCTACTTAACTAGCGGAACGTTTGATTTCTGCGGTTTTTTATGATGTTTATTTATGAATTTGAAAAGTTGGCACGCAAATTGCAAAATAATTTAACAAATGGTGAAAGCGCTCACTAATGTGATTGAAATGAAAAGAGCTTTTACTTACATATTTAATAGAGGAGTGATTGTATGTTCCATTATTTTCCTGAGAACTATATGTGGTCTTACCAAGTCGTTCGAATGATGTGTCAAGCTCAATCTGGCGGAGGAGAAGTAAACGAAATACTAGAAGCAGCTAGTCAAATTAAAGTTGGAGATTATGAAAGTTTTCATTCTGCATGGATGAACATGGGGAATAAAACATTAACCAAAGCGAATGAAGCATTAGATCAAGGTCGTATTGAAACAGCTAGAGCAACGTATTTACATGCATCCAACTACATTCGCACAGCTGAATTCTTTTTGCAACCAGATGATGCAAGAAAAATCCCTACCTATCTAAAAGGAGTTGAAGCTTTTCGAAAAGGAGCTGAATTGTTAGACAATCCTCCTAAAGCGATTCAGATTCCATATGAGAACTCATTCTTACCGGGATATTACTTTCCTGTAAAGGACAAAGAAAATAGTCCTTTGGTTATTATGTTTGGTGGTCTAGATTCAACAGCAGAAGAGCTTTATTTCGGACCGGCACAAGAGTTAAATGAGCGAGGTATTTCTTTCCTTGCGGTAGATGGACCAGGCCAAGGTGGAGCGCTGCGCTTAAATCATATTCATACACGTTATGATTACAATGTAGCTGGTACGACAGCGTATGAATGGGCTGTAGATAATCTTGATATTGATCCTGATCGTGTTGGAATTATGGCTGTGTCGATGGGAGGTTACATGGCAGCTAGGTCAGCCGCTTTAGAGCCACGATTTAAGGCATGCGCCATTTGGGGAGCAGTCTATGATTATAATTACACATGGTCTCAGCGTCCAGATAATCATCCATTAGCCAGAATTATCATGCATGTAATCGGCAAGGACAATATGGACGATACGAGAAAAGAACTAGATAAATTTAATTTAAGAGGGGTAGCTGAAAAGATCAGCATGCCAACCTTTATTTTACATGGAGAAGATGATCGTCAAAATACAGTGAAAAATGCGTATGATCTGTATAATGATTTAACTTGTGAAAGACACCTGAAAATTGTTCCTAAAAGCAGTCCAGGGTCTGCTCATTGCCAAGTAGATAATTTCTCTGAAACCTATGACATGTTCGATTTCTTAAAAGAACAATTGACTAAGTAAATGAATGGAATGATTTCTGAAGGAGGGGTGAGTCTATGAAATTAGTTAGTTTTAAACATGCCAATGGTGATGTTCGTGCTGGATGGATTGAGGGGAATACAGTCATAGACATGAATTACGTAAGTGAAGGGAAACTCCCTTCTCAAATCAAGGAATTTATTCAAAAACATGAACACTATTGCTCAGTTGTAGAAGATTTAAAACGTCAAGTTGATATAGGGATATTTGATTTAGAGGAAGTGGAGTTAGTAGCCCCGTTGCCTAATCCAACTAGCTTTAGAGATTTTGTAGCATTTGAAACACATGTTCTAAATGCTACAAATCGAGCTGGCCATACGATGGCAAAAGAATGGTATGAAATTCCTGTTTTCTATTTTTCTAATCACCATGCAATTAAGGGACCGAATGAAGCCATCACTCGTCCGAAAAAATGTGTCCGATTAGATTTTGAACTAGAAATGGGTTGCATCATCGGAAAAGAAGGAAAAAACATATCAGCTGAAGAGGCTGAAGATTATATTTTTGGATATACAATTTTGAACGATTGGACTGCTCGAGATTTGCAAATGCAAGAAATGGCCGTTCATCTAGGACCTGCCAAAGGGAAAGATTTTGCAACTTCGATTGGCCCGTACATTGTCACGAAAGATGAGTTAGCTCCATATCGCGTGAATGATCGATATAATCTAGAAATGACCGCTAAAATCAATGGGAAAACGGTGACAGAAGGAAACTTTAAGGATATTTACTATAGTTTCCCGCAAATGATTGAGCGAGCATCGGAAGAGGTTACTTTGTACCCGGGAGATTTACTAGGATCAGGTACAGTAGGATTTGGTTGTATTTTAGAATTAGGTCCCGAAGTTCATCGTTGGTTAGAACCTGGTGATGAAATAGAGTTATCCATAACAGGTTTAGGTACATTAAAAAATACAATTGCAAAGGCAGATATGCTTGATAACCAATCTAAAAATAGCTTAAAAAGCTCTACTAGTTAACGAGAATTTCTGTATTAAGGCAAATATAATCAATAACCAAAATTACCAATATTGGAGGAATTACCATGCCAAAAAGAAATCATTTTATCTCTCAATTAGCTCACTTAGAAATTTATAGTCCAAAACTAGAAGAGTCTGTTAAATTTTTTCACGACATTTTAGGTTTAGAAGAATCAGGTCGTTTAGGGAATTCGGTATACATGCGGGCATGGGGAGAGTTTTTCCACCACAGTTTAAAGATTACAGAAGGACCAACACACGGACTTGGACATATTGGCTGGCGTGCAGAAAGTGAAGAAGATTTGCTAGAAGCTGTCGAGTTCATTGAAAGCAAAGGATACGGCAAGGGCTGGATTGACGGAGATCTTGGACATGGTAGAGCGTATCAATTTGTATCACCAGAGGGTCATTTAGAAGAAATTTTCTGGGATGTTGATTTAGCTGTCATTCCAGAAGAAAAGCAAAGCAAATGGCGCTCTCGTCCGCAAAAAAATCCAAGTCGCGGTGCATCGGTAAGACGATTAGATCATGTGACACTTTGGAGCAGTGATGTGACACGTCACAATCAATATTATCAAGAGCTAGGATTTAAATATAATGAAGGTGTCGTTCTACCAAATGGAACAGAGGTGGGTTCGATTCTTGCTGTATCTAGTTTAAATCATGAAGTAGCGATGTTTGCTGATTATTCTAAACAAAATGGGAACTTAAATCATATTTGTTACGCGGTAGAAAATCGTGATCAAGTACTAGAAACGGCTGATTATGTAGTAGACAATGGCTACCGCTTAGAAATGAAACCGTTTAAACACGCATTAGGAGAAGCGTTTACAACGTACGCGATTGAACCAGGTGGAAACCGAGTTGAAATTTATGGAGGTTCGCCGTTATACTTTGCGCCGGATTATGGTCCGAAATTATGGCCAGTAGCAGAAAACCCTAACGATGCTTGGTCAGAACATAACATTTTTATGGACTCATCAGAATTTGATAGTGTTCATGAAAAGCATAGTGTAAAAAAATAGAGAATTACTGTTAGATTTCTCATGGTGTGTTAGGCCGTTGAAACAGGTGAAAAACATACTGTTTTCAATGGCCTCTGCTACACAAGAGGTAAGTTAGATTAGGTGAGTTTAGAGTGATAGTGAATCTAATATTACAACAGAAAGGATGAGCAATTTGAGTGAGCGAAAAGGAGTCAGAATGGTGGATATCAGTGTTCCGATTGATAAAGAGTTAAAGGACCCTCTTCCTTTTTCCATTCGCTATGAATCACATGATGAAGGAGCGGAATTAGCAGCTAAACTTTATGGTCTGCAACCAGAGGATTTTCCAGAAAGAAAGTGGGGGGCTGGGGAGAGTCTATCTTTAACGAGTCATGCTGGAACCCATGTTGATGCACCTTGGCATTATTGGCCAACAAGTGAAGGGAAACCTAGTCGTACGATCGATGAATTGCCTCTTGAATGGTTTTATAGTGACGGGGTTGTGTTAAATTTTACAGATAAACCACCAGGCTATGAGTTAACGGTTTCGGACCTTGAACAGAAGCTAGCTCAAATGGAATATGAGTTAAAGCCGTATGATATTGTCATGATTCGTTGTGATGCAGATAAAAAGATGTATCAAGAAAATTATGCTCAAATTCATGTAGGGGTTTCTGCAGATGCCACTCGCTGGCTGATTGAGAAGGGAATTAAAGTGATGGGAACGGACGGCTGGGGCTGGGATACACCTTTTTACGTACAAGCAGAGGATTATAAAAGTAATCCTAGGCCAGGTGTTTTGTGGGCTGCGCATTTTGTAGGAAGAGAAAAGGAATACTGTCAAATTGAAAAACTAGCAAACTTGGATCAACTTCCTCCTTATGGTTTTAAAGTTTCTGTATTTCCGGTCAAAATTAAAGGTGGAAGTGCTGGTTGGACTAGGGCTGTAGCCATCGTAGAAGAGTAAAATGTTAACGTAGCCCTAAATATTGAACACAGAATTTAGCGGTGTCATACAGTCTGTGTTCTTTATTTTGTCATGAAAACGATCCAATAAAACAATGAATGTAACATTCAAACACACTGTACAATTTTTATACACTGTTTGAGGGAGATCTTGTATGAAAACCGTACAATCGTAAAATTACTGATTCTCTAATCTCTATAAAATGAAAGTTTTGCGTCTTAATAAAGTTGGCATGATACTTGCTTATAATAGTGTAAATCAATAAATCTATTAAGGTAGTTATTTAAATCAATAAGGAAGATGGTACTACTCTTTTATGTAACCGCTTTATTTATTGAAGAGAAAGAAGTGATAGCGATAAGTTCATATAACAAGATTAAATTTCTCAGTGCGTGATTGTTACATTTTACGTTGTTCTTTTCGAAAATATTTAATAAAAAAATTTATGTAAGGAAAGGAAGGGTGTATATGTCAAATGTTAAAAAGGTTTTAATTGTTGGAGGCGGGATCGGAGGACTTTCAACAGCTATTGCTTTAGAGAATGCCGGCATAAAAACAGAGATAGTGGAAATCCAAAAAGAATATAATGTTTATGGAGTTGGAATTATTTTGCAATCTAATGCGATCCGTGTATTGGATGATCTTGGTGTTCTTGAAGAAGTGGTAGCTCGTGGAAAGTCTTATGAAAAGCTACAAATGTGCAGTGGTCAGGGCCATGTGTTTCATGAACTTCCAGCACAAGCAGCCGGAAAACATAAAATAAATTGTGGGATTTCAAGAAGAGAGTTACACAATATTTTATATGCAGAAGCAATGAAAAAAGGAGTAAATATTCGCTTAGGTCTTACAGTCGATGTGATTCAAGACAATGAAGATACAGTGTTTGTAGAATTCACCGATGGTTCAATTGGGGAATACGATCTTGTTGTAGGATGTGACGGCGTTAATTCTAAAGTAAGAAATATGCTTTTTGGAGAACAGAAACCGCAATATGTTGGGCAAGCTGTATGGAGATATACGATGAAACGCCCAAAAGAAATGCCTGATGCATTAATCATGACTTTTGGAAAGAAAAATAAAGCTGGGATCGTCCCGATGTCAGAAGATACGGTTTATGTGTTTGTTGTAACAACAGAACCAGAAAATGAGTGGAAGCCAGAAGATCAACTTCATGTGTTAATGAAAGAAACGTTGGATGAATTTGGCGGGTTTATTCCTGAGTTACGTGATCAAATTGTAGATCCTAAAGGAGTCGTTTACCGTCCTATTTCAACCCTACTAATGGATAAACCATGGAATAGTGGACGTACTTTGATTATTGGAGACGCAGCCCATGCTACGACACCTCATATGGCAATGGGAGCAGCGATTGCTATAGAAGATGCAATCGTATTAGCCAATATGCTCAAGGAAGATTTGCCAATGACTGAAACGCTTAACTCTTTTGTGGAAAGGCGTTTTGAGCGTTGCAAATTAGTCGTGGATACGTCAAATACACTAGTAAAATGGGAATTGTTAATGAAAGAAGGAAAGTTGCCAAAAGAATGCAATATGAATCAGTTGATTGATGAAACGACTATTAAAATGGCAGAGGCTTATTAAATTAATAGATTAATACAAATAAACAGAATAATCATTCAAAGTCGGAGGAATTAACTATGCCAAAAAGAAATCATTTTATCTCACAGTTAGCACACTTAGAAATTTATAGCCCTAAACTAGAAGAGTCAGTGAAATTTTTCCACGACATTTTAGGATTAGAAGAATCTGGTCGATTAGGAAATTCAGTCTATATGCGTGCATGGGGTGAGTTTTTTCATCACAGCTTAAAGATTACAGAAGGACCAACACATGGACTTGGACATATTGGCTGGCGTGCAGAAAGTGAAGAAGATTTGTTAGAAGCTGTTGAGTTCATTGAAAGTAAAGGCTACGGAAAGGGTTGGATTGAAGGAGATCTAGGACATGGAAGAGCGTACCAATTTTTATCACCAGAAGGGCACCTAGAAGAAATCTTCTGGGAAGTTGATTTAGCGGTTATTCCAGAGGATAAACAAAGCAAATGGCGCTCACGTCCACAAAAAAATCCAAGTCGAGGAGCATCTGTAAGACGATTGGATCATGTTACTCTATGGAGCAGTGATGTATCACGTCACAACCAATACTATCAGGAGTTAGGATTTAAATATAACGAAGGCGTCGTTCTACCGGATGGAAAAGAGGTTGGCTCGATTTTAGCAGTATCAAGTTTAAATCATGAAGTAGCCATGTTTGCTGATCCTACTAAGAA
This sequence comes from Alkalihalobacillus sp. MEB130, assembly GCF_032335535.1. Taxonomy (NCBI): domain Bacteria; kingdom Bacillati; phylum Bacillota; class Bacilli; order Caryophanales; family Bacillaceae; genus Alkalihalobacillus; species Alkalihalobacillus sp. MEB130. The sequence continues at coordinate 93,716 of NZ_JAOANA010000006.1, forward strand.
AAACGGGAACTTAAATCATATTTGTTATGCGGTAGAAAATCGTGATCAAGTTTTAGAAACAGCAGATTATGTGGTTGACAACGGATACCGTTTAGAGATGAAACCGTTTAAACATGCATTAGGTGAGGCATTCACGACGTATGCGATTGAGCCAGGTGGAAACCGCGTTGAAATTTATGGAGGTTCGCCGTTATACTTTGCACCGGATTATGGTCCGAAATTATGGCCAGTAGCAGAAAATCCAAATGATGCTTGGTCTGAGTATAACATTTTTATGGAGTCATCTGAATTTGATAATATTCATGAAAAAGCAGGGAAGTAGTAGCTGATATTGCTGGGCTAAGCTACTAATTAAAAGGTTTTACAATGACTTGTTAAAAATGTACAAATTATTTACAACACAACTGTGCGATTATTGTACAGTTGTGTTGTTATTTTATTGGCATGAAGATTGCTAGGTTACCAGTATGTAATAAATTATTTGGCAGGAGATGATGTTGGAAAGTCAATTAAAAGTTCGTAGAGTTGTAACTGGCCATGATGAAAAGGGAAAGGCTGTCATTAAGAGTAGGAGACAATTTTTAGCTAACGGAGTGGAATTGAAATTTCGCGTTTGAGGAACGGACAAATTAAATTGTCTAACCAGTAAGGGTGAGAGGAAAATGGTAAAACAAGTCCGATTATGGAATCGTGATTTTATAGGAATGTGTTTATGTAATTTTTTTCTATTTATGACTGTTAATACACTAATTACGACTTTGCCGCTTTATGTGATTGATGTATTAGAACAAAGTGAAAAAGAGATAGGACTTACGTTAATGGCTTTTACTCTAGGAGCTATTATTGTACGTTTATTTGCTGGAAAGTGGATAGATGACTTAGGAAAAAAGAAAATCTTAATCGCTTCATTACTTTTATTTGCGATTACAAATATAGCGTATTTAGGGATAAATAGTATTTTTCTACTTTTCGTGTTACGGATTTTACATGGGGCTGCGTTTGGAATAGTTTCTACTGCTACAATGGCTATCGCTTCAGAAATTCCGCCAGCTAACCGAAAAGGGGAAGGAATAAGTTACTTCACTTTGTCTATGAGCTTATCTATGGTATTAGGACCATTAACCGGGTTAATGATCGTGTCAACTTATAACTTTACCGTCTTATTTGCTGTTTGTTCAGTTTATACAATTGCAGCTTTTCTATTTGCCAAAATGGCGAAAGTAGAGGAAGTTCCTGTTCCTAATTTTGAGAAGACTAAGAGGAAATTAAAATGGGAAAGTATGATTGAAAAAAAGGCATTACCAATTGCATTTGTTTGCTTTGTTTTAGTGTTAGCACAATCGACGATTCAATCTTATGTTCCTATTTATGCTGAGAGTCTTGGGTTGGGGAATATTGCTGGTTATTTTTTTGTGATGTATGCGGTTATGTTGATTGCGACACGCAGCTTTACAGGAAGGATCTTTGATAAATTTGGTGCAAATTATGTTGTGTATCCGTCTCTTGTTATCTACTTTTTAGGGTGGATAGGCTTAAGTTTTGTACAAGGTCCATTTGCATTTCTTGCGATGGGAGCAGTCATAGGCTTAGGCTATGGGACCCTTCAACCAAGCTTTATTACACTTGTTACGGCATCTTCTCCAAGTGAAAGGAGAGGTGTGGCCACTTCGACATTCTATTTATTTTTTGATATCGGTATGGGAGTAGGAGCTGTCTTACTCGGTATTGTTGCTTTTTATACAAATTATCAAATGATGTATCTCGTTTGTGCAGGGATCGTAGTGGTAGCAATGTTCTTTTATTATATAGTCCAGCTTAGTGCGAAAAAAGATGTAGGTGCAGGAGCAGCTTAGATAGGTTCATCTATATCCAAAAAGAAGGGAGAATCAAACATGGAAATAGAAATTATTGGTGCAAACGGTCGTGCTGGAAGTCGAATTATGAAGGAAGCAATCGGTAGAGGACACAAATTTATCAAGGGCCACATACTCTTGAAAAGGGAAAAATGACGATTCGGGCAAAAGCAGTTAGAATAGGTTTCAAAAATAGTGAGGAAGTGGTCTCAACGTTTGTAGTTGAATTATGGCTAGACCTTTCGTTCACATTTAAAAGATTAGTAACTAGATTGCGAAGAGTAAGGAAACCAGTTCTCTAAATTATAGAGAACTGGTTTCCTAGAGGTTTTTACAAAACGTTAACAAGGGCAACTAGTGAAGTATGTGTAGAATCTAACATGACTAAGGGTTAAGTCTTTGGGGTAGGTAGCAGAGCGTTAAATAGAATAGGAAGGTCTAAGATAGGACTAAGTAATCAATTTGCTGATTTTTCTAACTTATATTATGCTATAATAAATTTTAGTAACACACAAAAAAAGAGTATCATTTACTTCTCCAACGAGTAGGCTAGGTGCTTTCCGACCAAATAAGAAAACGCTTACTTTTTATTTTCTTTTTTATTAAACACTTTTTTTATTTGTTTCACCGAGGTTTTTTCTCGCAATTTCTATAATGTGTGGTGATGAAAATGTATCAAGTAATGGTTGTCGAGGATGAACAGTGGATTCGTGGAGCAATGGTAAAAATGGTAGAAAGTATAGTCGGTGGTTATGAAGTAGTTGCAGAAGCTGGGAATGGTGAAGAAGCTCTTGATTTAATATTTGAGGTATGGCCAACCATTGTGATAACTGATATCAAGATGCCTAAAAAAGATGGACTGTGGCTTGTTCAGGAAATTAAAGAGCGTAATTTGCCTATCATCCCGATTATTGTCACTGGTTATGATCAGTTTGAATATGCGCAACAAGCAATCCGCTACGGCGTCTCTGATTTTTTACTTAAACCAGTTATGGAATCAGAGGTTCTCAATGCGTTAAAGGGTACTATAGATCGGTTGAAATATCACCATACTATGCATGCTTTTCTATTAGAAATTCAAGAGTTTATAAATCAAATACAAGACCATAGTGGTCATGATTTTTTGAAGGAACTTTTGAAACTAATCAAATCTCTCTATGATACAAAAACTCTCAGTGTTGGTGAGCGACATGTATTATTGAAAATATTCTCAGGCCAAATGAACGACCTAATTGTGAGTATTTTTCCAGACTTTGAACGAAAGATTTTATGTGATATGGAGAACGAAGGCGTGCGTAGTCATTTTCAGCAATTACTTGAACAATGGATGAAGTGTTCAACAGATCTTCTTAAAAATGATTCAAGAAGCGTTATTCGAAATGCGTGTGAATTTTTACAACAAAATTACTATAGAGACTTGAGTATGATGGACGTAACAGATCGCTTTAATATTAGTGTGTCCCATTTTAGTCTGCTTTTTAAAAAACATACTGGACAAACGTTTGTAAACTATTTAAATGCAGTAAGAATAAATAAAGCGAAGGAATTACTTACGGAAAATGATTTGAAAATATACGAAATAGCTGAAATGGTCGGATTTATTTCACCACCTCATTTCAATCGGGTATTTAAGCAGATAAATGGGTATTCCCCAAAAGAATACAGGAAGATTATGAACTTATGAAAGATCTCCTTTACAAGTTACACCAACAACTATCAATAAAAGCAAAATTAATTGTCGCTTTCTTAACAGTAGCCTTATTGTCTGTTTTTTTAATGGCTTCCATTTCTTATGTAAATTATACTCAAAGTGTAAAGAATGATTTTTATCGACTTTCGAATGAAGCAACACTTCGCTTAAATCAACATATTGAATTTTACATGAGCCAATTAGGGAAATCTACATCATCGCTATTGACTGGTGACCTGTTACAATCATGGATGAAAAATGAACGAGAATTTAGTACACGTGAAATCGATTCAATTCAAAATGAACTGAGAAAAAATATTGCCTTAAATTATCCTGAGATTGTGGGGATGTTTTTAGTTACTACTGACATGAAAGTTCTTGAAATGACAAACCTCCCTTTATCACGGAACCATTCCTATATGGATGAGCCTTGGTACAATAACTCTTTTCATCCCGATTTAAGAGTATTACCGACACATATTATTAATTATCCGATTGTTAACGACGTTCGGGTAGTGTCGCTGGAGATCCCAGTCTATAGTGTCACTACATTAGAGTTACTTGGTAAATTAGTGATTGATCTTGAACTAATTGAACTTGAAAGAATATTTACTAATGCAAATTTAGTTTCTGAAGGTAGTTTTTTTGCTATTTCTGAAGATGATTTGATTGTCTATCATGACTACTACGAGCAGCTCGGAATTTCGCGATCTGAGACAGATCTTGTTGAATTTAATTTATCCTCTGAAGAAGAAGCGTCGATTCAGAACGTTTATGGCATGAGGCAGTTAGTCTCTATTTCTAAGTCGGAATCCACAGGTTGGACTTTTGTACACACGGTACCGTTAGATAAAATGGCTTCTGCTATGCAAAATACATCAAATATCATCTTAATTACACTTCTTATCATTGTTGTAAGTATTGTGATCATTGTTCCTTGGATTACAAATCGATTCGTGAAGCCCATTTTAGAGTTGAAGCAATTTATGTTACGTGTAGAAAAAGGTGATTTGCATGTTCGAGCACCAGAAATGTCAGGTAATGATGAAATTTTTCATTTAAATCATAGTTTTAATAATATGGTTGAACAAATTGATGAATTACTTAGTAATGTTACATCTTTGGAATTAAGGGAAGCAAATCTTTTATTAAGAGAAAAGGAAGCGATTATTCAAGCGTTACAAAATCAAATAGATCCACACTTTCTCTACAATTCTTTGGATATCATAAAAAGTATTGCCTATATGGAAGATGTTTCTCAAATCGTTACAATGTCTCGCAATTTAGCTGACTTCTATCGTTACACAGCGAAAAATGTAACGAAAGTAGTTACACTTAGGGAGGAACTGGAACATCTTAAACATTATTTAGCACTTATTCAAGTGAGATTTCCTGTTACTTTTCACAGTCAAATAAACGTAGATGAAAAATTCTTAGATTGTACTGTCATAAAATTGATGATTCAGCCTCTTGTGGAAAATGCGATCAAATATGCAATTGAACCAAATGATGGAAAAGGGTCAATTATTGTTTCGGCATATGATGAAGATGATGAGTTGGTCATCAGAATCACGAATACAGGTTTAAAAATAGATGATAAGAAAATAGAAATGCTGAATAGAAAAATTTCTTCTATTACAGATAACGTACATGAGGAATACCGTAAGCAACAAAGTTTAGGAATTGCTAATGTGCATTGTCGAATAGTGCTTAAGTATGGCAAACAATATGGGGTTAGTATTGCAATCCAAAATGAAGAAACTGTCGTTTTCGTTCGTTTGCCAATTTTGCGGTCCGTCGAATAACTAGTTTGTTAAATGGTTTGATTAGAAAATGGGAGAAGGAGGATAATCAAAATGCAGAAATGGTTGTCTTCTTTTTGTGTGTTTGTTTTAATAGGGAATTTGATTGGATGCTCTTGGGTAGATAATAGAACCGAAGAGGAAATGGGTGAAAAAACAACAATCAATATAATGATTAGGAGCTATACATCAGGAGGATGGAATTCCAATCATCCTGTCATACAAGAAATAAATAGTCGTTTGGGAATGGAGTTGAATATTGAGTGGGTTCCCACATCAATCTATGAAGAAAAGTTAAATGTCGCTGCAGCTTCTAATAATTTCCCAGATGTGTTCTTTGTGACTAAAGACCAGTTCCTACGATGGCGAGATCGAGGTATCTTTATGGATGTGAAACCGTATCTTAGCGATTATCCCAACCTCTTTACACATATACCTGAACCAGCTTATCAGCTCTATAATCCTGATAATCAATACTTTGGTTTCCCAGTATATATTCCAGAGGTATTAGAATCATTACTCATACGTAAAGACTGGTTAGACACTCTTGGATTGGAGATCCCTGAAACTGTTGACGAGTTTTACGAAGTTGCTAAAGCATTTGTAAACGAAGACCCAAATAATTCAGGTAACCAAGATACAATCGGCTTTACACTAGATATAAATCCTATGGGGAATTTTGGGTTTGGAGATACAGCTTTGTTTTTCATGGCGGGATTTGGACTAGTTAATGGTTGGGGAGAAGATGATAATGGAAATCTATTTCCGATGCAAATCCAAACGAACGAGTTAAAAGACTTTATTGGCTTTTTAAGAAAAGCCTATGCTGAGGGAGTACTTGATCCAGATTTTCTCTACAACTTAGACAATGATTCTTATCGGATGCTACAAGCAAATCAATTAGGAATTGCTCGGATCTTTCATATGGTTTCCATTCCAACATTAGTAAGAAATTCAGCAGAAGCAGAACTAGTTCAGCTCTCTCCCTTAATTGGGCCAAATCAAGAACGTGGAATTTTTGCAAGGACAGGAAAACATAAAATTGTGATTAATGCAAATGTAGATTATGAAAAACAAGAAAAAATATTAGGAATGTTAGATTATATGCTATCAGACGAGGGGCATGATTTGTTACGTCATGGGATTGAAGGAATGCACTATACAAGAATTTCAGATGAAAAGTATCGGGCTCTTGAGGCTACAACAAAAGATGCCCCGTCTCAATTGCTTTTTTCTTTTTTAAGGCGGAATGATCCTAAGTATATGATCCTGAAAACGACAGATGCGGTGGAAGCTGCTGCTATTAATTCCTTTACTCAAAATAACGAAATATATCTCGTGAACAATCCTGCTGTTGGGCTTGTTTCTGAAACAGAAATTACTATTGGTACGACTATTAATAACCGGTGGATGGAAACTATGGTCAACGTTATTAAAGGAGAAGAGCCAATGGAAGCAATTGAAAAGGCTGTTGAAGAATGGAAATCTACTGGAGGTAAAGAAATTATAACTGAAATAAATGAAGCATACCAGCAGTTGAATAAAACTATGGCTGGAACTGAATCTAAAGAAAATTAAATGATTGATGGTGTAATTCACTTTAGCGTCTGCCTTAGGTGATTTACACCTTTTTTGTTGTTACTAAAAAGCGAAAGCTATACGTATTAGAAGATAGATAAAGAGAGAATAAAATACGCTAAGAATTCAGAAAATTCGTCAAAGACGATATTGATAATTGAATTTACAATAAACTTATAATTAAAAAAGGATGTGAGGAATTAGATAGGCGTTTATAACGACAATTGAAAGCGTTATCAATAATAATGAAAAGGGGTTATATGTATGAAAAAACTATCTAAAAGTCTTATTCTTTCATTAGCGCTTTTTGGATTAATCGGTTGTTCATCAAGCACGAACACAGAGACGACGACTAGCGAAGAGAATCCTGGTCAAGAAGTGGAATCTAGGGAAACCATAAACCTAATAGCTAGTACTCATTCTCCTCCTGGAATTCCTTTGACTCGAGCATTTGATGCGTATTTAGATGAAATAGAGGAAAGAAGTGAAGGACAAATAGAATTTGAACGTTATTATAATGGTGGATTGTCAGATGGCTTTGATGTCATCGATGCTGTTGGCAATGGGATAGCTGACGTTGCAGTCGTTTTCCCTTCGTGGCAATCTGGAAAATTACCATTGAATACCATTGCTTCTAATCCTGGTTTACATGAAAATGCATGGACAGCTGTAAAGGCGTTAAATGAATTACAGCAACAAATTCCTGAAATGAATCAAGAGCTTGAGAATCACGGAAATGTAAATATTGGAAACTTTGGAGCACCGCCTATGTATTTTATCTCTACTAGTCCCCTTAATGAATTCGATGATCTAAAGGGGTTACAGGTTCTTACCAACTCTCCAACTCAAGCTGCAATTGCTGGAGAACTGGGAATGGTTCCCGTGGGCATGAATTTAACAGATGCTTATGATGCACTAACAAGAGGGATTGTTGATACGGTTCTTTTCTCAGCTCAAGGAGCAATGAGTTTTGGACTTCATGAATCTGCCAAGCATGCATGGCAGTTACCAATGGGAACAACGACTGGTTTGTATACAATGAATCAAACAGTATGGGAAGGCCTGCCTGCTGAACTTCAAGACGTGATTACAGAAGTAAAGGAAGAATTCCAAGCCGATTCTTTCCACACAATCTATCAACTTAGTGAAGAAGAGTATGAAGAGAAGTTTATAGAAGCAGGCGGTACGATTGTTGAGCCGACTGAAGAAGATTTAAGTTTTATGATTGATATTATTACGACTCATGTTTGGGATGAATGGATTAAAGAGCAAGAAGGTAAGGGATTACCTGGTGAACAGGTTTTAAATACGTATAGAGAACTAGTTGAGAAGTACGAACAAGAAAATCCTTTTAAGTAATAATTTTTCACCTCTCAAGGTAAGCTGCCTATTTGGCTTGCCTTGAGTAATATAGTGTTTGTAGGAAGGAGTGCTATGAATGGGTAAAATGCTAAATGCGATTAACAGGTCGTTTATGAAAATAGAACTTACTTTCTTAATCATTGGGGGATTTCTTGTATTTTTTATCATGTTTCTTATCACCATTAATATTTTCATGAGAAATGTGTTTGGTTCCCCTATTGTCGGTGTATACGAAATTGTTGTTCAGTTATTTGTAGCATTAGTAGCTTTAGGTTTTGCCTATGTACAAGGTCAAAAGGGGAATATTACGGTTGAAGTGGTTACGGATTATTTGCCACAAAAATTCCAAAAGTTTTTTCATTTGCTCGGTTACGTTATAGGGTTGTTTGTGATCGGAATTGTTGCCTGGCAAAGTGGGTTACAGGCATGGTCGTCTTTTGTTCATCAAGACTATAATGCTAATAGTCTATTAAAGCTTCCTTTATGGCCTTCTAAAGCTTTTATTACATTAGGAATGTTGACTCTTTCATTAAGGTTATTACTAGATATTTTGTTATGTATATTCAACGTTAAAGAAAACTCAGTGAAACAAGAAGATCAGTTGGTATCGTAGTTCTTAGGTATGCAGCTTAAATAAAGGAGGAAAGAGTATGAATCTCGATCCACAGCTCATTGGAGTACTAGGTTTAATTTTGATGGTCATCCTTGTATTTTTAAGAGTTCCCGTTGGTTTTGTCATGATTCTTGTCGGATTTATTGGATTTGCTTTAATAAGAGGTTCCGGATCGAGTTTTACGATTATGGGTAACACGTTTTATGAAGCTCTTTCCGATTATAATTTTACGGCAATCCCGTTATTTATCTTAATGGGCTTTTTAGCTTATTATTGTGGAATTGTTACTCAACTTTTTGACACAGCCAAAAAGTGGGTTGGACATTTGCCAGGTGGAATGGCACAAGTAACGATTTTTGGTGGTGCTGGTTTCGGTGCGGTATCTGGATCAGGTCCTGCTTCAACAGCAACTTTATCCAAAATTGCTTACCCGGAAATGGTGAAAACAGGCGTTGATAAAAAGCTCGCTTATGGGGTTATTGCCTCGGTTGGGCCATTAGCCGTTATGATTCCACCTAGTATTTTGATGATTGTATTTGCAATTATTACACAGCAGTCAATCGGGAAACTTTTGATTGGAGGGTTACTTCCTGGAATTGTCGCAGCTATCGTTTATATGATTTTAGTGTATATCTTAGTGAAAAGAAAACCAGAAATCGCACCTTCGCAATCGAAATCGTCGTTTAAAGAAAAAATGTTGTCTTTAAAAGGGATAGGTCCATTTGCGATTTTGGTTATTACGATTGTTGCAGGTTTATATTCGGGCATTTTTACTCCAACAGAAGCAGGTGGAATGGGAGCCTTCGTTGTTTTTATTATGGTTTTGATTAAGCATGGATTTAAATGGGAGATCATGAAAAATAGCATGATTGAAACAATGAAAACGACTTGTATGATTTTTATTTTAGTTGGTGGAACGTTTGTTTTTAGTTATTTCTTATCTGTTTCACGAATTCCAACACAATTATCACAATTTCTAGTGTCACTCCCAGTAGAGCCGATTGTTATTATTCTTGGAATCATTTTGTTGTATCTAATTTTAGGGATGTTTATTGAAATGATTTCTGCGATGTTTTTGACACTTCCTATTATATTTCCAGCTGTTATTGCACTTGGATATGATCCTATCTGGTTCGGAGTATTACTAGTCTTTTTAGTGGAAGTGGCACTTGTCACGCCTCCATTTGGGATGAGTTTGTTCATTTTGAAAGGAACCGTACCAGGAAGTGATCTGCGAGATATTTATAGAGGAGCTGTTCCATTTATTTTTGCAGACTTTGTAATTATTGCTTTATTTCTATTGTTCCCGCAAATTATTACGTTCTTACCTTCATTAATGGGGTAGGGATGGTTAAACAATAAAAAAAAGAGGTTGATATGATGAATGCTTCGAATAAAGAGGGAAAACCGAATATCATTTTTATCACGTGTGATCATTTAAGAGCGGACTTATTAGGGTGTGCAGGTCATCCAGTTATTCAAACTCCTCACATCGACAAATTAGCTGAAAATGGAGTACGCTTTACCCAAGCTTATTCACCGACACCTGTTTGTATCCCAGCTCGGGCATCCATAATGACAGGACTAGAAGGAGATCGTTTAGGTATAAAGGAATATCGTGCAGGTTTTGAGCTTCCTGTTCAAGAAACATTGCCACAACAGCTTCGTGACGCAGGGTATCAAACGAAAGTAGTTGGGAAAATGCACGTTTACCCAGAACGGAAACATTATGGGTTTGAAGAGATGCTTTTGTGTGAGGAAGGCAGATTGCTTGGTGATAACAAGCGATTAGACGATTACGAACTTTGGTTAGCGGAGCAAGGCTATTCGGGAAAAGCATTTGGGCACGGTTTATCTATGAATGAATATGCGGTTTCGCCTTGGCATTTACCAGATCACTTGCATCCAACAGAGTGGATAGGGGAACAATCGTGTAAGCAAATTAAACGACGTGATTGGACGAGACCATTATTTTTATGGACTTCATTTACCGCTCCACATCCGCCACTAACACCATTGATGAATGATCTTTATGTATATGAAGGGGAGGAAATACCTGAATCTGCGATGGGAGATTGGGTGGAGGAACACCCTATCTATCATCAATTGAGCTTAGCTTTTGGAAAAGGGAAGACCAAACATCAAAAGGAACTAGCAAAACGTGCTTTTTATGCATCTGTTACACATATTGACAGACAAATTAATCGTATCATTGGTACGTTATCGGAAGAAGGAATGTTAGATAATACATGGATTGTTTTTACAGCAGATCATGGTGACAACTTAGGTGATCATAATCTTTGGGCAAAGTCTACTTTCTTAAAAGGTTCTTGTAATATTCCGTTAATTATTACCCCTCCTTATCAGGGAGATGAGCGCTTAGGAACAAACTGGAAAGCAGAGAGTACCAATCAATCAATGGTTGGCTTACAAGATATCTTGCCAACACTTGTTGAGATTGGCGGTGGTGTGACCCCAGAAGGAATTGATGGAAGAAGCTTGCTTCCACTCGTTAAGGATACATCCCAGTCAGTTCGAGAAATGATGTTAGGGGAATTTGGAAGAGATAGCCATCGTACATTGATGGTAACAGACGGAGATTGGAAATATATCTGGTATGAGACAGACGGATATGAGTTACTTTTCAATATGAAAGAAGATCCTAATGAACGTAAGAATCTCGTCAAGAAAAAACCTGAAAAGAGAATAGAGTATCGCCAAAAATTAATTAGTATTTTGGCTTTGAGAGAGCAGGATCCCGCAGTTGAGGGGGAGGAATTGAAAGTTACTTTCCCTGGGAGTAAGGCAGAGAAGAATAAACGACCGAGAATTAATTCATTTATGGCGTATGAAAGTCCAGTGGGACATCATTAAACTTTAAAGCTAAAAAGGATAATACGAAAAGTGTATTATCCTTTTTAGCTTTAGTATAAAGAAATCTAGAGAGTAGAAGGTTTATTTAAATAGATTGTGTAATTAGTATATTTTACGTATCTTGATTTTAATTAAATTCAGGGGTGAGTGGATGAAAGAGAAAGCATGTTGCTCAGCTAAACGGAATCTAAATGGTAGCCTAATAATGGAAAAAATAGAGCCTAGTATAGTTACGAAATCTACCAAACGCAGGCATGATAAAAATCTTATCGAACTGCCTGGTGGAGAGTTCTTAATGGGAACAAATGATAAAGATGGATTTGAAGCAGATGGGGAAGGACCAGTTAGGAATGTATATGTAAGGCCATTTGCTATAGATCGCTTTACTGTTACAAACGAACAATTTAAAGAATTTATTGAAGAGACAGGATACAAAACGGATGCAAATCAGTTCGGCTGGTCATTTGTATTTCATTTATTTGTATCAGATGAAGCAAAGAGTCAAGTGCTTGGCTCCCCAGAGCAAACACCATGGTGGTTAGCGGTAAAGGGAGCTAGTTGGAACCATCCAGAAGGGCTAGATTCTACAATTGATGATAGAATGAACCATCCTGTTATCCATGTATCGTGGAATGATGCTGTTGCTTACTGCAAATGGTCAGGAAAAAGGCTGTTAACTGAAGCTGAGTGGGAGTATGCTGCTCGTGGTGGCCTCATTCAAAAAAGATATCCATGGGGGGATAAATTAACGCATAAGAAAAAGCATCTCTGTAATATTTGGCAAGGGGAATTCCCATTGAAAAATACAGGAAAAGATGGCTATGTGTCAACAGCACCAGTTGATGCATTTCAACCAAATGGATTTGGGCTGTACAATGTTGCAGGAAACGTCTGGGAGTGGTGCTCAGATTGGTTTCAAAGTGTTCATCCAAAACAAGAGAAACTACTAAATCCAAAGGGACCCAAGCATGGAACAGAAAAAATAATGAAAGGTGGCTCGTACCTCTGCCATCAATCGTACTGCAATCGTTATAGAGTAGCAGCTAGAACAAAAAACACACCTGATAGTTCTACAGGGAATATGGGATTTAGATGTGCTGTCGACTTGTAACGGATTAAATAGTTCTATCATGGACGACCTATTTGAATTATAAAAAAAATTGCTTTCAATCTTTTATTTACAGAATAATTAAAATTGTAATTTGAAGGAGTTTTAGTAGTGTGATAGAATTTATATATAATTTACAAATAGTAAACTATTTAGTGGGTGTAAAGTAAGTTTTATAACAATAAGACAAGAGGTGGAATTATGGAAGGGGCTATGTGGGGAATATATAGAGTCTCTAATTGGATAATGAAATTTGCTTATGTAAATTTTCTTTGGATGCTATTTACCATTGTAGGTTTATTTGTTTTTGGATTTTTCCCAGCAACTATAGCCATGTTCTCTATTATTCGAAAATGGATCATGAAAGAGGTTGATATTCCCATTTTTAAAACGTTTTGGGTAGCATATAAAACAAATTTCGTCAAAAGTAATGTTCTAGGACTTATTATCATTTTTATCGGAGTTGTTTTGTATGTAGATTTAAGAGTCATAGCCCAATTCAGAGATACATGGGTTTATATTTTTTATTATTTACTATTAATAGTAAGTTTATTGTATTCTCTAACACTTCTGTATGTTATTCCAGTCTATATTCATTACGAAATGAAACCCATTCAAGTATTAAAAGTCTCATTTTTATTCATGATTCTTAATCCTTTTTCCACAATCTCAATGTCTGCGGGGCTTTTAGCTATATTGTTTTTAATAGGTCAATTTCCTGGATTAACCCCATTTTTTAGTGGAAGTTTAATAAGTTTTGTAATTATGTTTTTTGCCTATTATGCATTCAGGAAAAATGATTTTAAGTTACAAAAGAATAATATATAAAATCTTTTAAAACTATAGGATTATTAAAAACATCAGTTATATGAGTTTGCCTCATAGAGCTGATGTTTTTATTGATAAAAACACGAGGAAAATACAATTTTTGATTAGTTAGGAGATATAGAAAATTTCTGAAAATTAGTTGAGAAAATAAAAAAAGCGTGTTAACATAATATTAACCGTTAACTAATTATTAATCATTTACTGTTAGTAAATGTTTTAGTGAAATTCTATGACGATAAAACATACCGATAACTGTTTGAAAGGATGTCAAAAAATGAACTTAGGAATCATTGCAAAACCAACGGAAGAAAGTTTTCAATGTGCCAGAGATAAAGGTCTTCATTTCTTGGAGTTTTGTATTAATGATGGTCATGATGTTGAAGGTTTTTATAACGATCGCTATCAGCTTAAAAAATGGGTCGAACAATATGACATACAGGTTGGATCTATTGGCAGGTGGAAATCTTTGCGTATTGACCAAAAAGGTCAAATAATTGAAAGCGAACTTGAGAAATGTTTCAAATTGATTGATGCAGCAAGTGATTTAAAATGTTCGAATTTTGTTTGTGGGGTTAATTATGTTCCAGAACTTTCTTATTACGAGAACTGTACGGCTGCGATTGGATTTTTATCGAGATTAGTTGAATATGCAAAATCAAAGAATGTTACTGTTTCTACTTATAATTGTCGCAAAGGAAACTTTGTTAACACACCGGAGACTTGGAAAGTAGTTCATGGACATGTAACAGAGTTAGGAATCAAATATGATCCTTCACATTGTCGTTATGACGGGGGAGATTATCTAAAAGAAACAATGGAATGGGGGGATCGCTTTCAACATGTTCACTTAAAAGGTTCTTTATTGGTAGATGGTAAAAGAGTAGATGATCCGCCAGCCGGGCTTGATCAAACAGATTGGAAGACTTTTTTATCTTTGTTACGTGTGAAAGGATATCATCAAGGACTTAGTATCGAACCTCACTCCCCGATTTGGACAGGAGAATTAGGGGAAAAAGGTGTGGATTATACCATTTCATATATGAAAAACTTATTAGTTTAGGAGGAAACTAGAATGTTTAGAAACCTTAGATATGGATTAATTGGAGCAGGGAGAAATGCAGAAAGAAAACACATTTCAGGATATCTTAAAGTCCCTAATGTGGAATTCGTCTCTATATGTGACGTGAATAAAGAAAAAGCTAAAAAGATAGGAAGCCAATACGGGATTGAAAATGTGTACGATGATTATGTTGAAATGATAAAAAAAGAAAATTTAGATATTGTCAGCATTTGTACTCCAAATTCGTTACATGCTGATATAGCCATTTTCGCATTGATGAATGGAGTACATGTTCATTGTGAAAAACCATTAGCGATCAATGCAAAGGAAGCGAAACGTATTTTGGATGCGAAAAATAAATCTGGGAAAAAAGTAATGGTTGGATTAAATAATAGATTTACAAATGAAGCGGTATTTTTAAAAGATTATATTGAAAAAGGCTTTTTAGGAGAGGTTTATCAGGCAAAAGCTGGTTGGATTAGAAGAAGCGGCATACCTGGAAGAGGAACGTGGTTTACGAATAAAGAACTTTCTGGTGGAGGAGTGCTAATTGATTTAGGTGTTCATTATTTAGATTTAGTCTTGTATCTAATGGGGATGCCTGATCCATCATATATTACGGGCTCTACCTTTACAAACTTCGATAAAACATTAACCCGAGATCGACCTGGCTATAGCAGAAGTGTAAACGGTATCTACAATGTTGAAGATAGTGCAGTAGGATTTTTAAATCTTATGGGTGGACGTACTGTGAGTTTTGAATTTAGTTGGGCGGCAAATATAGCAGAAGAAAAAACATTCGTAGAGTTAATCGGGACTAAAGGTGGAGCTAGTTTGATAAATGGGAATTTACAAATCTATTCTGAAATAAACGGTACCTGTGTAGATATAAGCCCGAAAATAGATAAGAGCACATTCTTTAAGAATGAATTTGAGCACTTTGTGAACTGCATTATTTTTAATGAGGAACCAATCGCTCCTCCAGAACACGGAGTCTATATGATGGAAATTGTTGATCATTTCTATGATTCAGCAAAGAAGCAAGAGCCTCTATGTATCAGCTCATGTAGCCAAGTTTTACACAATAGTTATTAATTTTGTAGTACAAAAGATAAGAGATAGAAAAGAAATAAAGTTTTGGTTTTTTTTATTTTTCGATAATTAAGAAAACGCTTGCAAAGAAAAGTCTCTCAATGTATACTAGGAATATAAGATTTACACAGTGTAAATAGATTAATATTTGTAAATGGTTTATTTATTGTAAAAGTAAAACAGGAGGGCTCATAATGGCAAAAATAATTGCTACTAGGGAAACGAAACATGTTGAAATAAACATGAAACAACCATTAAAGCTAAGATTAAGTAAGAAGAAACGGTTTGTGCCTCTTTTTCTATTAATGTTTCCGGGTTTGCTTTACTTATCAATTAATAACTATATCCCTATGTTTGGGCTCTTTATCGCTTTTAAAGATATTAATTTTGCTCAGGGAATTTGGGGAAGTGATTGGGTAGGGTTCCGGAATTTTGAGTATTTGTTTAGTACGAGAGATGCTTGGGTGATTACTAGAAATACGATCTTATATAATTCAGCCTTTATCGTTTTCACCATGGTGGCCGCATTAGCTTTAGCAATTCTATTAAATGAAGTTAAGAACAAACTACTAGCTAGATTTTATCAAAGTGTTGTGTTGCTCCCATACTTAATTTCGATGGTCATTATTAGTTACTTAGTTTTCGCTGTATTTAGTACGAGAACAGGACTTATGAATCAAACGATTCTTCCACTATTAGGTTTAGATCAAGTGTCGTGGTATACAGAAGCGATGCATTGGCCTTGGATTTTAACATCAGTCAAAGTGTGGAACGATGTCGGATTTTTTACTGTTATTCTTTTTGCTGCAGTGATTGGAATAAGCAATGAGTATTACGAGGCAGCGAAATTAGATGGGGCGACAAAATGGCAACAAATTCGCTACATCACCCTGCCGTCTATTGCACCGGTTATCGTCATGCTTGTACTTATCGGGATAGGAAAGATCTTCTATTCGGATTTCGGATTATTCTATGTCGTTCCGATGGATTCAGGTCCACTTTATAGTACGACTAACGTAATTGATACGTATGTATTTAGAGGGCTCATGCAGCTTGGGGATATTAGTATGTCAGCTGCAGCTGGATTCTACCAATCGATTGTCGGGTTTGTATTAGTTGTGATATCGAACTGGTTGGTTCGCAGAAAAAATAAAGAGAATGCTTTATTTTAGGGGGTGTGAATATGAAAGTACAAAATAAAAATAGGCAATGGACGTTAAACATCTTCATGATGTTTGTCGCATCGGTGTTCATCTTACCTTTTGTTTTATTAATCATTTCTTCCTTAACTGATGAGGTAGCGGTTGTTCAATATGGATATTCCTTCTTCCCAAAAGAATTTAGTTTAGATGCTTATTCATACTTATGGGATCAGAGAGGACAAATCCTACATGCTTATGGAATTACAATTCTCGTGACGGTTGTAGGAACGGTGTTAGGCTTAACGATGACTGCAATGTTAGCTTATCCATTGTCTCGAAAAGACATGCCTCTTCGAAACGTATTAGGATTTCTTGTTTTCTTTACGATTATTTTCAATGGAGGACTTGTCCCAACCTATTTAGTGTATACAAATTTACTAGATTTAAAGAATACGATATGGGCACAAATTATTCCTTACCTATTAATGAATGGATTTAATGTGTTACTCATGAGAACGTTCTTTACGACCACGATACCAGATTCGATCATAGAATCAGCTCGAATAGACGGAGCAGGGGAAATACGTATTTTTCGCTCATTAGTGTTACCGCTTTCTTTGCCCATTTTAGCGACGATTGGTTTATTGATGGCAACGATGTATTGGAATAATTGGTTTAATCAGATGTTATTTATCACAGACCCTGGTTTATATACTATTCAGAATCTCTTGAATAGAATTATGACAGATATACAATTCTTACAAAATAGCGACCTAGCAAGTGATGCGTCGGCAGCGGCAGACTTGCCAAGTACTACGGTAAGAATGGCCATCGCTGTAATAGGAATTCTTCCTATCCTGATCACGTATCCCTTTTTCACAAAGTACTTTAGAAAAGGGATTGCAGTGGGAGCGGTAAAAGGGTAACTCATTATTATATTTTTTAAGAACAAAAAAATGATGGTACCCATACTTTAAGTATGTTTGACCATAGGAAGATTACTACTAGGGTTTGGGGGGATGAACTAATTACTGACAGTAAGTTCATATTGTTGTGCACTATACGTTGGACATTTACATTATATTGGAGGGTCAATAATGAGAAGAAAACTTAGCATGTACATTATTTTTGTTGCATTATTTCTCTTTTTAGCAGCGTGTAGTAATAGCACTTCTACTACTGAGCAGCAAGAGGGTGGGGGAGATGTAAACGAGTCAAATGGAGAAATGACAGAACTTAATGTTGCTTTTTACATTACTGGTGAACCACCTAGAGACATGAAGTTGGTCGAGGAAAAAGTAAATGAACTTACGAAAGAGAAGATCAATGCTACCGTAAAGTTAATGCCAATTGCCCTTGGTGATTATACACAACAAATGAATTTAATTTTATCTGGAAATGAACAATTGGATTTAGCAGTAACGTCTGGTCGTATGGGCTTTACCGGAAGAGCGACAAGAGGTCAGTTGCTTGAATTGGATGATCTTCTTGAAGAGTTTGGACAGGATATAAAAAATGTAATGGATGAAGAGATTCTAAATGCTCCTCGTCTTAATGGCAAATTATTTGGTATCCCAACAAATCGAGATCTTGCAGGAAGTGTAGGGTTTAATATGCGTACGGATTTAGTGGAAAAGCATAATATTGATTTGGAAAGTGTCAAGACAATGGGTGATTTGGAAGAAGTATTAAGAACGATAAAGGAAAATGAGCCTGGGGTTGAACCTTTGCTTCCATTTAATGTAGCAGTTCCACATACGAACGTCGTTTCATGGTTTGATAATTTAGGAGATTTCTTTGGAGTTCTTCCAAATGATTCAGATAATTTAGAGGTAGTAAATTTATATGAGACAGACGAATATAAAGAATTCGTTAGTACAATGAGAAGATGGTATACGGAAGGACTTATCTTATCAGACATAACAACAACGACAGAATCACGTTCAGCTTTACTTACAGGAAATAAGAGTTTCGGTTGGTTTGGACCGCAAAAGCCGGGAGTAGAAGGGCAGGAGTCAAGAGGGGCTGGAGTTTCAATTTCTAGTGTAAGCCTTGGGGAACCGATTTCATATACGCATCATGCTACAGGTGTAATGTGGAGTATCCCTAGAAACTCTGGAGATCCGGAAAAAGCAATGCAATTTTTAAATCTCATGTATGTTGATGAGGAGCTAGTCAATCTACTAAACTGGGGGATTGAAGGGGAACACTATGTATTCAATAATGACAATTTAGTTACTTACCCAGAAGGTGTTGATGGATCTAATAATGGATACCGTATTGCTATGTCTTACCTTTGGGGAGATTCATTTTTAACCTATATTGCTGAAGGAGATGAACCTACTCTTTGGGAAGATACAAGAACCTTTAATGAAAATGCTACAAAGTCAAAAGCACTAGGATTTATCTTTGATCCAACTCCAGTTAGTTCAGAGCTTACTGCACTTGACAATGTGAAAAACGAATATGCAATTGCACTTGAAACGGGTGTAATGGATCCGGAAACACATCTACCAGAATTTATTCAGAGACTAAAGGACGCGGGTATTGACAAATATATTGAAGAGAAACAAAGACAATTAGACGAATGGGCTAAAAATAATTAATAATTTAGGGGCAACTATGAAGACCATTTCATGGTTGCCCTCAATAATCTTGATTTGGAAGTGTTTTGTTAGAATGATTTGAATTCATTATTGATGTATGAGTAAAATCTGCTTTCTAAGCTACTTAAAATTAAGGCTTTTAATAGTAAACTATTCAAACCTAATTAACCTATTTGTAAAAAGTGAGGGATGGCGATGGAAAAAGCACATAATATAAAACGTGGAATATCTTTATTTAGCTTTCAGGAAAAATATTATACTGGTGAAATGTCATTAGAAGACTGTATTGCAACGGTTTCGAAGCTTGGAGTTAGAGGAATTGAGATGTTGCCAGATCAGATGATTCCTGGATACCCAAGTATTAGTTATAACTTATCAGATGAGTTTGTTGTGAATTGGCATGAATGGATGGCTAAATATGATACTGAACCTATTAGTCTAGATGTATACGGAGAAACAAAGGTTTATAAAAATAGAATGACGACACATAAGGAAATCCTTGATCAACTAATAGACCTTATGAGAGTGGCGAAAAAACTTAATTTTAAGATTGTACGATTAACATTTCATTTGCCAATTGAAGTCATTGAAATGTGTATACCGTATGCCGAGGAACTAGATATAAAGATTGCAGTAGAAGCTCATGCACCACATATTTTAACAAGCGAATGGGTGAACAAGAATATAGAATTAGCTCAAAAGAAGGGGACGAAACATTTTGGAATTATGCCAGACTTAGGTACCTTTTCCAAAACAATACCCCGGGTAGTTATAAACGAATCTTTACGACATGGAGGTCAAGATCATATCACAGAATATATAGATAATGTCTATAAAAACCGTGAAATTCCTAGTGATTTAGTTGAAAAAGTAACAAAAATGGGTGCGAACTCTGTTGATATTTGGTTAGCTCAGCGGGTAGTTATCGGAGTGTGGACTTATCATGATCCTAAATATTTGTTAGAGTTTATGCCATATATTACGCACATTCACGGTAAGTTTTATGAAATGAATGATGATAATAAAGAACCAGATGTTGATTATGAGAATGTCATGCCTTATTTGATAGAAGGTGGATATTCAGGATATATTATGAGCGAATATGAGGGACAGCGCCTAACGCAAGATATCGATACTGGATATGACGAAGTAGAACAAGTACGACGTCATCAAGAAATGTTGAAAAGTTACCTTGAAAAAACACAGTCCGTTTAAATAAGGAGGGATCGTATGGCCGTTGGAAATGTTTTTGGTTATGACACCTATATGATTTGTGAAGATGGATTTAGCAATGTTATAGAAAATGGAGTAGTGATTGGATTTCAACTGAAGATAAGAATTGCTAATTACCGAGGGTATATCCTTTCACAAATTGAAGATATAAAAATCAAAGTGGATGGCGATGAAATACCTCGAAAAGATATACGTTTTTTTCTCGATGATCGGACTTATACATTAGATGAAATGGAGAATGTATATGACGATCGATGGGAAATAAAACAAATAGCTACCATTATTTGTTTAAAACAAGGTGGTTTAAGTGAGGGGCAACATGAAATTACAGCCGAACAACATATAAGAGCATCGTACATTCCTATGATTGCCGCTTCCCATTCTACGAAGACACTAACTCTCTGATAGAGATGATTAAGAAATAAACATTACTGCATTCATGGATGCAGTTAGTTAAATAAAAGTAACAAAACGGGCGCATCATTTAGGTGCTGCCCGTTTTACCGTGTCACATACTGAATTTAATTTCATTAAATTGTAATAACTTATAAAGGGGGTGTGACAATGGCTAAGCAAAGAAACCTTCCACTTTTCATTTTAATGATGAATATGTTTATTGCTTTTATTGGGGTGGGGTTAATTATTCCGGTATTACCTAAATTCATCTTAGAATTTGGTGCTAGTGGAAAAGATCTTGGTTACCTTGTTGCTGCAATGGGGCTAACTCAATTTTTATTTTCGCCCTTAGGTGGGAAATATGCCGATCAGTATGGACGAAAGCGGATGAATATTATAGGTTTAGCCATCTTGGCATTGTCACAATTCATATTTAGTTTCGGTCAGGAGCTTTGGATGCTTTATTTCTCCAGGCTTATAGGTGGGGTCGGCCTTGCCTTTTTAATTCCGGCAAACTTAGCCTATGTGGCAGATGCAACAACGGAAGAGGGAAGAAGCAAAGGAATGGGGTTATTAGGTGCTGCTATGTCGCTTGGCTTTGTTATTAGTCCAGGTATCGGTGGTCTTTTAGCTGAATTTGGCTTACGCGTTCCTTTTTACGTTTCTACCGTTATTGCCTTTATTGCAACCATCTTATCTCTTCTGTTCTTACCAGAAACATTAACGAAAGAGAAAATGAAAGAAGCTAGGATGGCGGGGAAGAAAAAAGAAGGTATTCTAAAACCGTTTAGTCGATCTCTTAGGGTACCTTATTTTTGGTTGCTTTTGCTTATACTCACACTAACATTTGGATTAGCTGCATTTCAAACTACGTTAGGTCTATATGTAGATAATAAACATGGCTATAGCCCTAAAGATATTGCTATTCTCTTAACCGTTGGAGCATTAGTCGGCGTAATCGTTCAAGCAATGATCTTTGATAAAATGGTTCGTTCTTTAGGGGAAACGCGGATGATGAAAATATGTTTTCCTTTAAGTGCCCTGTTTATTGTTCTAATGTTATTTTCAGGGGATTTTATTTACCTTCTGTTTATGATTATTCTATTTTCTATTAGTACTTCCTTACTCCGACCAGGACTCAACACACTTTTATCAAAAAAAGCAGGTGACGAACAAGGCTATGTGGCTGGAATGAACAATTCCTATGGAAGTATAGGAAATATAATAGGACCTGCATTAGCAGGAATGTTATTCGATATTCAAATTAATTTGCCGTTTTTCCTTATAGGAATCATTCTATTAGGGAGTTTATTTGTAACGATGATCGGTGCTAATAAAGAAATGGCTCATTTTGAAGCAAAAAAGGTTAAACAAAATAAGCCTTTGTAAAATTCTGTAACTTTTTTGCTAGAGTGGGAGCAAATTCATTAACACTTAGAAAAAAATGTGATATAGTATATGTAAATGGTTAACTTGTTGTAAATTATCTTTGAAATAACTAATTAAGAGCGGTGGTGTGAAGCACAAATGAGTACAACTTGGCATAAAGAAATGAGAAATAAAAATAGAGAAGAAATAATTAAAGCGGCACAGAAACTACTGTTAGAAAAAGATTTTTCTGAAGTGAAAATGAAAGACATTTGTGAAATTGCTGGTGTAAGCAGAGTTACGTTTTATAAATACTTTAGTACATTAGATGATATCGCATTTGAAGTACAGATGAAGGTTATCGATGAAATGGTCGAGTACATTAATAAGCAAACAGTAGAGAGAGGGACTGGTCTAGAGAAACTTGAAAGTCTACTGCAAATTTGGTTGAAGTTTACATTTGAAAATCCAAACCATATTAAGTATATTGGATTTTTTGATCATTATTATAATAATAATTTTCCTAATGAGGATCTTGCTGAGCGTTACCGTGAATTTGTCATGGAAGGTAGACGAGGTCGTAATATCTTAATGGATATGTATTTAAAAGAAGGGATGGAGGATGGTTCTATACGTCCAGATATTGATCCCGATAAAGTTGGCTTTACTATATTTGAAACAACGATTAGTTTGCTTCAACGATTAGTCACAAGAGGTGAAGTGTTAAAAAAGGAACACGATCTAGACTTTAGTGAAATCATGAATACAGTCTTTGCTATGGTCCTGCAATATGTGAAAAAGGAAAAATAAGCTAGTTACACTTTAGGAGCGTCTCAGTTGATGCTCTTTTGTTTTTGTGAAATATGGTAAAAACATTAGGAAATACAACCTGATATAAAATCTACATAATAAACCTAGTTAGTGTTGCCATTCAGGAAACTCTAACTAGGTTTTTTGCGCTGTGCTTAACAATATGTAATTTGTTTAATTAAAATAAAACATTTACAATAAAATAATGGTTTACAATTAGTAAACCAATGTGGTATATTATTGTTGTAATCAAATTTAGAATATTCTCAAAAGCAATTAAATCTAACAGTAATTCATAAATTTACTACTAGGAGGAATTTGATATGGAAAACAAATTACGTATTGGAATTATCGGTTGTGGAGGAATTGCGAATCAAAAACATTTACCATCACTTGCGCAATTATCAGATTTATCTGACGTCGTTGGCTTTTGTGATGTAATAGTAGAAAGGGCAATTGAAGCAAAAGAAAAATATGGATCAGACGATTCAAAAGTTTACAGTGATTATCATGAATTATTAAAAGATGAATCAATTGATGTTGTCTACGTACTAACACCAAACAACTCGCATTGCCCTATTACAGTTGCTGCGTTTGAAGCTGGTAAACATGTGCTATGTGAAAAGCCAATGGCTGCAACGAGTGAAGATGCGAAACAAATGTTAGATGCTTGGAAAAAATCAGGTAAGAAATTTACAATTGGATACCAAAACAGATTAAGACGTGAAGTGCAAACATTGCGTAAAGCATGTGATGAGGATGCATTAGGTGAGATTTATTTTGCAAAAGCACATGCGGTTCGTCGTAAAGCTGTTCCAACTTGGGGCGTATTTCAAGATAAAGAAGCTCAAGGTGGTGGACCTTTAATTGATATTGGTACTCACGCTTTAGACTTAACATTATGGATGATGGGGAATTATAAGCCAGTTTCGGTTACAGGATCAATATTTCACAAAATGGCTGATCAAGTGGAAGGAAATCTTTTTGGACCATGGGATCCAAGTACATTTGAAGTAGAGGATTCAGCATTTGGTTTTATTAAAATGGAAAATGGAGCAACGATTTTCTTAGAATCTTCATGGGTATTAAACACAACAGACGCAAAAGAAGCAGCAACGACATTATGTGGAACGAAAGCTGGTGCAGAAATTATTCATGGAATGGGCAAACCTGGCCGTTTGGTTATTAATAAATCCGAACATGGGGAGTTAGTAACACAAGAGCCAACTGTAATTGGAGGAGTTGACTTCTTTGATGCTTCGGCAGCTGGCGTCGGCGTTCAAGAATCAAAGCAATGGTTAGAGGCGATTATCAATGATACAGAACCATTAGTAAAGCCTGAAGAAGCATTTGTTGTTACTCAAATTCTTGAAGCTATTTATAAAGCGGCTGAAACGGGTGAAACAATTAAATTAAATACTGACGAAGCTGTTACGTTGTCTTAATAATGTATGTATCCCCTAAATTAAATTCTTTTTTAATTAGGGGATTATCTATAACGTGATTCTAAATAGAAAGGAAGATGTATATGTTACTAGGTTTTAATACAGCCATTCTTGATGAGTGTACCTTTGAAGAGGTGATAGACTTCGCATCAGAGAATCATTTTAAATGTGTAGAATTGTGTGCTTGGCCAAAAGGAAAAGCGGTAAGAAAGTATGCTGGAGTTACCCATCTTGATGTGGATAACTACGATGTGAATTATGTGAAAGAATACATAGCAAGAAAAGGGATTGAAATTTCTTCACTTGCTTATTATCCGAATGCGTTAGATCCTGATCAAGAAAAAAGCAGTGTGTACATTGAACACTTATACAAACTTATTAGAGCAGCAAAAGAATTAGATGTACCTTTAGTCAACACATTTATTGGTCGTGATCAGTCGAAAACCGTTGAAGAAAACTTAGAGTTAATGAAAACAACTTGGATACCGATTGTCAACTATGCAGAAGAGTTGGGTGTGAAAATTGGGATTGAAAATTGCCCAATGCTATTTACATCAGACGAATGGCCAGGGGGTCAAAATTTAATGACTTCGCCTGCTATTTTTAGACGTGTATTTGATATAATTCCGAATGAGAATTTTGGTTTGAATTTTGATCCTTCTCATTTTGTATGGCAGCAAATGGATTATATTAAACCGCTATATGAGTTCAAAGACCGTATTTTCCACATTCATTTTAAAGATATTAAAGTTTATGAAGACCGACTAAATGATGTAGGAATTATGGCAACACCACTTGAATACATTGCCCCTAAATTACCAGGGTTAGGCGATGTAAATTGGGCTAAATATGTATCGGCATTAACAGATATTAATTATAAAAGCTATGCTGTTATTGAAGTAGAGGACAAGGCTTTTGAAGATACAATAGAAATGAAAAAAGAATCTATCAAAATTAGTAAGAATTATCTAAGCCAGTTTTTCGCTTAACGATAACATCTTTTGTTTTAAAAAAGAAAGCGTTTTAAAAGGAGGAGAAAAAATGGCGTTTAAAATGAAGTTAGATTTCGTAGATGTTGTTTGTAATGATAGTCTTAAAAACACGTACGTGAATGGAAAAAGATTGGGGTATGAATTTCAAATTCGTTTAAGTAATTATCGAGGGCATTATTTATCGTGTATTCAAGAGTTAGCGGTTAAAGTTGACGGAAAAGAAGTACATGCAGATGATCTTAGCTTGTGTCTGAATGAAAAAGAATTTACATTACAACAAATACCGAGTCTCATATCAGAATTTTGGAATGTCATTGAACCAGCTACTATTAAGGTTTATGCGCCCGGAGGATTGTCTGAAGGGGAACATACAATTGATGTCACCCTTTTAGTACGTATCCCATATATGCCTGTTCCCGGAAGTAATAAGGAACATGATTATGCAGTGCTGGATTCATGCGGTACGAAAACATTACAAATTGTGGAAGGGGTACAGGTTAATGGCTAACATAAAGTTAGGTGTTTCGCTTTTTAGTTTTTCCACCGATTATGTCAAAGGAATCTTGACATTAGAAGATTGTATTCGAACAGCTGCTGAACTCGGTGCAGAAGGATTTGAATTAGTAGGCTCACAAATGTTACCAACATATCCTTTTGTTAGTGATAAAGTTCTAGATGAATTTACTCGGATGACAAATGCATATGGAATTAAATTTGTTTCTTATGGGGCAAATACAGACCGTGGGATGCGATCCGATCGGAATTTGACTGAAGACGAGATGTTGCAATCTACCATTATTGATTTAAAAACTGCTAATAAACTAGGGTGTGAGGTGATGCGCGTGCAGTATCTTTTATCGCCTGCAGCGCTTGAAAAATTAGCCCCTTATGCCGAGAATTACGGTGTGAAAATCGGAGTTGAAATTCATAACCCTCAAACGCCGACATCGCCATTTATGCAAGAATATATGGAAGTGTTTGAGAAAACAGGTTCTAAGTTTATCGGATTTACACCTGATTTTGGTTGTTTTGCGACACGTCCAAATAAAGTATATTGGGATCAAGCGATTGAGAATGGAGCACCAGTTGAATTGCTAGAAATGGCTGCGCAACTACGCTATGACGAGGTTCCAAGAGATGAAGCAAGACAACGATTATTGGATGCAGGAGCAGATGGTGCTGTCATGGGTGCTTTTCAAGGAATGTATGGGTTCGTCACCTTCTATCGCGAACCTGATTTTGAAGGTTTAAAGAAAATTATGCCTTATGTTGTACACTTTCATGGGAAATTCCATTATATGCATGAGAGTCTTGAGGAAGCGAGTATCCCATATGATGAAATATTGCCTATTATTCAAAACTCTAATTTTAATGGCTATATCATGTCTGAATACGAAGCATCCAAAAATGCCATTGAAATGACAAAGCGTCATTTACAAATGGAGAGAAAATTGTTAGTTAAATAAAAATTGGAGAGGTTGTCTTATAATCAAATTGTAGTCCTTCTCGTATTATAGTAAAGAGTATGTCTTCCTTTAAAAAGGAAGAAGAGGATCCTATAAGACAACCTTTAAGAAGTAACAGTGATAGGATGTTACGAATCGATCAAGATTGTGCAAAAAAACAAATTAATACATTTTTCGAAAATAATTAGAGACAAAATAATAACGCTTTCTTATAATTAGATTTAATTGTGAAAGCGGTTACTGATTATTGGTAGGGGGTATAAATTTGAGCACAAATGCTATAAATCAAAACAAAATGGAAGTAGAAGTAGTAAAAAATGAAGAAGTAAAATTGTCAACGGGAACAAAAATCTCATATGGGCTTGGAGATTTAGCAAGTCAATTTGTCTGGACGTTCATAGGTTCTTACTTACTCCTTTTTTATACAGATGTTGTTGGTTTAGCGCCTGCAGTTGTAGCTGTGCTTATGCTAGTTTCACGTATTTGGGATGGTATTAATGATCCAATGTTAGGCATACTAGCGGATCGAACAAAATCAAAGCATGGACGATTTAGGCCTTATATATTATATGGGACCCCATTTTTGGCGATATTTAGTGTGCTTGTATTCACGGCACCTAGCTTTGGAGGCAATACGATTGCTCAAATTGCATGGGCAACGTTTACTTACATTATGTTAGGAATGCTGTATACAGTTGTAAATTTACCTTATGGATCATTAGGTGCTGTTATGACGAAAGATCCAGAAGAAAGACAAGCCGTTAGCTCGTATAGGATGGTAGGAAAGCAGTTAGGAGGAGTAACGTTATCTTTCATTTCTATGCCAATCATTTTATTTTTTAGTCAAAGCGACCAGCCTACTGCTTATGGATTTACTATGACAGCTCTCATATTTGCTAGTTTAGCAGTCCCTTTATTTTATTTAGTATTTTTTAAGTGTAAAGAAGTTGTAACCCCCATCAACCCAAATAAAGTTCCTGTAAAACAATCATTAAAAATGATTGTTTCTAGCAAACCTTTAATGTGTATTTTCTTCATCATGTTATTAACGATGACAGCTTTTTTTGGAAGAATGGGTACGGTTATTTACTATTATATGTATGTAGTACAGAGGATGGAGTTGGTTGCTATTTTCATGCCATTACCATTTATAGCCACAGCTATCGGAATTATTCTTTTTTCAAGATTTGCAACAAAAGTTGGGAAGAAGAACATGCTATACATATCCTATAGTTCTGCATTAGCTTCATTAGTTTTTTTATACTTTGTTGACTTTAGTAATATTCCTTTATTATTAGTAGGTACTTTTTGGTATGGTCTTTCACTCTTTGGATTTCCCATTCTAATTGCTATGGTTCCGGACGCTATAGATCACATGGAACATAAAAAGGGGATACGGGTTGATGGTGCGGCAAATGCAGCTATAAGTTTATCAACAAAATTTGGTAGTGCAATTAGTGGGTCTGGAGCGCTTGTATTATTAGCGGTTTTTGGGTACGTAGCAAATACAGAACAAACAGCAGAAGCGATAAATGGCATAAATATGGTTGTTAATCTAATGCCTGCATTGCTATTTGGACTTGCAATGATCATTGTTAAGTTTTATGGGTTGACTGAACAAAGAGCTACAGAAGTAAGGTTAAGTCTAGCTAAAAAACGAATACAGTCTGGAAATATAGTTTCTTAATCTACCATTAGAATAATAGTATTAACGAAAATATATTCTGATTAATCTAATTAATGTTATTGGTTATACATTGAATTTTATCGCTCTCGTATTAAATAAGCTGGGAGGTATGATTATGAATAAAGTTATTGGTATCGACTTAGGTGGTACAACAATAAAATTTGCCATTCTGACTGAGGAAGGGGAGATTCAAGAAAAGTGGAGCATCAAGACAGATATTCAAAATGCAGGGAAGAACATCGTTCCAAGCATGATTGAGACGATTAACGAGCATCTAGATATATATAAAATTTCAGCAAATGAGGTTTTAGGTATTGGGATGGGTTCTCCTGGATCCGTTAATCCGAGAAAAGGTACGGTTATTGGAGCTTACAATTTAAATTGGAGTTCATTACAACCAGTAAAAGAGCAGATGGAAGCTGGAACAAAGATTCCCTTTTTCATAGATAATGATGCAAATGTAGCCGCATTAGGAGAGCGCTGGAAAGGTGCAGGTGCAAATGGCTCAAACGTTACATTTATTACGCTTGGAACAGGTGTTGGCGGCGGCATTATTGCAGAGGGAAATTTAGTTCATGGAATAGAGGGTTGTGGAGGAGAAATCGGCCATATGCATGTTGAACCTAATGGGTATCAATGTACATGTGGAAATTACGGTTGTTTAGAGACTGTTGCGAGTGCAACAGGTGTTGTCAGATTAGCTCGAGATTTATCGGAAGATTATCAGAATGAATCAGAATTAAAAATGTTAATTGAAAATGGACAGGAAATAACTGCAAAAACAGTGTTTGACCAAGCAAAACGAGGAGATAAATTGGCTGCCATCATAGTTGACACATTATATTACTATTTAGGGTTGGCTTGCAGCAATATAGCTAATTTATTAAATCCAGAATTCATTGTGATTGGCGGCGGTGTGTCTGCAGCCGGTGATATGCTGTTAGAAGGAGTAGTAGAGTATTTTCAGCAGTTTGCTTTCCCGCAAGTAAGAACTAGTACAAAAATCAAGCTAGCACAGTTAGGAAATGATGCAGGAGTTATAGGAGCAGGATCTCTAGTTATTCAAAATAAGGTGGTAAGGTATTAACGTCTTTTTTTGCGGAGGGCAGTGTTATGAAAAAAACAATTCATGAATTAAAGATTGATCGAACGGAAAATTATATCCTTCCTTTTCTATGGATGAGAGGGGAAGAGGAACAAGTTATTAGAGAAGAAATGGCAAAAATTTACGAATGTGGAATTAGAGCGGTTTGTGTAGAAGCAAGACCACATCCTGACTTTGCAGGGCCTGGGTGGTGGCATGACCTAGATATTGTCATGGAAGAGGCAAAGGAGAGAGGAATGCGTGTGTGGGTGTTGGATGATGCCCATTTTCCTACAGGTTATGCGAATGGGTTAATTGAGAAAAAATACCCGAAGCGAAAGAAAACCTATATTCATTACAATATTGTCGATGTATTAGGTGCCCAAAATGAAGTGACGATAAATATTGCTCCAATGTTAAAGCCCCGTACCTCCTGGTTAGATTTAGATAAACAGATAGACAAAGAAGAGCAAAAAAACAACAAATTAATTAGTGTTGTCGCAGCGAAACTGGTAAGAGATGGAGTTGTTCTGGAGGAAGTAATTGACTTAACGGACAGAGTAGCGGGTTCCTTTTTAACATGTACATTACCAGAAGGTGGTTGGAGAATTTTTGTCGTTTACGAAACGAAAACAGATGGCGGAAATCCAAAATATATTAATATGATTGATGAAGAATCGGTTAGCACACAGTTAGAAGCGGTATATTTACCGCATTATGAACGTTACAGTGAGGATTTTGGGGAAACGTTTGCTGGTTTTTTCTCTGATGAGCCAGCATTTGGCAATGTGAAAGGGTTTGATTTTGATGAGACAATTGGGCAAAAAGATATGCCCCTCCCTTGGAGTGAAGAAGCAAAGAAGTGGTTAGAGAGTGCTTTAGGGGAGAAGTGGAAGGCTCAATTACCTTTTTTGTGGACCAGCACGGAAGAAATGAATCTTTGTGTTCATACAAGATATACGTATATGGATATTATCACCCGTTTATATGAAAAGAACTTTAGTAGTCAATTAGGTAGATGGTGTGAAAAGCATAATGTCGAATACATTGGACATGTGATTGAAGACAATGATCAACATAGTCGACTAGGGAGTGGGGCCGGTCATTTCTTTAGGGCATTGGCAGGCCAACATATGTCTGGGATTGACGTTATTGGCGGACAGGTTATCTTTGGTGGAGCGGGATTAGAGAGAGTTGGAATTTCAAAAGGAGACGGAGAATTCTACCATTATTCACTGGGGAAACTAGGGTCTTCTTATGGTCATCTCGATCCTAAGAAAAAAGGAAGAACAATGTGTGAATTATTTGGTGCATACGGTTGGAAACTTGGGGTTAGAGATATGAAATATATTTTGGACCACTTAGTTGTACGTGGGATAAATCACCTCGTACCTCATGCCTTTTCTATGCGAGAATATCCAGATTTTGATTGTCCACCACATTTTTATGCAAGAGGACATAATCCCCAATTTAAACATTTTGCCTATCTTATGCAGTATGCGAACCGCTTGTGTCATATTTTTAACGGTGGTACTCATGTAGCTCCAGTAGCTGTGTTATATCACGGAGAGAGTGAATGGACTGGGGACTATATGAAAATGCAAAAACCAGCGAGAGTGTTAACTGAAAATCAGATTGATTTTGATTTTGTGCCAATTGATATGTTAAGTAACCTAGGTTCGTATAATGGGAAAGTAGAGAATGACCGGTTATTCATTAATGGAGAAGAATTTAAATGCTTAGTTTTTCCATATAGTCAATTTATAACGAAAGAGTTGGCGGAATTTATAATAGAAAATAAAAGTTTGGACTTTATCTTTGTTAATCAAAGGCCTGAAGCGATCTCTAATGAAGTTGAAGCAACTGTTTCTAAAAAACTTTTAGAAGCAATGAACGAATGCAAAGTAGTACCATTAGACGATCTAGCAAATGAACTAAAAGCCAATGGAATGTATGATATTCAGTTAAAGAAACCATTTAAAGATTTAACATACTATCATTATGTAAAAGAAACGAATATTTATATGTTTCAAAATGAATCAGCATTTGAGACTTTTAGTGGGGAAATAGAATTACCTATTAGTGGCTCTGTAGTTGTTTATCATGGTCTAGAAAATAAGTTTGAAAAGATATCGGTAAAAACAGAGAACGGAAAGAGCAGTATCTATTTAGAGTTACGACCCTATGAATCTTGTATCGTGATTGAAAATGGAGAAGATCTAGATAATCTTGAACTGTATATTCCTCTTTCTGAAAAGGTAGCTTCATCAAAGTATAGCAAAGATTTATCTACAAACTGGGAGTATTCCTTAGTCAAGAGTAATGAATATCCAAACTTTGATGAAGGGAAGATCATGGAGGAATTGGTGCCTGTTTCAAAAGAAATGCCGACTTTTGCAGGGATCATTAGGTACGAAAAAACCTTTGAGCTAGACAAAATATCCAAACAAGGGCTAGTAACCTTTGAATATATTTATGAAGCTGTTGAGTTATGGATTAACGGTGAATATGTAGGTATGAAAGTTTGTCCTCCGTATGTATTTGAGGTTGAACGCTATTTAAGGAAAGGTACAAATACGATTCGTGTTGAAGTGGCCACAACGTTAGATCGAGACCGACTAAATCACCCGGAGCCGCCGTTTATGATTTCACATGATCCAATTGAGCCAACGGGAATGTATGGAAAGATCACTTTATTGATGTAACTAATAAATATTTACTGTTTCTTTGAAGGTGTGCTACTTTGGGGCACACCTTTTCATTAGTTGAATTATAGTTTCATTGATTTTCTCAATAAAAATAGAGGTGATCTTTTTGAAGAAAAAGCAGTTGCATAATCCAATTTTACCAGGTTTTTACCCGGATCCTTCAATTTGTCGGGTGGAGGATGATTTTTATATGATTACCTCCAGTTTCTCCTTGTTTCCAGGAGTACCTATCTTTCACAGTACAGATCTTGTGAATTGGGAGCAAATCGGGCATATACTCGATCGGAAATCGCAACTTCATACGACGGCAGACCATATGACAGCAGGAATCATGGCACCAACGCTTCGATATAACAACGGTACATTTTATATGATTACAACGAATGTCAGTAATAAGTGGAATTTTATTGTAACCGCTTCTGACCCGCGTGGTCCGTGGTCAGATCCTTAC
The DNA here is from genome assembly GCF_032335535.1 of Alkalihalobacillus sp. MEB130. NCBI lineage: Bacteria > Bacillati > Bacillota > Bacilli > Caryophanales > Bacillaceae > Alkalihalobacillus > Alkalihalobacillus sp. MEB130. The sequence goes on from NZ_JAOANA010000006.1 coordinate 126,964, forward strand.
TGGCTCCAAGACTGTCCGGGTATTGACTCTTCTTTGTTTTTTGACGATGACGGGAAGGCGTATATCACCGGTACGAGACAAGAAACGAATGAGGATGGAACACACGGAGAACAAGTTATTTGGATAAGTGAAATGGATTTGGATAATATGCGTCTTATGGGAGGGAAGCGAACAATCTGGGGAGGTGCTCTAAAAAATTGTGCATCACCCGAAGCCCCCCATCTTTACAAGAAGGACGACTTTTACTACTTGGTCATTGCAGAAGGAGGGACAGAGCACTATCATGCCGTAACGGTGGCAAGGAGTAGACATATTTTTGATGATTATGAGGGATATGTTGGAAACCCTGTTATAACGCATCGTCACCTCGGAAAGCATTATCCAATCTGTAATGTTGGACATGCAGATTTCGTAGAGCTGAAAAGTGGCGAGTGGTATGCAGTCATGCTTGGCTCTCGCTTAATTGAGGGATATCATAAAAATCTTGGCAGGGAAACGTTTATCGCACCGGTCGTTTGGGAGGACGGGTTTCCAGTAATAAGCCCTGGAACTGGAAAAATAGAATGGAGCTATCCTGCACCAGATTTGCCTTCTTTCACACCAAAAACAACCCCAATAAGGGACGACTTTGATGGTGAGAAACTTGGATTTGATTGGGTTTTCTTCGGAACACCTTATGAGGATTTCTACAAAGTATCAGACAGCAAGTTAACGATGAAACTACTACCACGCCGAATAAGCCAAGAACTTCGTAAAATAGATTTATCTACAACCTTTATAGATAAGGCTGTGCCTAGCTTAAGTTTTATCGGACGTAGACAACAACACCCTAGTTTTCATATATCAGTCAGGATGCATTATCATGCGTTAAGCGAGAATGAAACTGTGGGTCTCGTTGTCATGCAGGCAGCTAATCACCAATTTCGGTTAGAACGGTCCTTGAAAAAAGGGAAGCAAATTTTACGACTTATCCAGTGTACTAGTGAACTAAATGGATATCCACACCAACCGCACTTCAAAGGTGTTACTACGGAGACTGAATTGGCAAGCGTAGCAGTTGATAGTAAAGATATCATTCTTAGCATTATTGCAGAGGGGCAAACGTATAGTTTTTATTACAGCAAGCCGGATGGAAGATCGAACTTACTTTACGAGAATGCAGATGGTAGAAAGATAAACCCTGAGATAGTTGGCGGCATGGTTGGAACGATGGTAGGTATGTTTGCTAGTTCAAATGGGAAGGAAAGCGAAAACTTTGTAGAATTTGATTGGTTTGAATATAAAGGAACTGAGCATCTTGATTATAAGCGGTAATAAGATTGTTAAGTTCTGAGAGACATTCACTAACTTGTTCACGCGAGAATATTGTCCCGTATTCTCGCTCTTGAAGAAAGAACCTTAATTCATTAAGATTGATTACTGAAAAAAGTCAAATGAGACTCTTCTGACAAAAACGAAAGCAAGGTCCTCACCGCAAAAGATTGATAACGCTCCTTCCTCGTTATCACCCCTAGTTCCCACATCGGAGGTTCCTGTATAGGAATCATTTGAATAACATCTGAATTCATCTTTGCATAAATGGATTTAGGCAGTAACGTAATTCCTAACTCGGCACTGACAAGTTCCGCGATGAGATCCCATTGTGAACTTTCAAAAGCAATATTTGGTTGGAAACCTGCATTATGGCATTGTTCAATAATGAGTTCATGTAAGGCAAACTCTCGGTTAAATAGAATAAATGTTTCCTCTGCTAGCTGTTGAATGTTAACAGCTTCTTTTTTTGCTAGCGAGTGATCCTTATGAGTATAGAGCATAAATTCTTCTTTCATAAAAGGAAGAATATTGAATTTACTATGATCAATCGGCAAAACGATGATGCCAACATCTACTTGTCCCTCTTCCACTAATTGTTCGATCCGTTTGGCCCCTAACTCCACTAACTCTAAAGTAACGTCAGGATAAGCTTTTCCAAAGTTTTTGGCGATAGTAGGAAAAAAAAGAGTTCCTATTAATGGGGGAATGCCTATTTTGATCGTTCCGGTCGGCAAATGTATTAAATCATCTAATAATGTTGTAAGTTCATTCGTAGTTCCTAATATCTTTGCTCCTTGTTTATAAACAATTTCACCCGCATCCGTTAATTTCAATTTTCGTGTAGAGCGCTCAAATAATTCTACTTTGAGTTCAGTTTCTAACTTTTTTAACGACTTACTTAGTGTTGGTTGTGAGATATAAGTATGGGCTGCTGCTTTCGTAAAGCTCCCGTACTTTACGACTTCAATAAAATACCGCAAATCCTTCAATTCCAAAGTGATCCCTCATTTATTCATTATAGTAATAATCTTTATTACTTTTATTCATTTTACTCATAAAAGCAGTTGTTGTAAAATAAAAGAAAGAAATATCGGAAAATTCTAGATTGAACATTCAAGTAGGAGGGATGACGGAATAAAAATAATTGAGGGGATTTTTTGTAAACGTTAACATTAACAATTATTACAAATATGGAGCATGATTAGTTTAGCAATCATTGTATGAGAGGGGCAGGAAAATGAAGAAAATTTATACGAGTTTCGAAGAGGCAGTAAAGGAAATACAAGATGGCATGACGTTAATGGTTGGAGGATTTGGGCTTGTTGGAATCCCAGAAAACCTCATTAAAGGATTATGTGAAAAAAATGTAAAAGACTTAACGGTTATTTCAAACAACTGCGGCGTTGATGATTGGGGTCTTGGTCTCCTGTTAAACAACAAACAAATCAAAAAAATGATTGCCTCATATGTGGGGGAAAATAAAGAATTTGAAAGACAAGTACTAAGTGGAGAATTGGAAGTTCAACTTGTACCACAAGGGTCTTTATCTGAAAAAATTCGTGCCGGTGGGGCAGGAATTCCAGCTTTTTATACCCCGGCTGGCGTGGGAACACCAATTGCTGAAGGAAGAGAAACAAGAGTGTTTAATGGAAAAGAATATTTATTGGAAGAAGCGTTTACTGCTGATTATAGTTTAATTCGAGCGTGGAAAGCAGATAAGATGGGGAACTTAGTGTACAGAAAAACAGCGCAAAACTTTAACCCAATGATGGCTGCTGCCGGAAAAGTCACGATTGCTGAGGTAGAAGAAATGGTTGAAGTGGGTGAATTAGATCCGGACGAAATTCATACTCCAAGTATTTACGTTCAAGGCCTGATTGTCGGAAAGCAAGAAAAACGAATTGAGCGTTTAACGGTTCAAGGCGCAAATTAACTAAAATTGGAGGAGAAACGATGAGTAAAAATATTAGAATACAAATTGCTAAAAGAGCAGAAAAAGAAATACAAGATGGCTTTTACGTGAATCTTGGAATTGGCATGCCAACTATGGTCGCTAATTACATTTCTGAAAATAAAGATGTCGTTTTACAATCAGAAAATGGGTTATTAGGAATTGGACCATACCCGAACGAGGAAGAGGTGGACCCGGATTTAATCAATGCCGGAAAAGAGACGGTAACAGCTATTCCAGGAGCTAGCTTTTTTAGTAATGCGGAGTCGTTTGCGATGATTAGAGGAGGACACATTGATTTAGCCATTTTAGGTGGAATGGAAGTGGCTGAAAATGGCGACTTAGCAAACTGGATGATTCCAGGAAAAATGATTAAAGGGATGGGTGGTGCGATGGATTTAGTTCACGGTGCTAAAAAAGTGGTCGTTATTATGGAACATGTCAATAAAGCCGGCGAACCAAAAATCTTAAAAAATTGCTCCCTACCACTAACTGGTCAAAAGGTTGTAAACCGAATCATTACCGATCGAGCAGTGATAGATGTGACAGATGCTGGACTCGAGTTAGTAGAAGTTGTAGAAGGATATACAATTGAGGATATTAAGAATTCTACAGAGCCTGATTTGATTATTTCGGATAAGTTAGTTTTGAAGAATAACTAGATAAGAGGCATTAGTAAAAACTGGACCCTTGTGCGTGAAATTGATGCACAGGGTTTTTCTTTATATAAATTTGCAACAAGTAGAAAGGAGGAATGATTCCTGAGAAAGAGAGGGTTGTGGGATTTCAGGAAACAAAAGGAGGATTGGTTCCTGAAATAGAGAAGGTTGCAGAATTTCAGGAAATGAAAGGAGGAATGATTCCTGAAATAGAGAAGGTTGTGGGTTTTCAGGAAACGAAAGAAGAAATGATTCCTGAGAAAGAGAGGGTTGTGGAATTTCAGGAAACGAAAGGAGAAATGATTCCTGAAAAAGAGAGGGTTGTGGAATTTCAGGAAATGAAAGGAGGAATGATTCCTGAAAAAGAGAGGGTTGCAGGATTTCAGGAAACGAAAGGAAGAATGATTCCTGAAAAAGAGAGGGTTGTGGAATTTCAGGAAATGAAAGGAGGAATGATTCCTGAAAAAGAGAGGGTTGCAGGATTTCAGGAAACGAAAGGAAGAATGCTTCCTAAAAAAGAGAGGGTTGTGGAATTTCAGGAAACGAAAGGAGGAATGCTTCCTGAAAAAGAGAGGGTTGTATGATTTTGGGAAGCGAAGCGAGCAATGATTCCCCACTTTAGTGATAACGCTGGAGTTAAGGAAACGAAAGAAATGAATAGAGTATAAACTAAACGGAAAACAGCATTTCAGTGCCTCCCAACTAGAAGGAAATTAATGTTAAAATAAATATTACCTGCTTCCCCATTACCGAAACAGGGTGAAGAAAATTATTGGAACACATAAATACTAGGATGGAGGGAGTCTCACTTGAAACTACCAACGTGTTGGTCATGTCACTATTCTTATCGATACAGTGAATCAGTAAAATACTTGTTCATAAAAAAGTGTCCAAAATGTGGAGAACAACAGTATTTAACAACCAAAAGCAATTTGAAAACAGGTGTTCCAGCAATGGTCATTATGTTCTTGCCAACATTATTGATTAGTGTCTTTTTGGATCTTTCGTTTGCATCATATATAGCTATTGTTATAATTTTATTCATTATCACACTGCTGACATTGCCTTTTTCCTTACAGTTTACGAATAAAAAAGAACCGCTGTTTTAATTAGACTTTCGAAGTAAAAGAAAGTTCAACTTATAAAGAGGGAATATTGGCGGAAGCTATTGTTGTGAGCCTCAGAGAGTAATTGAATAATTTACATAAAAACAATACGAAAGAAAGCAGGTTTAAATATGATATTCGCAATTGTAACGGGAGTCGTTATTTATATGGTAAGTGGTATGATTTATTACTCTATTCTTGGAAAGCAGTGGGTAGAAAATTTAAATATTAAGCCTGAACAACCTAACTATGGCCTTTTGACGTTTGTTACATTAGTAACATCGATAGTTTTGTACGGAGTCTTGAATCTATCACAAGCACAGACAATAATTGATGGGGCATTAATTGGTGGGCTGGTAGGAGTTATCGTAGCTCTTGCCTATGCAAAAGACTTTATTTTTGGTCTAGGTACAAACAGCAAAAACTCCTTAACAATTTATTTCATCGCTGTCGGATACCATATCATTGCTCTTACAATCATTGGAAGTGTGATGATGATTTTTATTTAAATATGAGGAATGATTTAATCAATTTTATACCAGTTCTAAGCACTTGCTGAGGGGGTTAGTGCTTTAGTCTAACAATGGAATTCAAAACTAGCTGCCTGAGTGCGCTACTATTGGGTTATATTGATTAGGCATCTATCCCTTTAGGCACAAACTCTCTAAAAAATTTAGGGGTGGTTAATGGCAATAGCTAAAAGCTGAATGAGTAACATTCATGAATATTGAGGCTCGAAGACTTAGCGTTTAGTATGTTGAAACCAGGCAAGAGGACGGTCCTCTTGCCTTAAAAAAGCAGTATGGTTTTAGTGTAATTAGTAAAATCTTCAAGATGATCATCTAGTATTTTTTGTAAGATAATTAAATTTAGTTCTTGATAATCGTGTACGGCAATATTTCTGAATCCTACCATTGCTTTCATTTTATTGGAAAGGGAAGAGGAGATGATTCCTTCGCTTTCTAATAAAGAAAACGCGTCTCGGCTACTCTGTGGCAAGCCTAATTTTTTCTCTGCAACAATATGCATAGCTAGATCTATGCTAGCTTCACAAGCGCGCTGTAAATTTAACACAATAGAGTCTTGTTTTGTATAGTTAGTTAAGTTTGAAGGAGTTTTATCATATTCCTCTTTAACACGTCTAATGCACCTTTCAATGATACTGACTTTATTTAAGATAACGTCATTTTTCATAAATAGACCCGCTTTCCTCAATTCGTTTTAAGATAGGCAAACGTTCCTCATTTAATTTGGCATACATTTTCAAAACTTTTAAGTCAAATTCGGCTTTTTTTCGTTCATTTGAGCAATAGATTACGTGACCGGTATGTATGACTTGGGTTTGAAAAACAGTACTAGCTTGATTCAAATCTATTAAATCCACGTCACGATTTAGTTTTGAAGCAAGTTCTTGTGAAATCATAAAAAGTTCATAACGATCTAGTTGTTTATCGCTTAGGAATGCTACATCAAAATCACTACTATTATTTGATGTTCCTTTTACGGTTGATCCGAATAAAATAATGAAAAAAGGAGAGAGTTTCGAGACTAAATGGTTTACAATTATGTGCTGTTCGTGCTTATTCAATGTTTGATTCCCTCCATCTCTTACACAGACGGTATAATCTGTTTTTATCTCTTGTTGAGAAAATATTTGATATCATTATACCATTTATTTGCCTTCTACATAATGAACAAACGTTATGCAGTTAAAATGGAAAAGTGATAAACGAAGAAACATAGCGCTCTTTATTGATGGTAAGATAAGGTCATAGACTACATGAACCTGACTTATTGGGGGAGCGGTAATGGATACATCTGTAAATATTATTGAAATAGTGATGACAATCTTATCTTGGGGCGTTATTGGTTTTTTCTTTTATTATCTTTATCAAAAACAAGAAGCAAAGCCAAAAATTTGGAAGGCTTTTGTTGCAACATTTGTAGGGCTATTTACGTTTAGTTTTAATATTCCTTTGTTTGAAACGATTCTTGACGTACCGATTTTGCCATTAGGGGTATGGATTTTACTGTGGTACGCTTCATCTAGGGAGGGAGCATGGGAAAAATACAGGCGTTTTGCATGGCTTGGTTTCTCTGCTAATTTTATTTTTATAGCTACAACGTTACTGACTGTTTTCATTCATCATGCTGTTTACCCGAAAAGCAATCTCTCCACCTATATAGCAAATATTGAAGAGGTAGCTATTAGCCAATTGCACCCTTCCGCAGAGGATGTCACTCTAGATCAAGAAAGCTTGGAGCTGCACGTTTCATCTTTTGAGAAAGCACCAGTGACTAGTATGGATTGGTATAACGTCATGATAGATACTGAGCCGCATGAGAGAGTGGAGCAGTTTCCCTATCAATTGAGTGGCACATCATCAAAGTGGGGAAGTGGAATTCCAACGATGATTTATGTTGAGAAAGATGGAAAAGGGTTATTAATAGATTCATCGGAAAGACAACGATATTTTCGAAGTGATGTAACCATTTTGAAGGGTGGCAATGACGAATGAAACAGAATAAAATCTGGATTCTAGCGACTATTGCTATCATTCTAGTTTTAGTAGTAAGCCTTTATTTTTATTTCCATTCAAAACCATCAGAATTTATAAACGAAAGTGAGTTAATAAAAGTCATTAATACTCAATATTATGATGCCGATGTTTTGGATTCTGTTGAAATTCAAGAGGTTGTTTTCTTAGGAGAGACACATGTGTTTGTACCTTTTGTTTCAAACGACAATTATGGAACGAGTTATTGGGTTTGGAGAAATCGAAGTTGGGAATTAGGTGGGATTAACACAATTCAGCAACCATATGTATGGAAAGTTGAACCAGAGGATCCGTCCACCTATGTGGTCGTTTGGAATATTGATCCTGAGCAAGAAATGAAAGAGTTTGATATTTATTTATTAAATCGAAGAGGGTATTCAGTAAGTAATGATGTTCATCACTATACACCGAGGGTGCAGCTGAATGTTACGGTATCATTTGAAACAAAAGAAAACTCCTACGGTGTGATGTCGCTACCAGATGAATGGAAAACGTTTCTGGATTCTTATGTGAAAGTTGAACAGTCGAAGCAACCAGACTCGTTTATGTTTGACTTTATCCACCCGAGCAATGTTTACTTTGCCTGGATGCCATATGATGAGAGAGGAGAATTGAGTATCCCGGTATCTCCTAATGGGGCAGGGCGAGGTTACGGTGAAATACACTTAGAGAATCTGTCTACTATTCCTGAGTACGAATTAGAATGAAAACTTCTCGCATGGTTCTATTGATGAAGAAATCATCTATATGAAACAAAGGCCTATGAACCAATTCATAGGCCTTTGTTGTGTGCCTCTCAATTTGGTGTGGAATGCTACTAACTTGCGCTAAATAGCCACTATGCTAACTAAATTTAGAAATCAAAATTAAAAAAGTAAGTTATCGCAACAAAATTATGTTATTGTGGTTATTATGTTTTTAGTTTTATAGGAAGGATTGTATTATGTCACAAGAACAATGGAATTCAAAGTTAGGTTTTATCTTTGCTGCTGCCGGGTCTGCTATAGGACTGGGAGCCATTTGGAAATTCCCGTACGTAGCTGGAACAGGAGGGGGAGGAGCTTTTTTCCTTGTCTTTTTGTTATTTACTCTTTTATTAGGAGCCCCGCTTTTATTAGGAGAGTTTGTGATTGGTAGAAGAACACAAAGTGATGCGATCACCGCTTACCAAAAAATTGCCCTGAATTCATATTGGGGATGGATCGGAAAATTAGGTGTTATTACTTGTTTTATCCTTTTATCCTTTTATAGTGTTGTTGGTGGTTGGATTATTCTTTATTTATTTGAGGCAATAAGAGGTGGATTAAACGGATTATCACAGGATCAATTTGGACCGCTATTTGGCGAGATGATTTCTGAACCGATTACAACTCTGTTCGCACAATTTCTTTTTATCCTGCTGACCATTTTGGTTGTAGCTAAAGGGGTTCAAAAAGGGATTGAAAGAGCGAGCAAAATTATGATGCCAGCTCTATTTATTCTCTTTCTTTTATTAGTCATTCGATCTGTTAGTCTAGAAGGGGCTAGTGAAGGAATCAAATTCTTTTTGTATCCAGATTTCTCTAAATTAACATCAGAAGTCATTTTATTAGCGTTAGGTCAAGCATTTTTTACTCTATCGTTGGGAGTCTCCGCCATGGTCACGTATGCGTCGTACTTACCCAAAACACAAAACCTACCTAAATCAATGTTTTCGATTATCCTAATGAATCTCCTGATTGTTTTATTAGCAGGATTAGCTATATTTCCAGGAGTATTTTCGTTTGGACTGGAACCTGATGCAGGACCGGTTTTGATTTTTGCGGTTTTGCCGGCCGTATTTAGTCAAATGCAGTTTGGTCTCTTATTTTTTATTGCCTTCCTTCTGTTATTTTTATTTGCTGCGCTGACTTCTGCTTTTTCTATGATTGAAATTATTGTTGCAGCGATGACGAGGAAAGATCGATCGAAACGAAAAAAAGCAACATGGATCGCCGGTCTATCTATATTTGTAGTGGGAATTCCATCTTGCTTATCTTACGGGTTAATGTCAGATGTGTTGGTTTTTAATTTAACGATTTTTGACCTATTTGACTTTGCCGTTAGCAATGTTTTCATTCCTTTAGGGGCATTATTGATCTCTATTTTTATCCCATTAAAATTATCAAAGAGTGAATTAATGGAAGAGATCTCACTAGGTTCTAAAAAGCGAAAAGTATTCTTTTTAGTATGGTATTATTTATTGAAATATTTTACTCCACTTGCGATTGTTCTCGTTTTTTTGGATGTTTTAGGTTTAATATAAGGTTAAAAATATAGGTTTGCCTTTCTTACTTACTTGTTTAGTATTGAGAGGCAGGCCTCTTTCTGTGTAAGCGTGTGTTTTAGAGTGGGAATAATAGTTAATGTTAAAATTCGGACTATCCTTAATAGTGAGTATCTTTCACGATATAATAGGCGCAACTTATGTTGCTTATAATAAAGATTAAAAATAGAATTTTTTTGTTATTTGAAGAGATGATAGAATGAACTTTATTAAATTAGACAAAGCAGGTGGAACAGTGAAAAGAATTTATATTATATCTGGCCCCGCAGGTGTTGGTAAATCTACAACTTCAAGAAGACTTGCTGAACTATTTGAACATAGTGCCTATATTGAAGGTGATTTACTTAATCATATGGTTATTGGTGGGTATCTACCGCCGTGGGAGAGCGAAGAGTCCCTATCACTTGTCTGGGATAATATAGCCGATTTGAGTATCAACTTTGCCAAAGCAAATCATCATGTGATTATTGATTATGTTGCTTTTCCAGAAGAAATAGAAAAGCTATCACAGAAAATATATGCCGAGGTTAGTGAAATAGAGGTTATCTATGTTGTTTTGTGGGTGGATAAGGCTGAACTTTTGAAAAGAGACGCTTTAAGGATTAAAGAACATCAAATGGGTGAAAGATGTTTAGAATTAGCACAGGAATTTGAAAGCAAAGGAATCGAAAAACGATTTGTCTTAGATACAACTAATTTAAAACAAACTGATTTGGATGATATTTTGCTTGAAATTAGAGGAAATCCTAGATTTAGATATTAGTTTCTTATGGCAAAAAGTATTGAGGGCAATCGTTTGTGCTAACGGAAAGTTTTAGCTTCAATTTTGAGTTCGTTTTATTTTTTCTCCTACACTTTTTAATTATTGGTTTCAATAATCAAGTGGAGCTCGTGAAAGAGCGACGGTTCTATCGACCATTCGCTCTTATCGATTTGCTCTTATAATCTAAACGAAGCCATATAATTAATAATAAAATAAGGAGAACCATACACAATGGTATGAACCACAAAGCTTCTCCATTTAAATATAGTCCTAGAATCATAATGATAACGGATATGATTGGTGCCATTACATAGAATGGTCTAGCATTATAGAACCAGCCGTAAGGAAAAAAATGAGCACCCGTGATAATGGCAAAATATACGATAGCATCACTTGGATGGTTGATAATTCCCCAAAAAAGGATAGGGAAATAGATGATCTGAGCCAAGTTTAAATATAACCCTAGGTCACCTAATGGATTATTTTTGAGTCTCCAATCAGCCTTAATAATAGTAGAAATCCAAACAGACAATGGAAACATTAATCCTGTTGAAAATAACATATATATATTTTTCTGGTGCGTTTCAATTGGCTGCAAAAATATGATTGTAATGATCAACCAAATGAAAACAGCAGATAATAAAAATCCAATTCCGTTTTTCCCCTTCACAGAAAGTTCATTTCTAATATTGTTTATTTCCATTTGTTTTACCTCCTCTTCTTTCAAGTAAACTTATGAATCGTGCAGAATGATCACTTACGCTTACTTCCATAACACTTTCCAAAGCATTTTCCCTTACATTACTTGTTCTACAATCCAAAAGAATATCCTTTACAACTTTTATCCTCGGTATGGAGTAATGATAAATGTATATGTGTCCCTTGACAATTTATACACACAACTAGTATGGTTATATACATAACTATATAACCATATAGCAAGAGATGGGGTGAAGGTTGAATTGAGTAAGTCCTTTGATAATAAGAAGCCGATTTTTTTGCAAATAAAAGAACGTATTGCTGATCAAATCATTAACAATCAATTAAAAGAGCATGACCAGATTCCATCGACTAATCAACTTGTTCAATTTTATAAGGTAAATCACCTGACAGTTGCTAAGGGGATCACCCTCCTAGTAGAAGATGAGATTATTTATAAAAAGAGGGGTGTGGGAATGTTTGTTTCTGAAGGGGCAAAAGAAAAATTGATTTTACAACGACGGGAAGGGTTTGCAGAGGAGTTTGTCCTTCCGATGCTAGAAGAGGCAAAGAAACTTCGTTTGACTGACGATGAGATTCATAAGCTAATGAAAGAATGGAAAGGGCGTGTAAAGGATGAGGATTAATGTAGAAGTAAAAAATTTAAGTGTTCAATATAAAGAATTCAAAGCATTGAACAACGTAAATGTCACTTTGGAGAGTGGAAAAATTTATGGACTCATTGGACGAAATGGTGCAGGAAAAACGAGTCTTCTGTCATTACTAGCATCGTACAGAAAACCGAGCTCCGGTTTTATAACAATTAATGGAGAGAGTCTATTTGAGAATGAGGAATGGATGCCGAAAGTTTCATTCGTTCATTATACAGATTATAAAGATGAACATGATACAGCTAAAGTCTACTTAGAATTAGCTGAGCGATATCGATCCACTTTTGATAGGGAATATGCAGAACAACTAGCCACTGTATTTAAGCTGGCATTAGATAAGCCAATTCGAAAACTCTCAACCGGTATGCAATCAGTTTTAAATGTGATTATTGGTTTAGCGAGTAGATCACCTATTACGATATTTGATGAGGCTTATCAAGGTATGGATGCTCCTACAAGAGAGATTTTCTACAAGGAAGTACTGGAGGACCAAGCTCGTTTTCCAAGAATTATTATTCTTTCAACTCACTTAGTTTCGGAAATGGAATACTTGTTTGATAAAGTTCTCATGATTCATAAAGGTGAATTAGTAGTCCATGAGCCGATAGATAGGTTACTTCAGAAAGGCTTTTCGATTACAGGAACAGCAGATAAGGTGGATCAAGCAGTTAATGGTCTGCAGAAATTGAGTGAGCAAAAACTAGGTGGAACAAAATCTGTGATGGTGTACGAAGAATTGCCAGAACAAAAAGTAGAAGATATACAACAATTGGGACTGGAAGTAGAACAAGTATCACTTCATGACTTATTTATTCAATTAACAAGCGATAAGGAGGAGGGAAGTAAATGAGCAAACTTGTTCAAAAAGTGACAACGGATCTCTATTCTATCCAAATGAAATGGGTCGCATGGTATTTACCTATTGTCTATATCCTTTATCTTGTTGTGCTTGTATTTGTATTGGAGCCCGAAATTCAAGCAATGTCGTTGCTTACCTTTACGTTTCAAACAGCCACGATTTTTATGTTAGTTTGTGGTATTCTATCAAGTTTTGTTTTCCTACCAATCTATGTGAAACATGGAGTCACTAGAAAAACGTACTTTCAAGCTACGATCTTATCAAGCCTCGCTTTAGTTATTACAATTATGACAATCACAGCACTCGTTACGTGGGTGTTTACATTATTTGATGGATCCATCGGTATTTTTAATAATGTACAATTGTCGCTACTATCGACAGCTGATCCAAAATGGTTCTTGACGATCCTGTCATATTGCATAGTCATTTTCATCTATTTCTTAGCAGGTTGGCTCATTAGTCTAGGTTTTTATCGTTATGGTGCCGCAGGGGGATTTGGTTGTATTGCAGCTGCCTTAGTGTTCATTTCTGTAACAGACCTTTTTTATAATTTCAAGACACCGAAACCAATCGTAGGGATATTTCCACAAGTGACCCTAACATCTCAAATAGGAATAGCTATCGCTTTTTCTCTTCTAATCATTGCAGTTGTCATTGCTTTTGTTCACAAAATAACGAAGGATATTGCGATTAAGGTAGAATAGTTTTTGAGGATAAAAAGGATCCCTTGCCGTGATGGCAGGGGATCCTTAACGCTTAAAAGGAGAAAGATTATCATACGTAAAATCCGATTATTGCCCTTTTTTCTTTTTAATAGAAATCCAAATTTCACTTTTTTGATCTTTACTAGTAAGAATCTCCGGTCCTTCTGCCAGTTCATACGATGATGAAGGTAACCACTCGGAATAGATTCGCTGCCAATGTTTTTCAACATGCTCCCATTCTCCATCGACCTCAAAAATAACCCATGTTAAAGAGGGGACTTCCAAAGTAGCATACGTATCTATTTCTTCCATAGTGGTAACCGCTCCAATATATTGATCAAACGTTGCTTCCCCATCCTCATCTTCTGAGTAATTCGCGGATACATGCACAAGCCCGAAAGGTTCCTTATTGGAGATGAACTCCAATTTATTCATGGTCGTATCACTGATACCATCTATCATCTCTTCATATGTTGGCGAAAGATGTTCATTTTCCATCTCAACTTCATACTTAATTCCGACCACTGTAAAAGCTTCCTTTTCAATTATTCGGTATTTCATTTCGCTTCCTCCTTGTATCGTTAATTGAAAGGTCATTCTTGGATATGCTTTCAATCTTTGCAGAGGATTTCGTGATAATGAAGGAGTTACACCATGGAAACTTTGAAAAGCTCGCGAAAAGGCATCTGGAGATTGGTACCCATATTTCATTGCTAAATCAATCACTTTCACTTCAGGATCTTTCAATTCTAAAGCAGCCAAAGTGAATCGCCTTCTGCGGATGTACTCAGATAGAGTAATACCTGATAATAGCGTAAATAGACGTTTGAAATGATACTCAGAACAAAAAGCTCTATTCGCTACTTCCTTTAAGTCAATGGTCCTATCCAAGTTTTCTTCAATATAATGCAATGCATCGTTCATCCCTTTTAGCATATCCATCAAGAAAAACCTCCCTTTCACTAATACAATATCAGGAGAAATGACTACTAACCCGACATTACATGCTCATCTTAATCGGATTCTATTTTATACTTTTATGATAGAAAATACGAATGCTATTAATTGAACATTCTTATAATCCAATTGTAATTTCATGCATTATTAAAAAGTAGAAAAAGTGGGTTTGGTTATCTGAAATAAAGGTTAGATTGCTTGTTATACTGGTTTATTTGTTTAACTGAAGTTTTAAAAAGGAAAAGAAAGTTTAGGATTTTTTTAAACGAGAATATAATGAAGAATAGATAAAGGAGTTTGATAGAATGCATCAATTAAATGACCGCCTACTAATAGAAACCTACGAAAAGGCAAAAAATTTAAACTTAAATAAAGATTTTATTGAAATGCTTGAGGATGAAGTGAAGAAGAGACAGTTGTTAGATAAAATTTGGGCAGAAACAAAGGGATAATAACAAGGTATCGTATTATTCAGTTGATTTGGTAAGTTTTGTTTATCTTTGGCAATTTGCTTAATTACCAAGTGAGGAATGTTACAATGGAATCAATCCCCCAAAAAGTGGAGAATTCTTCGATTGACAGGAAAACAAGAACGGCTATCCACTGATCTGACTCTTTTTGATCGGAATTAATCTTACACCTGTCACCCTAGAAAGGGGAAGTTTATATTGGATTCTATTATTAAAGTCATTATTGCTGAAGATAACTTAGAAGCTCAAGAAATTATTGTTGCCTTTATGAATCCTCTTCAACATTTTGAAGTGATTGGAATAGCAGATAATGGAGAAAGCTTGCTGCATTTAAATATAAATTTAAAACCAGATTTAATTATAGCTGATATCGATATGCCGAAATTAAATGGGATTGAATCGATTGCTTCCTGTTTAAAAGTAAATCCAAATCTGAAGTTTATTTACACAACAGCTTTTGACCATTATGCAGTGAAAGCTTTTGATTTAAATGCAGTTGACTATTTGGTTAAACCGATTAAGAAAGAGCGCTTTTATGTTGCGTTAGAAAAAGCCAAAGGGTTGCTCATTCAAGAAGTGAATTACAAGCCAATATTAATGATACAAATGGACAGAGTTTCATATTTTATTAAGATGGAAGAGATTTTCTTTATAGAAAAAGAAAATCGAAAAACAGTCATTCATACAGCGGGTCGCAAATATGAAACAAATGAGTCGTTGGATAACATTTTATCAAGGTTAACAAGTCATTTTTTTCGAACACATCGATCATTTATTGTAAATTTAGACTATCTATCTCATATTACTGTCGAAGGTGAAACATATATTGCCCATTTACGAGGTTGCTCTGAGCAAGTGTATGTGTCGAAGCTTCGTATAAATGATTTATACAAAGAGCTTTCATAAGAGTTCACTCTACTATGCTATATTCAGTAAAGTAGAGTTTTTTTCGTGCGGAAATTCTCTACCATATATTGCTAGTGATAATTGCTTTATATGTAAAGCACTTTTCACTAAACTAGAATGTAACATGAGAATATGGGGGATGACTCGGTGACTGAAGAAAATCAAATAACTCTCACGTTGTCAAAGTTGTCAAAGAAATTGATGGGGAGAAAAAGTGCCCATGTAATTTATATGTATTATGAATATGAGAAGTATCTGGATAATGCCTTCCTATACATAGCGGAAGGAATAGAACGGGGAGATCAGATTTTGTTGTTTGAAGAATTCGAATTCTATCAAACCATTATTCATAGACTTCGAATGGGTGGGTTTTCAGAGAGAGAAATTAGTACGATTGCATTTCACAACAATAAAAAGTTTTATAGAGCTGATGAGGAGTTTAGCTCAGAAAAAACGATAAAAAAATTAACGAATTATCTTAAGGAAAGCGTTGAAAATGGATTAAATACAAGGGTATGGGGGCATGTTCTAGCACAACAAATGACCATTTCTGAGTTAAGAAAATATGAATATGAGTGCGATAAATTTCTAAATGATACAAACATTATTTCCATATGTACTTACAATGGATTAACGACTCCCGCTTATCTTCAAAATGAATTGCTAAAAGTGCATGAGTACTTCATGCTCGATCACCAAATAGAGAAATCTCCTTTTTATCATCGCAACTATGTAACTAGTTTTTCTGATTCGGAAATGGCAAGACTTACGAAACTCGAACGAGAAAACGAGGATCTAAAGAAGAAGAATGAACAACTTATAATCAATCAAGCTAGACAGAAAGAGCGCGAAAAGTACTTAGAGTTTGCAAGAGAACATGCAGAAAGAGCGAATAAAGAGAAAAGTGCATTTTTGTCACAAATGAGTCATGATTTACGAACTCCGTTAAATACCATTCAAGGCTATATCCAAATTATGCAAATGAGTGAAGGGGATGCAGAACTCCAAAGAAAAATTAAGAAAATATATGATGCATCAGAACAATTACTACATTTAATTGAGGAGATTCTTGACTTTACTGTTATTGATTCAGGAAATATTGATTTAAAAAAAGAAAAAATACAGTTGAATGTATTCCTAAAAGATTGTGTGGAATCAATATTAGAAATTAACGATTCTAATGTTCATATTTACGTTGAGAGCATCCCGGATGATATGGTGGTGGAAGGAGACCATGTTCGATTCAACCAAATTATTACAAACCTAGTAACGAATGCGATCAAATATAATCAGCCGCATGGACAAGTGATTATTTTTTGTACGTTTGATAACGAATCAGATCACATTCAAATTAACATAAAAGACAATGGATTTGGGATAAAACAGGAAGAGTTAGATTCTATTTTTGAGCCTTTCTATAGGTCAAAAAGTACGGTGAATGCTTCAGAAGGAACAGGATTAGGACTAGCGATAGTTGCGCAATTAACAAAGAGAATGCAAGGCACGTATGGGGTGACTAGTGAACTAGGATTTGGTTCTACTTTTTGGGTGTCCTTTAAAAGAGCGGAAGCGAAAATAGGATCTGATCAAAAGCTTGATAGAACAGTTGCCACATTAGACGAAACAAAAGTCACCAAAGTACTATATATTGAAGATAATCCAGAAAATCGTGAGGTCATGCACGCCATCCTGAAATTTATGGACCATGTGGACGTAACGTTTGCAAAAACTGGAAAATCAGGAGTTGCAAAGGTATTTGAACTGAAACCTGATGTTGTATTGTTAGACTTAAACCTACCTGATATTAATGGATTTCAAGTCATGAATAAATTAAAGTCCAACCCTGTTACGAGGAACATTCCCATTGTGGCGGTTAGTGCCGATGCGGTAGAGTCAACAATTAAAAGGGCCTTACTTGAAGGCTGTGCAGCGTATGTGACAAAACCAATTGACTATAAAGAATTGGCGAGGGTATTACGGAAAATAACTGTCTATCATAAGTAAATAGTAGGCAGATAGATACTATAGTTTTTTTGGAGAACGACCGAAGTGTGGCTTCTCTACGAATGAATGTAAAAGTTCCTGACCTCAGTACTTCCTTGTACTAAGGTCAGGAATTCTTTTTCCAATGAGGTCAAATAAAAAATGGAACTGCTAGTGAATTATTAATTCCAAATCTCATTCGCAACATCGATAATAAATTTCAGTTTATTCCACTGTTCTTCTTCAGTAAGGTTATTACCATGGTGTGTCGAAGCAAAACCACATTGAGGACTTAAACATAATTGCTCTAGTGGGACGTATTGCGATGCTTCCTTCACTCTTGCTTTGATTGCCTCCTTATCTTCTAATTCACCGAATTTCGATGTGAACACTCCAAGTATTACTTGTGGGCCACCATTTGGAATATGAGCCAATGGTTTGAAATCTCCTGAACGATCATCATCATATTCAAGGAAGAAGCCATCTACTTTTTCTTTCGCAAATAAAGTAGGAGCAATTTTATCATAAGGACCTTCAAAAGCATAAGTAGAACGATAGTTTCCTCGGCAAAGATGAGTGGTAATAATTAAATCTTCTGGTTTATTCTCTAACGCTCCGTTTACGACACGTAGTGCAAGGTCAATGAGCTCCTGTCTTGATAAATCACTAGAGCTAAATGGCAATTTTGGTGCGCAGAGGCCAGCGATATAAACATCGTCTAATTGTAAGTAGCGGCAACCTGCATCATAAAAGGCTTTTAATGCATCTTGATACGTTTGGATTATATCGTTAGCGTAATCTTCGATGTTTGGATAAATGTCTAAGTTTTGAATGCCAGCATTGAATAACTGGTTAGGACTTGGGATCGTTAGTTTTGCTACTGCACGGTCCCCAACGTATTCTTTAAATTCAATGAAATCTTGAATGAAAGGATGGTCTGGATTAAATGAGATTTTCCCATTACAACGAATATCATATTTTTCAGTTTCGATGCCATCAAATTTATAACCATGCTCAGGTACATAGCCTTCAATTCCGTTAAGGTGTTCTAAGAAATCCGTATGCCAAAATCTTCTTCTAAATTCACCATCTGTTACAGCAGGTAGGCCTACTTCAATTTGTTTATCAACGACACGTTTTATTTCTTGGTCTTCCACTTCACGTAATTGTTGTGCTGTAATGATGCCTTCTTTAAATTCCTTTCGTGCTATATGTAAACGTTCAGGACGTAGCAAGCTCCCTACATGGTCTGCTTTAAATGGGGCTTTCGTTAACGTTTTTGTCATCATTCATTCCCTCTTTCGGTAATATTTGTAAATGTATTATCTGTTTATATCGTAGCATGAGTAAGGCGTTATAGTGTAAGTGTTATAATAAATGATTGGTTATAACTAAAAGTTATAACCAAGTGTTATCGATCAAAGGTCTTTATAATTAAAAAGAATTAAGAATATGTAAAGGAAAGCAGTTGTAGGTGAGGTAAACTGTAGAAGTAGAATAAATTGAATAGACTAGTAGGTGTTATGATTGCGTAAGGTCATTAAAAGGTTAACATTCATTTTGAAAATATGGAGATTCGGCCCATTTTTAAAAGATTATTTCCTCTCAAAAGAGGTAACTGCACGAAAAAAAGGATTAGGCGTTCTGCTCATTTTAGGATATGCTCTCTTTCCATTTGATCTTATTCCAGATTTCATTTTGTTTTTTGGAGTCTTGGATGATGTCATGGTGGCTGCATTCATTTTTGAACGAATGATAAAAATGGCCCCCGACTCGCTTAAGAAAAAATATCAAGTTACGTAATTTGGGTGGAGCACTCGTATATTGATGAGCGAGGGAAAATTCGAGAAACAAAGGGAGTGAATGATTCCTGAAAAATAGGAGGGAAGGAAATTCGGGAAACAAAGAGGGCGAATGATTCCTGAAAAATAGGAGTGAAGGAAATTCAGGAAACAAAGAGAGCGAATGATTCCTGAAAAATAGGAGGGAAGGAAATTCGGGAAACAAAGAGAGCGAATGCTTCCTGAAAAATAGGAGGGAAGGAAATTCAGGAAACAAAGAGAGCGAATGATTCCTGAAAAATAGGAGGGAAGGAAATTCGGGAAACAAAGAGGGCGAATGATTCCTGAAAAATAGGAGCGAGGGAAATTCGGGAAACAATGGGAACATTTCATTCCTAAAAACGAGGAGAACGAGGAAGTTCCGGAAACAACAGGATATGTGGTGAGGCGCAGGTGCCTTATCATTTGATATATAAGCGCTGGCACTCGTTTAGCTAAGTTTTGTCCGTGAAAGCATACATGAAATAAGATGTTTCGGTTGTTGACCTGGCACCATAAGTTAATATTATCCAATTTAGTGAACCTTCTGTGTAGTTTTTAAGCGGGGATTGCTAGATATCGAGCTAAATTAAATGCTGCAAATGCCTTGGCACCAGTCACGACGGCTCCTTTCTTATAGGAAAAGGACAGTCTTTTTCCTCTTTCCCTCAATGTTATACTAGTAAAGGCTTACAAACCCGCTTAGGAGTTGAGGAAAAGAATGAATATATTTTTAACAGGTGCTACAGGCTTTTTGGGGAAAAAGTTAATAGAGAAATTGCTTAGACAAGGACATTTCTTGTATGTGTTAGTGCGGAATGAAAAGAAATTGAAGGGATTGTTGAAAGAATTTACAGCGATTGAATCTCAACAAATCATTGCTGTTTATGGTGATATAACAAATCCGTCACTTGTTAAAGATCAAACGATGATGGAGGTATTACAAAACAAGATAGATGTGGTTTATCATATGGCTGCCTTATTGTCATTTGATGAAGCGATGAAAAAAGAGACGTTTTCTGTAAATGTCGATGGAACACGTTATGTACTTGAATTTGCAAAGCGTATGGGTGTGCAGAAATTTATTTATGTTAGTACAGCATATACAGTCGGAAAAGGTGTAATGGGACAAGAGCAGCTGTATTCTACTGAGCAAGAGTTTGTTAATTATTATGAACAAAGCAAGGCGGTTAGTGAGGAAGTTGTTTTTGCTTATAAAGGAGATTTTGACGTGATTGTTATGCGTCCGGCAATCATCATCGGCGATACAAGGACAGGAGAAGCAGATACAAATTTTGCGCTCTACGGTCTTTTAAAAGGGATCCGTGTGGTTCAGAAGATGATTTCGAAGAATGACTTCTACAAAAATCAATCGTTTCGAATCATGTTGGAAGGTGAGACGAATTCCAATCTTGTTCCTGTTGATTATGTGGCAGATGTATTAGCTATTGCACTAGAACACGGACAAAAAGAAACAATCTACAACGTCACGAACCCGAACCCATTATCTAATCAAACGGTCTTTAACATAATTAAAAAGACTTTGTCATTTCCGAATTTAGAAATAGGCTCAATTGAATGCGAGTCTGAATTGACAAAAGAAGAATTCATTTTGCATGAGAGACTGAAAGTGTTTAAGGAGTATTTATCACGTTCTATCCAGTTTGATTCGCAGAATACTAGTGAGTTATTGCTAGCAGCGAATCTAGATGAGTTAGATTTGAATGAGGGTGTTTTTGAACATATGATGACTAGTTATTTACAACCGAAGCTTGTTACGCAATTAGCTTGACTATATTAAAATGTGATTCAATTGATGGAGGAAGTGTTTTGTTATAGGAAAAATTGATTAAAAGTGAAATTATAAAAAGATACTATTTGTTAGGGAGTGAAATATGCTGTTCTATAAAATTATAAAGAAAAATACTCACAAAGAGTGGGTGGTTCTTCTTCATGGTTTGGGAGGAAGTTCAAATATATGGTTCAAACAACTAAGAGCCTTCAAAAAAGAATTTAATATCCTAATGGTCGATTTGAGAGGACATGGAGGTTCAAGACATCTTTCGGGTGAATTTTCGGAATATGATTGGGAACTTGTGAGTCGAGATATTATAGCCGTATTAAGGGAAAATAAAATATCAAAAGCGCATTTTGTTGGAATTTCTTTGGGTACATTATTAATCAGAAAAATAAATTTATTGAGACCAGATATGGTGAAATCAATGATTTTGGGCGGATCAATAACAAAGTTTAACAAGCGTGGTCGCTTTTTAATAAAAATAGGTCATATTATGAAAAGCAAAGTACCTTATATGTGGTTATACAAATTTTTCGCATGGATTTTGATGCCCAAAAGAAATCATTACGATTCGAGAATGATGTTTGTGAAAGAAGCGAAGAATTTATCCCAAGAAGAATTTATTAAATGGTTCGATCTAACAAGTCATATTGATAATTTATATGATGACTATTACAAAGAAACACCCAACACACCAATTCTCTATTTGATGGGTGAAGAGGATCATATGTTTATCAACGAAGTGAATCGATGTATGAAACAAGAGAAGATGTCAGAGTTAGTCATTATAGAAAAAACAGGACATGTTTGTAATGTCGATGCGTCTGAACGATTCAACGAAATGGCAGTTCGTTTTATTAAGAAGCAAAGTAGTTTTATCGATACAACCGAACGAATAAAAGAGCATCTCAATAATCACTAGATCAATATATCAACAATTGTTCTTGGTCTTTCATTTTTTGACCTTCAGATTTGATGGTTTCAGCCTCCGAGCGTAAGTGATTCATCTTCTCTTCGTAATGTTCACGCATTGGGTGTTCACAGGTAGGGAAGGGGGCATCTGTACATAGTTGTAGTGCCCCATCTTGCTACGACACAACCACTGCTACTCCAAATATTTCTCCTTTTACTATCTCTTCAGGGACACCCATTTCGCCTTCCCTCGTCACTCCTTGAAATGCTAATTCGATATTAAGATAAATTAAATATTACTTTAGAAACAAGGTGCTGCCAATGGGCGCTAAAAGGGTTAGGCGGAAACTCTACTGTTTTTTTATAAGCAAATAGAAGAATATGAAAAACAGTTTCATCTATTATTAATAGACTTTCCGGGACACGGTGAATCGAAGACTCTAGCAAAAGATGAGCATACGGTTGAGAAGATTGCAGAGGAGATATATTTGATCCTAAATCAACTTTCTATCTCTACCTTTCGTGTTGTCGTTTTTTCGCTAGGAACGATTATCGCCCAACAAATGATAGCGGAAGAACCACATCAGATTAAATCGATGATAGTCGCTGGGGAGGTTGTTCACTGGAACTGGTGGTCAAAAGATTTGGATAAAGCCGTCTATTATTTGCGGGTTTTTGCACCATATATGTTTTTTTACAAAGAATTGCGCTTTTAATGATGCCAAAAGGGAATCACAAAAAGTCGCGTAATATCTTTATAAGAGAAGCCCTTAAATTAGAAGGAGCAGAATTTTTAAAATGGTCGAAACTCGTTATTACACCTCATCATGCGTATAACAATGCAGTAAATACTCAAAACGCTATTCCAAAATAATATGTAATGGGTGAGGAAGATCATATGTTTATCAGTTCGGCAACAGAGGCCTCGGCGCACGATCCGATTATTCATTAAAGGTGCTGGGCATGTATGTATCATTGAGAAAGCGTCGGAGTTCAACAAGCTTTCTTTGCAGTTTTTAAGTGAACAGCGTAAAAAGCAAAAAGTCGGGGCCTAAATGTTTGCCTGTTTTGGTTTACATTCGTGGTGATATAAGCAGTTGAATTAATAAATTTGTTAGGACGAGATTACATATCTCGTCCTATTTCACTTGTAAGCCTACCCGAAGAAAGAATGCAGAGAAGTAACTCAGACCTATAGGTACAAAGAAAAAATGGTCTAAGTTTAGCGCGATAAGATATATGTATATAAGTGACAAATGACAAAAACGGGTAGGTGCATAAATGGGTCAATCATCAAGAAATAGCAATAATAGTGCGGACCGGAAGAATGAGCAGTTGAAAAAGTACCGTATTCAAAACACAGGAAAGAGAATCACGACAAATGAAGGGCTAAAAGTTGCTAATAATGACTCAACCTTAAAAGTTGGTGAGCGTGGCCCTGTATTAATGGAGGATTTTCACTTTTTTCAAAAACAATTGCATTTTGACACGGAACGAATTCCGGAGAGGGTCGTTCATGCAAGAGGATTTGGAGCACATGGTGTCTTTGAAACCTATAAGTCAATGAAAAAAGTCACTAAAGCGTGTTTTTTGCAAGAAGCTGGACTAGAGACCCCGGTATTTGTGCGTTTCTCTACAGTGCAGGGAGGAAAGGGATCGAAGGATACAGCGCGTGATGTACGAGGCTTTGCTGTAAAGTTTTATACGGAAGAAGGGAATTACGATCTATTAGGGCTTCCGTTTCCGGTATTTATTGTTCATGATCCATTTAAGTTTGTTGATTCTCAACACGCACTGAAACCAGAACCGCATAATGATATGCCAACGGCTTCTGCTGCTCATGATAATTTTTGGGATTTTGTTGCGAATAATCAAGAGTCCGCTCATTTTGTCATGTGGGCCATGTCAGATCGAGCCATTCCTAGAAGTTGGAGAATGATGGAAGGGTTCGGTGTAAATATATTTAGGTTTGTCAATGAGCAAGGGAAAGCAACGTTTGTTAGGTTTCATTGGAAACCGATACTAGGCATCCATTCTTTTTTAATGGAGGAAGCACAAATTATAGGCGGAGTAGATCCGGATTTTCATAGGAGAGATTTGTGGGAGTCGATTGATCGTGGGGCTTTTCCTGTTTTTGAACTAGGTGTTCAGATGATTGGGGAAGAGGATGCAGACAAGTTTGACTTTGATGTGATCGACCCAACGAAACTTTGGCCAGAGGAACTAGTTCCGGTTGAAATCATTGGTAAGATGACTTTAAATAAAAATGTTGATAATTTTTTCGCTGAAACAGAGCAAGTCGCATTTGATGTGACGAACCTTGTACCTGGAATAAACTTTACGAACGATCCGATTCTTCAAGGAAGAACCTTCACCTATAAACTAACACAAATGCACCGACTTGGAGGACCGAATTATACAGAGATTCCGATTAATCAATCACTCTGTCCTTTTCATAATAATCAAAGAGATGGATTTAAAAGACACCGCATTGACATTGATCAGGTAAACTATTTTAGAAATTCAATTGCTCAAAACACGCCTGGTCCTACTAGTCCAGAAGAAGGAGGGTTTCTCCATTATCCAGAAAAAGTAGAAGGGTCTAAGATAAAGGCGAGTAGCGCGTCTTTCAAAGACTTCTTCTCGCAGGCAAGGTTATTTTGGAATAGTATGTCACCTGTAGAAAAACTACACATCATTGAAGCATTTAGTTTCGAACTAGCCAAACTAGATCGTCCTTCGATTCGCCAACAAGTCATCGATATGTTCGTTAATGTTGATCAAGATATGGCGACAACGATTGCTGACAATGTTGGGGCAAATCCTCCGACCGGAAAACATGTACCTGTTGATGCTTCTTCACCGGCTCTAAGTCAGGCGAATACACCGCATTATTCGTTTTCCTTACGTGTGGGTGTTCTGATCGGAAATGGTTTTAAGGGAAATGAGGTACGTAAAGTCATTGATTTTTTGAAGCAGCAGGGCATTTTTGTAGAGATCGTCAGTGAGAAACTCGGTACGCTATCAGGAGACGATGGAACGGAAGTAAAAGTTGATAAGACATTCCTTTCCACTCACAACGTCCTTTTTGATTCCCTTTATATCGTTGGAGGTCAATCTAGTAATCAACTAGAATTTGATCGATACATTTCCGAATTTATAAGTGGTGTCTACAAACATTACAAACCGATTGGAATTGCAACGACAGGGCAGGCTCACTTTCAAGCTACAAAAATGAATAACTTAGCGGGAGTAGTTTTTGCTGATAACAGCCCAGAATTTGCAAAAGAATTTAGCCTTGCTATCGCCCAACAACGTTTTTGGGATAGGGTCTAAAAGGAAACAAAAGAGGTAGCTATCTAAAATGATAGCTACCTTACACTTATGAAAGGACAGTACCTCTCTTTATAGGTCGGTCTAGATTAAAGCTTTTCTTTTTGTTCATGATCACTCTTTTGCCAGTGCTCCACATTTTTCAAACCTGGAATGCTACTCGCTAAAAATTCAGGGTTTTTTCCAGCTTTCCGCTGTTTCCCATAATCGGACAGGGCAGCAAAGGCAAACTTCCCTAAGAGAAATATTACCAAAATGTTCATTAGCGCCATTAACCCCATAGTGAAATCAGCCATATCCCATACTAGATAAAACTCCGCTAAAGCTCCAAATAAAACCATCCCAATTACAGCTAATCGATAAATCATTATGGAAATCTTGCTCTTTTTAATAAACTCAATATTGGTTTCACCATAATAATAGTTTCCAATGATTGAACTAAAGGCGAATAAGAAAATAGCAATAGCGACAAACATGCTAGCCCAAGAACCAATTTGTGATGCTAACGCATTTTGTGTTAACTCAATACCAACCATTCCATTTGCAAAATCACCTGAAATCAAGATAATAAAGGCCGTTGCACTACAGATAATTAACGTATCTACAAATACCCCTAATGATTGAATCAGGCCTTGTTTTGCAGGGTGACTAACATTCGCTGTTGCAGCAGCGTTTGGAGCACTACCCATACCAGCTTCATTTGAGAATAAACCCCGTTTAATCCCCATCATCATCGCAGCACCAACTCCACCGCCAATCGCTTGCTCTAACCCAAAAGCACTTTTGAAAATAAGAACAAACACACTAGGAATAGCAGTAAAATTCATGACAATGACGATAAGAGCGACAAATAAGTAAATTAAGGCCATCACAGGTACAACAACGGCGGTAACTTTCGCAATTCGGTGAACTCCACCAAAAATGATCGCTGCTGTTAAAATAGCCACAATGATCCCAACGAGTAACGTGTCAGAGCCGAAAGCGCTGTTCATTGCCATTGAGATCGTATTGGATTGAACTGAATTAAAGACCAGTCCAAAACAGAACGTAATTAAAATAGCAAAGATAATTCCGAGCCATCTAGCACCTAATGCTTTTTCCATATAATAGGCTGGTCCACCACGAAAGCTATCTCCGTCTTTTACTTTATAAATCTGCGCTAAAGTACTTTCAATAAAAGCTGTCGCTGATCCTAGTAGGGCAATTAGCCACATCCAAAAGATCGCACCTGGACCACCTAAAGCAATGGCAGATGCCACTCCCGCTAAGTTTCCAGTTCCAACCCTTGAAGCGGTACTAATACAGAAAGCTTGAAAGCTCGAGACCGTCTTTTTTCCTGTTTTAATCGTCTCTTTATCTGTTAATAGACGAAACATTTCACCGATATACTTGAACTGAACAAAGCCTGAAGCAACGGTAAAATAAGCACCGGCTACTATTAATAAAGCAATTAAAAGGTAACTCCAAAGGATGTCGTTACCAACTGAAACGATGTTTTCAATCAAATTCATGCAATCTCTCCTCAGTTATTAAGTGTCGTACAAAAGCAAAATTATGGCGAAGCAACTTTTCTATTATAATAGTAAAAAAACGTTAAATCTAGTTGATTGAGATAATGTTGAGAAAATTTAGCTCTACTAAGGAGTATGAGAGATTTTGCAAAGCGCTAGAAAGTAGAGGAGCGAAAGGGAGGTAGATTTGCTGAAGAAGTGGAGATGGGGATTTAGAAATGAAGTCTGGCTGGATTCCTCAAAAAAAGAAGAGGGACTTCATCCATCTTCTCTGGCAAACAATTATACGTAAGTGTTGATCATTTACGAAGCTTAAAACGGATCCACAACTCAATTACAACTAGATTCCCTATCCAACTTAACCATATAGCTGCTAAATACCCGACCGTAAAGTTATCTAATGAATATCCTACAATCGCCGACCACATTCGAAACGTAAGAGCAGCAAAAGTTACGGCATAGCTTCGATACATCCATTCCTCATGTAAAGTCAGCTGTTTGTTTCGAATGTATTTATACGCTTTGAAAGTTGTATACAGCCATGCAACATCTAAGCATAGAAACCCAAGGATTGCCAAAATCCCCCCATGAGCGTAGAAAGATAAATAAATCCCTCCAGTAGAACTAATAAGAATCGTGACCACGTAGACTTTTCCTAAGTTCCGGTGTATGTGTAAATTCCGACTGCGTAGCTTTTTTATAAACAAAAATGGGCCAATCACTAATGGGAATGCAGCAGTAATAATATGAATATACAATGCGATGTTCCAAAGTTGATTGTTCATTTGAAACATTTCCATTCCCTCTCGAATAAGAATGGCGTTGCCCTCAACCGGATCTAACACAAAATAACGAACTATTGCAGAAATGGCTAAAACAAACGATAACAAAACAATGATAGAAAAGCCTGTTTTCTTAATCATTTCGTTCGCTTGTCTCCTCTCTAGATTTATAATTATATGTATTATACAGGAAGTTATAGGAGAGAAGTGGGATTTATTGGAGGAGACAGGAGGTGGATTCCTGAAAAAGAGGAAAATTCAAACCCAGGGAACCAAAAGCCCACTTAGATTCCCGAAAAAGAGGAAAAGCCAAAGATCGGGAACCAAAAGCCCACTTAGATTCCCGAAAAAGAGGAAAAGCCAAAGATCGGGAACCAAAAGCCCACTTAGATTCCTGAAAAAGAGGAAAAGCCAAAGATCGGGAACCAAAAGCCCACTTAGATTCCTGAAAAAGAGGAAAAGCCAAAGCACGGGAACCAAAAGCCCTATTAGATTCCTGAAAAAGAGGAAAATCCAAAGTTCAGGAATCAAAAGCCAAATGGATATTTACAAAAAGCAAAGGCACCGTTCTAACGCTTTTCATGAAGATGAAGCGACAGAACAGCCTTTGCTTTTTTGCTATGTTATTACTTCTGAAACGAGGAAAGTCCTTCATTGGCAAGACTAATCACTAATTCAGCTATCTCTTTTGGTGATTCTTTTAACCCGTTTTTCAGCCAATGTTGGATCACGTGAATACTGCCGTTGGCAATATATATACTTAAATATTCAGCGTTAAACGGGAGAGTAGTCGCGTCGGAGATGAAAAATTTTATTAAATGCCGATGAGCTAGCATCATGACTTTTTTTTGGAACGCTGGATTGCCGTGCTCACTGAATAACGTTTGGGAACTTTCACGATTTTTTACAAGATATTCTAATAGTTTTTCTGTCATTTGTATGGCTTCTTCGTTTTTGGTGTAGTTGTATGCGGACAAGGTTTGGTTTAAGTCTTCTATGATTTCATCTTCAATTTGGTTGAGAAGATCATATAAATCTGCGTAATGAGAATAGAAAGTTGAGCGGTTAATATCGGCTAATTCGCACACTTCTTTAATGGTGATCTTAGTTACAGGTTTTTCTTGCATTAATTTAATAAAACTTTCTTTCAGTGCGAGCCTTGTATATTTAATTCGTCTATCTAATCTGGAACTCATATTTCCCCCCCTTTTTAAACGATTTTGTTGCGAATCCAACACATTACAAGTGGGTGTTGATTATCTAACAGAAGATAACGAACTGTTTGTTGATTATCCTACACAGTGTCATTATACTTAGGCATTAGTTACGATTCAAGGAGTTGTTCAGTCATGCTAGATATCGCTGCAAAAATAATGAAATACAAAAAGTCAATTGTAGTTGTATTTATGTTACTAACCGTGTTTAGTGCTATTGCCCAGTTTTTTGTATCAGTCAACTACAATATGAGTGAATATATGCCAGAGAATACTCCGTCGACAAAGGCCATTGAGGTGATGGAAGCGGAATTTGATACGCCTCTTTCGAATGCTCAAGTAATGATTCGGGACGTGTCTTTGCAAGAAGCTCTTGTGTATAAAGACAGGCTAGGGGAGCTTGATGGAGTTTCCGATGTTGTCTGGCTCGATCAAGCGCTGGATTTAAAAACCCCTTTAGAAATGGCAGAAAAGGAGTTAGTTGAGACTTACTATAAGGACAATCATGCTCTCTTTTCGTTAACCGTTCGAGAAGGCGATGAAGTAGCGATTACAGAAGCGATTTATGACTTAATAGGTGAGGAAAATGCATTAATAGGAGATGCGGCTGATACAGCAGTTGCTCAAAGTATGGCAGCTAATGAAGCGATGTATGCGGCTCTGTTATTAGTGCCACTTATTATTATCATTCTCGTTATCTCCACGACTTCATGGATTGAACCGCTATTTTTCCTTACCGCTATCGGAGTATCTGTTCTGATTAATTTAGGAACAAATATTTTCATTGGCGAAATTTCTTTTGTGACACAATCGGTCAGTCCGATTTTACAATTAGCGGTTTCGTTAGATTATGCTGTTTTCCTGCTTCATAGTTTTTCAGATTATCGGAAGAAGACGGCGAATCCTGAAGAGGCAATGCAGCTTGCCATAAAAAAATCGTTTCCGGCAATTGCAGCTAGTGCGGCTACTACTTTCTTTGGTTTCCTGGCACTGACGTTTATGCAGTTTGAAATTGGAGCTGATTTAGGAGTAAACCTTGTAAAAGGGATTTTGTTAAGTTTTATTAGTGTCATGGTATTTTTACCTGCATTAACGGTGTTGTTTTATAAATGGATCGATAAAACGCAGCACAAGCCTTTTGTACCAACGACCCTTTCCATTGGCAAGGGAGTGATGAAGGTGAGATTTGTGAGCTTGGTTGTTGTATTTTTGGTTCTTGTACCAGGTTTCTTAGCACAACAAGAAACATCCTTTATTTATGGGAACGGCGAACAGCCTGAGTCCACTCGTCTTGGAGCTGATATCATCGCAGTTGATGAGGTATTCGGTCAGACAACTCCAATTGTTTTATTAGTCCCAAAAGGGGATGTTGCTAGAGAAGTGAGGATGGAACAAGATTTAGAAGGAGTCCAGCATGTTACTAATGTGATCTCCTATAATCAAGCCGTTAGTCCAGCGATCCCGCCGGAGTATCTGGATCCATCGATTACGGAACAGTTTCACTCGGAGAATTACAGTCAGATCATTCTTTACACCGAAACAGAAAATGAAGGAGAGGCTGCCTTCGGTGTCGTGGAATCGGTCCGCGAAATTGCAGCATCTTATTATGGTGATGAAGCACTAGCTCTTGGAGAGAGTGTCGCCTTGTACGATATGAAAACGACGATTACAAGAGATAATACCGTGGTCAACATTTTAACCATTGTTGCCATTGGGACGGTTTTACTTTTTACATTTAAATCGATCTCTCTTCCAGTCGTCTTGTTATTGACGATTCAAGCAGCGGTATGGATTAACCTTGCTGTCCCGTATTTTACAGATACACCATTAGTTTTTGTCGGTTATTTAGTCGTTAGTACTGTTCAGCTAGCAGCGACGGTCGATTACGCGATCCTCTTTACTGAAAATTATCTTGAGAATCGCAAAGAAATGTCTGCCAAGGAATCCATTATCAAAACGTTGAATGAAAAGACATTCTCAATTTCAATCTCGGCAGCCATTTTATCGTGTGTAGGCTTTATTTTATGGATTACATCTAGCAACCCAATTGTCGCATCAATTGGATTACTTCTTGGCAGAGGGGCGTTACTAGCCTTTATTATGGTTCTCTTTTTCTTGCCAGCAGTACTTCTAGTGTTCGATAAAGTAATTGGGAAAACAACAATAAAAGCAAACTTTTTTAGGGAGGATACATGATGAAGAGAATGACGTTTGTTTGTTTAGCGATGCTGCTCGTGTTTCCTTTTCAAGTAGCGAATGCCAATGTGAATGGGGTTGTAGGTTCCAAAGATGAGGTTGTGTACGGGAGCTTAAGTGCAACAGGTACGTTGAACGAACTATATGTTGTGAATATGTTGGACGTAGCCGAACAAGGTTTCATTATCGATTATGGAGACTATACGGCCGTTCGGAATTTAACGGACTTGTCAGTACTAGAGCAAGATGAAGATGAGGTACAGCTTGAAGCCTCACCAGGTTGGTTTTACTATCAAGGAAATATGGAGAATCATGAACTGCCATGGAATATCAACATTTCCTACATGCTTGATGGGGAAGAAGTATTTCCAGATGAGTTAGCAGGAAAAGAGGGACGTCTTCTGTTAACAATCAAAACATCAAATAATGAACAAGTAGATCCTAGTTTTTTTGAGAATTACACACTACAAATCTCTCTCACTCTTGATACCGAGAAGATGAGCAATATCCAAGCACCAGATGCAAATATTGCAAATGTCGGCAAAAAGAGGCAATTGACGTATACGGTGATGCCAGATAGTGAAGGCGATGTTAGTTTTCTTGCCGACGTGACTAACTTTGAAATGGAAGGGATCGATATTGCGGCTATTCCGCTATCAATGGCGCTTGATAATCTAGAAACAGAAGAAATGACAAGTGAAATGCGGACGTTAAGCGACGCTATTCAAGAAATTAATAATGGTGTTTCTGATTTAAACACAGGTGTGTCTGAATTGAATGATGGTGTTCAAAGCTTAAATCGTGGTTCGCGCCAATATGGTGATGGAATGATTGAAATAAAGGATGCTTCCGCTGAAATCATCAGCGCTTCACGGACAATTGATGAATCACTTGCTATGTTATATAAAGGACTTAGCGGCTCATCAAATAAGATGGATTTGAGTGGATTAGCTCAATTGCCAGAAGGCTTATCGCTTATGGCAGATGGTCTGAAAGAAGTTGCAAATGGTTTAACTCAACTAAATGAAAATTACCCAATCGCCTTTTCTGCATTAAATGAGGCAATGAACGGTATTCCGGCTTCTGGTGTGTCAGAAGAAGATATTCAGCAGTTGTATGAAAGCGGAGCGAATCCAGAAACGATTGAACATTTAGTCGACGTGCTTGTTGCTGCACAAACAGCAAAAGGAACGTATGATAATGTGAAAGAAGCTTTTGTTGCGGTGGGCCCAGCATTAGAAGGGACAAACGGGGCGGTTCATGAAATGAGCAATCAATTACGCACGTTGGCAAGTGAGCTTTCCGGAGCTTTTGAAAGCATGGAAGGATTGGACGCATTAAGTGAATTAGAAGAAGGGATTGGCTTACTAGCAAAAAATTATGGTCAGTTTCATGCAGGACTTGTTTCGTATACAGATGGTGTTGCTCAGTTGGCCAACTCGTACAGTGAAATTGCGTCAGGATTTGGTGAAGTGGCAAAAGGAACGTCCGAGCTTAGTAGTGGTGTCGGAGAGCTTCGTGATGGTACCGCAGAATTAGCTAGAGAAACATCTGATTTACCGGAACAAATGCAAGAAGAGATAGATGCAATGAGGGAACAATTCGATAAGTCTGATTTTGAGCCGGTTTCGTTTGTGTCACCCAAAAATATGAACGTTGAGTCAGTCCAATTTATTCTCAAAACAGAACCGATTGAGTTAGATGAAGAGGAAGAAACAACTTTCGTTGAGGAAGAAGGAGAAGTAAGTTTTTGGGAGCGATTGAGAAGTTTGTTTTTGGAGAGCAAGAAAGTTTGAGATATATATAAATCTTCTAACATATGTAAAACTAGTTCAATTAGAAAATCCAACTTCAAGTAATAGCTTACTTTTATTACAAGTAGAATAGAATACAAACCATAAAGGTTTGTCCTAAAAGCGTGAGTAAATAAAATTAGTATTTTGCTTTAATTTAATAACTACATTAACTAGAAAGGGAAGGGGTCATAAAGTCCCCTTCTATTTTTTTATAGAAACCTTCTGTGTATAAAAAGTAGCGATCTTAACAATCTGTTCAGCCATATAATCCTTTGGGTGATTGAAGTCATTATGAATCCATTCAAGTATGAGGCCGATCATACCGCTGACACGATATGTATAAAAAAGCTCAATATTGATATCTGGATCTTTATCATTTGGTGAAAAGTCAATTTCTTCTCTGAAATGTTTTTTCATTATCTCGATCAATTGATTCTGGAAGTTAAAAGTAATATTAGGGCCTAGCATGGTTTGGTAAAACTCTTTGTTTTTAATAAAGTGATCAAAAAGTCCAATAGTAGAAAGTTCTATTATATTTACTTCCTCGTCAGAGCTAACATAACAATGTCTAAATGCTTTACGTAACTCGGTAAACACATCATCTATCATTTCTTCTAATAAATCTTCTTTTTGTTCGTAATGAAAATAAAACGTACCTCGATTAAAGTCAGCCTCTTTAACAATTTCCGTTATTGAAATTTCTTCAAAGTGCTTTTCTTTAAGTAAAGATAAAAGGGTCTTTTTAAATAATTTTTTCGACCGTACGACTTTCTTATTCGTCGTAGGATTCATATCAGCATCCCCTCTTTCAAAAAATAGTCTCTATTATACAATATATTCGAAAGTGTTAAGTTTTGTACAGTTTTTAATATTTTGATTATTGGTAGCGTTTGCAATAGAGATTATAATGGACATACAACAAGGTTTCTAATAATAATTGCTTTAATTGAAAAGGGGGAAATCGGCATGTCAACGTTAATTGCATTAAATTCAAAGGCACTTGAGTTTACTTCTAAACCTTTACAAATGTTTATAGGTGGTAGATGGATAGATGCGATATCGGGTAAAAGAACGGAAATTAGAAATCCAGCAACTGGTGAGTTAATTACGACGGCTGCTGAAGGTGATAAAGAGGACGTTGATCTTGCGGTCGCTGCTGCGCGCAAGGCATTTGAGGAAGGTCCATGGCCTAAAATGAAACCAAATGAAAGAGCTAAGCTTATCCTTAAATTAGCAGACCTAATTGAAGAAAATGCCGAGGAACTAGCACATTTAGATACTTTAGATTATGGGCAACCCGTTTCCTTAACAACTGGATTTGCAGCAGCGGCAGCAGATAATTTTCGGTACTATGCTGGGTGGACAACAAAAATAACAGGAGAAACAATTCCTTCTTCCACACCTGGAAATATATTTAACTATACGATTCGTGAGCCGATTGGTGTTTGTGCAGGCATTGTTCCGTGGAATGCCCCCTTAATGAATGCAATTATGAAAATTTCAGCCCCTTTAGCAGTTGGAAATACAGTGATTGTCAAACCTTCTGAGGAAACTCCAATAAGCTTGCTTCGATTCGCTGAATTAGTCCAAAAGGCAGGATTCCCAGATGGAGTAGTGAACATTGTAACTGGTTATGGTCACACGGTAGGAGCAGCTCTCTCATCTCATACCGATGTCGACAAAATTGCCTTTACTGGTTCAACAGCTGTAGGGAAAGAAATCATTCAGAATAGTGCAGTGAATATAAAAAAGGTGACACTAGAGCTAGGGGGGAAATCCGCACATATTATCTTTGATGATGCTGATTATGAAACAGCGCTTGCTAACGCTGCGAACTCTATCTTTTTTAACTCTGGTCAAGTATGTTTCGCGGGCTCACGATTATTTGTTGAGAAAGGCATTTATGATAGGTTTTTAGCTGATTTAGCAGAATACTCAAAGAATTACCGAGTAGGAAATGGGTTTGATAAGGAAACAGTGATAGGTCCACTGATTTCATCGAAACAGAAAGAAAGGGTACTGAATTATTTGGATATCGGACAGAGAGAAGGAGCAGAAATGCTAATTGGCGGTAACGCAACAGAAGCTGATTTAGCAAATGGCCATTTCGTCAAGCCAACAGTCATGGCAAATGTTCATCATGACATGACGATTGTAAAAGAGGAAATCTTTGGTCCAGTCGTTTCCGCCATGCCTTTTGATGATATCGATGAAGTGATTAAACAAGCAAATAACACGGTCTATGGTTTAGGTGGGGGAATTTGTACAACGGATATTCGGAAGGCTCATAAAGTAGCGCATGCATTAAGAACAGGAAATGTTTGGGTGAATACGTACAATATCACAGAACCTGGCTCGCCTTTTGGAGGCTACAAACAAAGCGGATTAGGTAGGGAAAACGGTGCTGCATCTATCGATATGTATACAGAAATTAAAAATATTTGGATTAACTTAGATTAATAGAATAAAAGCCATAGTTACCTCGGGTAGAATTACCCGGGGTGATACAAATATCTATATTCATAGGAGGAGTAGGAGTACATGTATAGAGGAGTTGAAACATTTGGAGAAGTGGTCAAACACCGTGCTAAGTTGAATCCTGATGCGCAGTTTATAAAATTTGAAAGCTCTGGGTTAACGTATAATGAGTATCACCTCGGTGGCAATAAAATTGCTAATATTATTTCTTCTATCGGACTAAAAAAAAGTGACACATGTGCGGTGATGCTGCCTAATAGTCCGGAATTCTTGGTCACTTGGTTAGGTCTTGCAAGACTAGGAGTTATTGAGGTTCCAATTAATATTGCGTATAAGGGTGATTTGCTTGCCTATATCCTTAATAAAGCGAAATGTCAGGCACTTGTTATTTCTTCCATATGGATTGATAGAATTAAAGAAATAGCAGATGAACTCACACACCTTTCTCACATTATCGTAGTTGGAGATCATGAACAGCGGGAAAATGATTCATTTAATTGGTATTCCTATGAAGAACTCTTCTCACAAGCCCAAGACTCTGATATAAATGTCGAAATCAAAACAAATGATCCCTCTTTAATTCTTTTTACCTCTGGAACAACGGGTCCATCCAAAGGAGCCATTCTTACCCATCGTGCCAATTTTAATTTAGCTCAAACAGCTTGTGATCTTATGAATTATGGACCTTCGGATCGACTATTTACCGTTTTTCCGTTGTATCATGTCAATGCCCGTTATACAACCATTTTAGTTGCGTTGATTGCTAATTGTGATGTTGTTATGCATGATCGTTTTTCCGCTTCGAAGTTTTGGGATATTTGCCGGAGGGAAGGAATCACTTGTTTTAATTATATGGGATCACTTCTTACGATCTTAATGAAACAGCCAAAAAGAGCCAATGACGCAGATAATCCAGTAAGAATGATCCAAGGTGCTCCTGCTCCAATTGAAATATTTGAGGATTTTCAAAAGAGATTTAATGTGAAAATTACTGAAGCTTATGGCTCAACAGAAGTTGGTTTGGCAACTATTAATCGTGCTGAATCTTTTCGTATAGGTTCTTGTGGGAAAGCTGTTCCGATTTATGAGGTTGAAATCCATGATGAACATGATCATCCTTGTCCACCAGGAGTAGCAGGTGAAATTGTCGTTCGACCAAGAGAGCCGTGGATTATGTTCTCTGGCTATTACGGGATGCCTGAAGAAACCGTTAAATCCTGGGGGAATTTATGGTTTCACACAGGGGATAGTGGCTATATGGATGATGACGGATATTTCTATTTTGTTGATCGAAAAAAGGATGTCGTTCGAAGGAGGGGGGAAAATATCTCATCCTATGAAATAGAAAGTGTTATTAATAAACATCCTTTTATTCTAGAAGCAGCAGTCATCGGTGTACCATCTGATCTATCGGAGGAAGAAGTACTGGCTGTCGTTCATGTAAAAGATGATAACGATCTATCACCTGAAGAATTACTTGAGTATTGCCAGTCACGTATGGCGCATTTTGCAATACCTCGATATGTTCGTTTTGTTAAGGAGCTACCAAGAACCCCTTCTCAAAGAGTTGAAAAGTATAAGCTCAGAAAAGAAGGGATTACGGTTGATACTTGGGATCGTGAATTTGCCGGTTTTAAAGTGAGCCGCTAGTTATACTGAATGAAATGAGAAAGGGAGGGGAAACAATGTACAACGGAATAGAGACATTTGGAGCAATTGTAGAACATCGGGCACGATTGAGACCAAATGACCGCTTTATACGATTTGGGAATGGCGAAGATCTCACTTATGGTGAATTTCATCGAAAAGGAAATCGAATAGCCAATCTTGCTTTATCTCTCGGGCTAAAAAGAGGAGACACGTGTGCGGTCATGCTGCCTAACAGCTCAGAGTTTTTGATTACATGGTTGGGACTTGCGCGCCTTGGAGTTATGGAAGTGCCAATTAATACAGGATTTCGAGGTGACCAGCTTGCCTATATTCTAAACAAAGCAGAATGTCAGGCAATTGTTATTTCGTCACAATGGGTTGATCGTATTGACGATATTTCTAAACAACTGACTTTTCTTAAACAGGTGATTGTGGTTGGGGATAAACCTGAGGAAAAATCAGATCAATTTAGTTGGTATACTTTTGAACAGTTGATCTCTGAAGCAAGTGATAGAAGTGTAGACATTCACATTCAAGCAAGTGATCCATCCCTTATCCTCTTTACATCAGGTACGACTGGTCCATCAAAAGGTGTAGTCCTTACACATAGCTCTAATTTTAGTTTGGCTCATACGGCCTGTGAACTCATGGAATATCAACCAAAAGATCGTTTATTTACTGTTTTTCCATTATTCCATGTGAATGCGCGTTACACAACTATTCTGGTAGCACTCCTTGTTGGTTGTGACGTAGTCATGCATAATCGTTTTTCCGCTTCAAGGTTTTGGGATATTTGCCGGAAGGAGAACATTACAGCCTTCAACTTTATGGGGTCGATGCTTACAATTTTAATGAAGCAAAAGAAACGAATAGATGATGCTGATCATTTGGTTCGAAAAGCATATGGAGCACCGACCCCTTTGGAAATTTATGAGGATTTTCAAGAACGATTTCAAGTCCAAATCTCTGAAGTATATGGATCCACTGAACTAGGCACGGTTGCAGCCAATCGTGCAAGTCAGTTTCGAAAAGGGGCTTGTGGAAGGATAACGCCAATTTATGAGGTAGAGATTCATGATGAATTTGATCAACCGTGCCCAGTAGGGAAAAGTGGTGAAATCGTGGTTCGACCAAAAAAAACCGGAATCATGTTCTCCAATTACTATGGAAATTCAGATGCCACCGTTAAGGCATGGCAAAACCTATGGTTTCATACCGGGGATACAGGTCGTTTAGATGAGGATGGCTATCTTTATTTTATCGATCGAAAAAAAGATGTGGTTCGTAGACGTGGGGAAAACATTTCATCTTATGAAGTTGAACGCGTTATTAACGAGCATCCACAAGTATTAGAATCAGCCATTATTGGTGTACCGTCTGAGCTATCTGAGGAGGAAGTACTAGCTGTTGTTATCCTGAAAGATGGAGAAAAGCAACTTCCTGAAGAACTATTACATTTCTGCCAATCACGACTAGCTCACTTTGCGGTTCCACGTTATATCCGCTATGTGAAAGAATTGCCAAGAAACACATCTCAACGAGTTGAAAAATACAAATTGCGTTCGGAGGGAATTACGTCAGATACGTGGGATCGTGAACAGGTAGGCTACCAAGTAAAACAATAATTATACTCTATGGTTGATAGAAAAGGAGATTCATCATGATTTCATTAAAAGGAAAGGTAGCAATCGTTGGAGCAGCTGACACTCAAGTAGGAGTGATTCCACTTCTGTCTGCAACGCAATTATGTATCGATGCGGCATTAAAAGCAATAGAGGATGCTGGAATTAGCAAGGATGAGGTGGATGGACTTATTACGTGTAATTCCATGGCCGAACCCATCCTTTATCACGCAGAAGCAATTGCTGAATATTTGCAAATATTTCCGAAATATTGCATGAGTGTTAGTACAGGTGGAGGAACAACCTTTTCCGTTCTTCACCATGCTGCTTCCGCAATTGTAACGGGTGTTTGTGATACTGTTTTAATTTCCATGGCAGACAGCCTAAGGAGTGGATTGACTAAGGAGCAGGCAATGGCTGCACAAGCATCAACTGGACATAACCAGTTTGAGCTCCCTTATGGTCCAACCGTTCCAGCTTATTATGCACTGATTGCACAGGCCCATATGGAACAATACGGAACAACCTCTGAACAATTTGCACGGGTTTCTGTCGCCGCCCGTAAGCATGCCAATTTAAACCCCGAAGCTCAAATGAGAGAGCTCATCACAGTCGAAGATGTTATACATTCAAAAAAAATAGCAGATCCCTTACATCTATTGGATTGCTCGCTCATATCCGATGGAGGATCTGCCGTGATTGTAACGTCAGCAGAACGGGCTGCTGACTTTCCTAATCATCCGGTTTACCTACTGGGAGTAGGAGAGGGGCATAGTCACGAGCATTTAAGTCAGGCTCGTAGCCTCACAACGTCAGCCGCCGTTGAATCGGGTCAACGTGCTTTCAAAATGGCAGGGCTTAGTCCAAAGAATATTGATTTTGCGCAACTTTACGATTGCTTCACTCCAACCGTATTAATTGAGCTTGAAGACCTTGGTTTTTGTGAAAAGGGAGAAGGCGGGGCATTTGTAGAAAGCGGTGCGATTGAACTTGGTGGCACTCTTCCAGTAAACACACATGGTGGATTACTATCCCATTGTCATCCAGGAAACCCAGGATCTATGTTCGCACTAACCGAAGCAGTCACCCAGCTTCGTCATCAAGCTGGTGCACGTCAAGTACCGAAAGCTGAGGTAGCACTTGTTCATGGGCAGGGTGGGATTATGTCAAGCCATACGACACTTATTCTCGGTCGGGAGGTTGAGTAAATGACAGACTCTTTAGGAAAATACATCCCGAACCCAACTCTGGAGACGAAGCCTTATTGGGAGGCTTGTAGAAATCATGAACTGCTCATTCAACAATGTACGGATTGTAGCCATGTCCAGTTCTATCCACGGCTTATGTGTACGAAATGTACAAGTAAAAAAGTAGAATGGGTAAGGGCAATTGGAGAGGGGACTGTGGTGAGTTATACGATTGTTCACCGCGCAATATCCAAGGCCTATCAGTCCGAAGCTCCTTATGTTGTTGCCTTAATTAAATTAGAGGAAGGACCAACAATGATGAGTAACATCATAGATTGTGACTTAAAAGCGATTGAAATAGGGATGAAGGTAAAAGTAGTATTTGAAACTTGGTCCGAATCAATGACGATTCCACAATTTACACCGATCTAGGTTTTTCCTTTTATTTATAGATTCTTATTTCAAAAAGGAAATATGGAGGAGGAATGTTTATGAAAGCGCTAGTATTGAGGGAATGACAGCTTTTCATGGTTTAGTAGAGCAAGCAAAAGTAAAACAGAGGGAATGGGTAGCGTGGTGCAATTCTTTAAAATTTTTAGAGTGCCAGCACTTTTTAAACATGAGTTAGTATAAAAAGATACAACAAAATTTGTTATTAAATCTAATTCCCAATTTCTTTAAAATCCTCTTTAAGGGGGGAGAACCTACACTAATGCGGGAATTTTAAAAAAATTCAGATAATGTTATTCTAAATGTAGAAAAACATCTCATATGAAAAAGAAAGGATGATCTCATTGCCTAATTTATCGCCAGAAGCGAAAGCGTATTTAGAACTATTTAATCAAATGCCTGCAATTCAATCAATGGATCCAATATCTGTAAGAGAAATGTTTGCCCAAGCTCCTCCTGTTGAGGTGGAATTGGCACCACTAGCAAAGATTGAGGATCGTTTCATTCCTGTCGATAACAATGAGGAAATTAAAGTTAGAATTTATACGCCAGAAGGTGAAGGCCCGTTTCCACTTTTTGTTTATTATCATGGTGGTGGATGGGTTTTAGGAGATATTGAAACATCTGACGCAAGCTGTAGATTGATCGCCAATCGAACAGGTTCGATTGTTGTTTCGGTTGACTATCGACTTTCACCTGAATTTAAGTTTCCAATTCCACTACAAGATTCCTATGCGGCTTTAGAGTGGGTACAAGAAAATGCTACGCATTTAAATGGAAACGCTTCCAAACTGGTGGTAGGTGGAGATAGTGCGGGTGGGAATCTTGCAACGGTTGCCGCTATGGTAGCTCGTGATCAAAACGGACCACAAATTTCAGCACAAGTGCTTATCTATCCAGTGACAGACTTGGCTTATAATACAGCGTCTTATGAAGAATTTCAACAAGGGTTTGGATTAGATAAAGATCTCATGATTTGGTTTGGCGACCATTATATCAGAGACGAATCAGATCAAAAAGACAAATATGTAGCACCTTTGGTAGCCGAGGATTTAAGCAATCTCCCACAAGCGTTAGTCATCACAGCAGAGTGTGATGTCCTAAGGGATGAAGGCTTAGCGTATGCAAAGCGATTAAAAAATGCGAGTGTTAACGTTGAGACTATTTGTGAAAAGGGATTAGTTCATGGCTATTTTACCAATATGGCTGTCTTCCCAGATCGGATTAAAGGCACGGTTTCAAGCATTGCTCAGTTTTTGACTGCAGCTGATCAAAAGGTTAATAACGTTAAATAAACGTAATTTTTACTAAAGCACGTAATTGAATTATTGTGTCAAACAGCTGCTCTATAAAAGTAAACAAATCGGGACTTTTTTATTATTTAATATGGGAGGAATGTACAGATATGACAAAACAAAATAATGAGGTCATTACATTAGATGCAGTTGTCGTAGGAGCAGGATTTTCAGGGTTATACATGCTACATCGCTTACGGGAAGCTGGTTTCAGTACAAGAGTCTTTGAAGCAGCTGATGGTGTAGGGGGAGTATGGCATAAAAATCGTTATCCCGGGGCCCGTTGTGACAATGAAAGTATTGATTATAACTTTACTTTCTCTGAGGAACTCTTCAAGGAATGGAATTGGTCTGAGAAATTCTCGAAGCAATCGGAAATCTTAGAGTACCTTAACTATGTGGCAGATAAATTCGATTTGCGCCGCGATATTCAGCTCAATACACGAATTACTTCGGCTCATTTTAACGAGGGCGAAAATAGGTGGAACATTCAAACTGATGAAGGAAGTACATTAAGTGCAAAGTATTTTATTTCAGGAGTAGGGTGCCTCTCTGCTGCGAATATCCCTAAGTTTAAAGGTCTAGATAGCTTTGAAGGGAAGTGGTACCACACTGGAAATTGGCCAAAGGAACAAGTGAATCTTAAGGGAAAACGAGTTGGGGTAATAGGTACGGGTTCAACCGGTATTCAAGTTATTCCAGCCATTGCCCCAGAGGTAGACCATCTTACTGTTTTCCAACGAACTGCACAATATAGTGTACCGTCAAGGAACCATGCATATGACCCGGAATATTTAAAACAAGTGAAAAACAACTTCAATGAATTTAAACGTAAAAGGAGATATTCTTTTGGGGGATTCCCAAATGATGTGGAAGCTAGACCTTCAGCACTAGATGATAGTCCAGAAGAACGCGAGAAGTTATACGAGGCAGCTTGGCAAAAAGGTGGAGTGAGTAGTTTCTTCCTTGAAACGTACCAAGATTTAACAGCTAACGAAGAAGCTAATGAAACGCTGTCCGTTTTTATCCGTAACAAAATCAAAGAAATTGTTGACGATCCAACTGTGGCAGAGAAATTATCACCAACCTACTTTTATGGTACAAAGCGCCCGATTCAGGATACGAATTATTATGAAACCTATAACCGCGAAAATGTTAGTTTGGTCGATGTAAAGGCAAATCCAATTGTGGAGATTACACCAAAAGGGATTCGAACAACTGATGGGGAGTATGAGTTAGACATTATTATTTTTGCAACCGGTTATGATGCGATGACAGGATCGCTATTCAAGATTGATATTCGTGGTAAAGATGGGCTGACACTTAAGGAAAAATGGGAAAATGGTGAGCAAACCAAAACATATCTTGGAATTGCAACTTCGGGTTTTCCTAATATGTTTATGATAACAGGTCCTGAAAGTCCTTCTGTGTTGAGTAATGTACCTACATCTATTGAACAGCATGTGGAGTGGATAACTGATTGTATCGAATACCTCAGAGAAAATGACATTGACATTCTTGAGGCGAAAGAGGTTGCTGAAGAGGAATGGAGCAAGCATTGTCGTGAAGTCGCCGAAGCCACTCTTTTTACGAAAACGGATTCATGGTATACGGGTGCGAATGTACCTGGTAAGCCACGAAGATTCCTCATATATCTTGGTGGGGTGGGACCGTATCGTGAAAAATGTAGCGAAGTTGCATCCAACGGGTATGAAGGATTCTCCATACAACACACATTAAAAAAAGCTTGAAATTATCAATGAATAAATGAAAGCGCTTTAAAGAGAGAAGTGGATTATAGAGTTAGGATGGGTTGGAAGGTTTTAAATCATAAATGCCCTGTCACTTACACAACAAGTGACAGGCTGTTTTTAAAAAAAGGAGGTATTTCATGACGAAAACATTGGAGGATAGAGTCAGTGAATTAGAAGCTCGTCACCAAATTACAGAGGTGATAGCAAACTATAATCATGGAATCGATAAACGGGATGTAGAATTATTTATGGATGTTTGGGAAGAAAATGCCCTTTGGGATTTGGGAGATCCAGAAGGGTGCTGTCGCAATAAACAGGAGATTTTAGAAAGGCTGAAGATTAGTTGGAGAGATGTTCCAAAAACACATCATTATACCGTAAATATAGTGATTAATCCTGATATAAAAAATGGTGTA
Source organism: Alkalihalobacillus sp. MEB130 (assembly GCF_032335535.1). Lineage (NCBI taxonomy): Bacteria > Bacillati > Bacillota > Bacilli > Caryophanales > Bacillaceae > Alkalihalobacillus > Alkalihalobacillus sp. MEB130. The sequence continues at coordinate 171,083 of NZ_JAOANA010000006.1, forward strand.
GCAACAGCGATTTCCGATCTTGATGCAACTGCGACAAATAAAGAAGGTATCCCTTTAGTTATTGCAGGTACTTATTATGATACATTTAGTAATAGTACTGGAAAATGGCGTCTAACAGAAAGAAAACTTAGAATCCATTCCTTTACACCTGTTTCAGAGCTTGCATCAGCTAAATCTTCCACACGAAACTCTGGTTAACAATATGGAAAAAGAGCCTGTAGTCCACAATATGTGAATTACAGGTTTTAAATATAATCATTTAATTAACGAAGATTTAAGAAATAAAACCTTTCCGAAGTAATTCAGCTACTGCCTCGACGCGGTTATTTACTTCTAGTTTTTTGATAGCAGATTTTATATAATCCTTTACTGTATATTCACTGATTTCCATAGAGTTAGCCATCTCTTTTATGCTTTCTCCCCATGAAATACGTTGCATAACTTCACTTTCTCGTTTGCTTAATTTGCCAATTGATTGTCCTTCCTTGTTTGTTTCAATGATTTCTCCAACTAATTTCCCATATAGAGTAAGAATTGTTAAAAAGTTCTCGTCGCTGGTGAAATCAGTGTTCAATTCACGTCCAATAAAGTAACCGACTGGATTTGAACTAAAGCAAATTGGGATGATGAAGTGATCATTCCTTTCGTTAGGGTTCGTATATTTACTACCGTACTTCTCGAAAAACTCTTCATTAGAAATATACATGGCTCTCCTTTTTCGTAAGGAGGTATTAATAGGAGGTAAATTTCGGAGGTCATCTCTTACATGTCCAATATAGTATAACCCTGATGTATTAATTTTGATAATTCCTTCAACGATGTTTCCAAGTGGTGCATATCGAAATAAATGAGCTTCTTGGATAGGAAATAATTCGAGTAAACCTTTCGTACATAAATGTAACTTTTCCTCTTGAGATAAGGCTTTATCAAGGTTTGATATATACTCATGTATTGTCGATTGCTTTAACATTTTTACCCTCCTAATTTATGTGGGTTGGGTTTCATCATAACCTTCCTAACAAAAGAAAGCGTTTTCAAAAAAGATAACAAAATTCCTAGTTTTAAAAAAGTTAGTTGTCTACATTTTCTACAAGGTTCTTATTTCTCCTTGTTGTTTTAAAAAAATAACGTATAACACTAATTTTATACAGCAAAAGACCGTAGAGGAAGTCCTTGAAAAGAGGTTGTTCTCTCCTTCTTTTTAGGGGATTGCTATAAATAGCTACTTAAGCAATGTGGAAAATAAAATTTCCTGATTGTTATCTGAATTATCATTTTCCGTCTTAGTCATACTAAGTTGGCGCTAGTAAAGCGACTATCTTATGTGAAAAAAGGAGTATGAACATGGCAAAGCCAGATAATCGAAAGAATAATGTAGAGCGCTTGCAACAAATGAAGGATAATACCCAACATAATATTGAGGCGGCTGAAGAGACGTTGCAATCGGATTTACAAGAGGAGCAACGAAAAGCAATTAAAGAGAAAAACCATAGACGTGCGGAAAGCATTAAGGCGTTTGATGCTGAAATAGCTGACGAAATGGAAGCAAGAAAAAATGGGTATAAAAACCAATAGAAGGTTGAGATTACTGAATTTTGTTTAAGCAGCAACGTCTATAAAGACCAAGCTCTGTTAGAAGTAAGGGAACCCAAGGCATTGAAAAAGGTAAAACAACCTTTCTCGATGCCTGATTATTTGTATGTGGCCGCACATATAGAATAAACTGAAAAAGTAAAGTTGAACTTTTCAGTACACTCAACCTCGGATTTTCACGCTAGTTATAAATGCAAGTATGTTAACTGATTCTGTATGAAGTCCCCGTAAATCACATACACTACATTCATCTATCATAGGTTGGAGTGACACGATGATACTCAGATTTGGCTATGTCTCAACGGCACTTTCATTATGGGAAGCTTCCCCTTCTAGGACGTTAACGTTTACGAATTGGAAGAAACAAGATAAAAAAAGTAGGAAGGAAAAGTTATACCATCTTACCGAGCAAAATTTAAAAAACACGCTTCGCACTCTTCATTATAATATAGCTCATGGTATTGATGTTTATCGTATGTCTTCATCGCTTGTGCCGCTTGCCACACACCCAGAGGTTAACTGGGATTATGTCACACCTTTTAACCATTTATTCAAAGAGATTGGATCATTAGTTCAGAAACATCATTTGCGGGTCAGCTTTCACCCGAACCAATACACCTTGTTTACAAGTCCACAAGAACATATAACAGCTAACGCAATTATTGATATGACTTATCATTATAACATGTTTGAAGCAATGGGGTTACATAAGGATGCATCAATGAATATTCATGTAGGGGGCGCGTATGGCAATAAGGAAGAGGCGATAGCGAGATTCAATAATAATTTTGTGAAACTTGATGAGAATATTCGTAAACAAACAACACTTGAGAATGACGATAAAACGTACACAGCAGAAGAAACGCTTCGAGTTTGTGAGGAGCACGGTCTTCCTTTTGTTTTTGATTATCATCACCACTGGGCAAATCCAGGAAATGAACGAGTAGTGGAATTGCTACCTCGAATTTTTGCTACTTGGGAAGGAACTGGAAAGCCTCCTAAATTTCACTTATCCTCTCCGAAATCAGAAAAATTAATACGAGCTCATGCGGATTATGTTGATATAGAGTTTGCTATAGATTTTATTAAAGCGTTAAAAGCTTACGGGAAATCAGCAGATATTATGATTGAGGCGAAAGCGAAAGATAAAGCAGCATTGAGACTGGTCGAAGAGTTAGGGAAATTACGAGGTTTTAAGCGAACTAGTGGAGGAGCTATTGAGTTATAAAAAATAAGAAAAAAGGGGTAATGACGTTCCCCTGTGCTAGCTTCGTTCTTTAAGGTAGAACTTTTAACAACATCTCTGTGAAATAAGTGCTCATGCTCTATGGAGTCTCCCTTAGAAAAGGTGAGGCTTCTTTTGTCTGTGCTTTCCTCAAAAATGATGAATAATAAAAGTATTTTCGTACGTAGTGTAGGTGGTTTCTATTCTAATCTAATATTAAAGTTAGATTATACGAAAAAGACTTAAAGTTTTATTGAAAGCTTTAAAGTAATAGAGGATGCTAAAGAAATAGGAGGTGGAATGTTCCGTTCTGTCTATTTACATTGTGAACATCATAGAAGTCCTACAATAAAAAGTAAGCGATTTCAAAATGAGAAGTCGACTAATTAAACAACTCTTGGGGAAATTAAAATTCACATTGAGGAGAGGGTAACGACTCATGTATAAAGAGCGATATAGTATGACTTTAACACAATTGCTTGAAGCGGCTTTATCTATGAAACAAGACGAAGAAGCTATATACGACAGATATAGAAGAGTAACGTATCAAGAATTATATCAAGAAGTTGGCGAAATAGCCTCCGGTTTGTACCAACTGGGGATTCGTAAAGGTGATCGCGTAGCAGTCAGTTTACCAAATTGGCATGAATTTATCGTGATCAATTTTGCATTGGCTAAATTAGGCGCGATACTCATTCCTTTTAACACGCGATTTAAAAAAGATGAAGTGATTTATATTTTAAACAATTCGGGTGCAAAAGTCGTTTTCTTTCCTGAAGAATTTGATCACATAAATCACTATGAACAATACCAAGAAATAAAAGCGAGTGTACCAACGTTAGAGCATTTAGTTTCGGTTCGATTTGAAGCGAACGAAATTAAGAGTTATGACCATTTATTAAGACAAGGGAAAAGTCAGGAAGCACCTAACGTCGAGGTTGATCCTCTCAATGACGTTTATGCGATTTTGTACACATCAGGAACGACAGGAAGACCAAAGGGAGCGATGCTCACACATCGCAACTTGGTTCATACAGCCGTTGCAGGGACGGAATGTATGGAGTGTACACCAAACGATGTCTTTTTACTCCCAACACCGATTTTTCATGTTATGGGGCTAATGTTTGTCTTACGAACGATTGCGTCGGTAAGCCGAATGGTTTTAATGGAACGATTTAAGCCAGAGAGCGCATTAGCACTGATTGAACAGGAAAAAGTGACGATACAGCCAGGTGTTCCAACGATGTTTATTCTGCAACTAAATCATCCTTCTTTTAAAAAGTATGATCTTTCATCATTACGAACAGGTGAGATGGGAGGAGCTCCTGCCCCTGTAGAAATCATCAAGCGTATTAGAGAAGAAATGGGATGCAATGTTCTTGTGGGTTACGGAATGACAGAGGCAGCTCCCACTTTAACGTTAACCAATTTTAAGGATGATGATCAGTTAAGAGCTGAAACGGTGGGAAGAGCTCTTCCAGGTGTAGATATTAAAATTGTGGATGAACAGCGGAAAGATGTAGGAATCGGCGTTGTTGGTGAACTAGCGTGTAGAAGTTTTGGACTGATGAAAGGCTACTATAATATGCCTGAAAAGACAAGTGAAGTGATGGATGAACATGGTTGGTTTTATTCAGGTGATTTAGCAACGATGGATATAGCTGGATACATTCGGATTGTAGGACGTAAGAAGGAAATGATCATTCGAGGTGGGTACAATATTTATCCTCGCGAGGTCGAAGAGTATTTTTATACTCTTCCTTATGTAAACGATGTGGCCATTATTGGGTTACCAGATACGGTTCTTGGTGAGATATCTTGTGCTTGCATTCAGCTCAAATCAGATTGCGTGGCTACTGAAGACGAGATTCTTTCATTTATAAAAGGAAAAGTAGCTGATTATAAAGTACCAGATAAAATTATAATTGTTGAGAAATTTCCTATGACACCATCCGGAAAAATCAAAAAGGTAGAAATGCAAAAATTGGTTAAAGAGCAAGTGCAATTGAGATAAATGTCACAGGTGAGTCAACTAGTGTTCGTTTAGCAAACGGAAAATGAAAAATTATGATTATTAAACAATGAAAGGAAGAAGCAAACATGACAAAAACATTTAAAGTTGGAGTAGTAGGAGCAGGAAATATGGGGTCAGGAATTGCACAAAAGATGGCGCAAGAAGGCCTTGATGTGACATTAGTCGATATGACAAAGGAGCAAGTTGAAAGAGGAATCTCAACTATTTATGGGACACTTCAAGAGGGAATCGAGCGTGGGATTTTCACTGAAAACCAAGTGTCTGATACGATGGCGAGGATTCATGGTACTTCTTCCTATGAAGCGTTAAAGGATGCTGATCTTGTTGTAGAGGCCGTTTTTGAGGATTTAGAGATTAAGGGAGGGGTCTTTGCAAAGCTTGATAAAATTTGTGACTCGAAAACAATCTTTGCTACGAATACGTCAACGATCTTCATTCGCGAAATTGCGAAATACACGAGTCGCCCCGATAAGGTAGTTGGAATGCATTATTTCTATCATCCAGCAAAAAATAGATTGGTAGAGGTTATTCCGCATGATGGTACAAGTAAAGAGACGATTGAAACAACCCTTCTAATTGGAAAGCTTCATAACAAGACTTGTATTGTTGTGAAAGATTCACCAGGATTTGCGGTTAATCGTTATTTTACAACGTTCTTAACGGAGGCTATTTATTTATTTGATCAAGGGGTTGCGAATATCCCAACAATTGATGCAGCGGCGAAACAAGGGTTTGAGATTGGAATGGGACCATTTGAATTAATGAATGTGACAGGGGTTCCGATTGCACTACATGCTTCTACGTATGTCGCGTCACAAATTAGTGAGTTCTATGCTCCAGTCGAACTGTTGAAAAAACAGGTTGAAATGAAGGAAGACTGGGATCTAAATGGGGAAATAGATGAAAGCAAATTTGCTGAAATCAATCGACATCTATATGCGACGATTTTCGGAGTAGCTGGTGCACAAGTCGATGAAGAAGTAGCGAGTATTGAAGATACAGATCGAGGAGCAAAGATAGGATTAAGATGGAAATTAGGACCGTTTGAATTGATGAATAAAGTAGGGGTTCAAGAATCTTGGAAAATGGTTCAAGAATTATATAAGAAACGACCAGGTTTTCACTTACCTGAGGTGTTAAAGAAACAAGCGGAAAAAGGAGAGCCGTTTGAATTTCGTTATATTGACTTAGAAATTAAAGATAGCATTGCCTATATTACCATTAACCGTCCTGAGGTGTTGAATGCATTAAACCCAGCTGTAGTGGATCAGCTAGAGAAGGCTTTTAACAAAGCAGAAAACAACCCGCAAGTTAAAGGGATATCGATCCAAGGGGCTGGGAAAGCCTTTGTCGCGGGAGCAGATATAAAATACTTTATTGATTGTATTAAAAATAATCAAATTGAGAATAACGTTGCTTTTACTAGGAAAGGCCATGAGCTACTTAGACGCTTTGAAACATCTGATAAAGTAACCGTTGCTGTACTTGACGGAATCTCTCTTGGTGGTGGAAGTGAAATGGCACTAGCTTGTCAAGCGATCGTTGCAACAAGCCAAGGATCAATGGGCTTTCCTGAAAGTGGAATAGGAATCTACCCAGGTCTAGGTGGAATGCTACGAATGAATCATCATGTTGGAAAAGAACTTGCAAAGTATTACACATTTACAGGAAAAACATTATCGGCACATGAAGCAAAAGAGTTAGGAATCGTCACGGAATTGGTAGAGATGGAGAACATTGAAACAACAATTAAAAAACTAGTTCAAAACGGCAAGAGTGATAAGTATGTTGAGAGAGAAATCCCTTCTTCGTTCAGTGAATATATTGACGGCTTTTCAGAGGAAAATGTCCAACGTATGTTGAAAGGACAATATCCAGAAGGAGTAAGCAGTAGTTTTGCTGAGAAGACAATCAACATCCTTTCGAAAAAAGGGTTAATTGCATTACAAACTATGAACGAACTTATTAACAAAGAATCAGAGATTACAATTGATGAAAGCATTGAGCTTGAATTAGAAAGTTTAGTTGACATATTTGAAACAGAAGATGCCTTAACAGGTTTAATTTCTACTACAACTGGGAAACGACCTATTTTTATAGAGAAGGTAGTTGTAGGGAGTGTAGATGAACATGTTTCATAAAGCGTATATTCCATACGGAGGCTACTATACAACGCCGTTTAGTAAATGGCAAGGTAGCTTACAAAATGAGAACTCAATTGAATTAGGAGCGAGAAGCAGTAAGAAATGGTTTGAGGCAAAGAAATTAAATCCAAATGAAGAGCTAGATTATCTGTACCTTGGAATCACGATCGGTCAGAAAAGCATTTTTTATGGTTCCTCTTGGGCTTCCACCATGATGGGAGCTCCGGATATTCCTGGTCAGACGTTGATGCATGCGTGTGCGACATCTACTACTTCCGTATTTAATGCAGCTGCTGCTGTGGAGCTAGGTAATGTAAACACAGCCTATTGTTTATTAACCGATCGATGTTCAAATGGTCCACACACAATTTGGCCAAATCCAAAGGGGCCTGGAGGCGAGGTTCTTTCAGAGAATTGGAATATGGATAATATGGCACAAGATCCGTCAACGGGACTAGGAATGATTGTAACCGCAGAAAGGATTGCCAAAGAAAATGGGTTTACAAAGGAAGAGGCCGATGAGCTTACCCTTCGCAGATATGAACAATATGCTGAATCATTAAAGAATGATCGGGCTTTTCAAAAACGTTATATGATGCCAATTGAAGTGGCGATCTCAAAACGGGAAACGAAATTTCTTGAAGAAGATGAAGGGGTTAGCCAAACGTCAAGAGAAGCATTAAAAAGACTTAACCCTACGACGGAAGGCGGAATTGTGTCATTTGGATCTCAGACACACCCTGCTGATGGAAATGCTGGAATTATTGTGACAACACAAGAGAATGCGGAGCGTCTAAGTACAAATGCCAGTATCCCGATCCAAGTCATTTCTTATGGGTATTCAAGAGTTGAGAAAGCAACGATGCCGGCAGCTCCTGTGCCAGCCGTTAAAATGGCACTTGAACGAGCCGGATTATCCATTCATGACATAACAGCCATTAAAAATCACAATCCATTTATCGTCAATGATTTGTATCTTGCAAAAGAGCTTGGAATCGACGCGATGAATGTCAATAATTATGGGAGTTCGTTAGTATTTGGTCATCCACAAGCTCCAACCGTAGGACGTTTGCTTATTGAAGCAATCGAAGAAACCGTTGAAAAAGGCGGCGGCTATGCGTTAGCTACAGGCTGTGCAGCTGGGGATAATGGAGCAGCGATTATTGTGAAGGTAGGGTAGGCGAGACGGCCTCGTCATATCAGTGAAACTCTGATCCATAATCAGTGCTCAGTGCGATAATACAATTCAATAATAAGAATAGGTCGATATGATCTTGAATGAAAGTTAGGAATGGAAGCAATCTAAATCCCGCTGCACATGATGTGTGGCGGGATTATTTGTCTCTGTTCCTGTTGTGTTTTTGTAGCTGTCCTTATGTCTATATAGAAATAGGTAATTAGTCCTATTTGTGGTTTGAATGTAAGGATGAATGAAACTGTATTCGTTATTTTTAGTGAAAATTCAACAAATATATACAATTCTATTATTGTTATTAGTAAATTTATCCTATATATTAAGAAGGATTATTCATTTGATTATAAACTGAACGTTTAGGGTGCACAGTCTCGAATAGGGGGATTGCAATATGATTGATGATCTGATACTAAACATTACGATTATAATTTCCTTTCTTTATTTATTAGGGCTTTTTTCGCGTTTGTTTTATAAAAAAACGCTTGATCTAGAAAACATAACTGTTATAACAAAAATAGGCGCTGGAGTCTGTTTTGGAATTCTAGGGTTAGTGTTAATGATGTTCAGCATTCAGGTTAGTCCGACGGTAATCGTTGACTTAAGGCATATAGCAACGGTTATTGCTGCAACGTTTTTCGGAGCGCCTGCAGCGATTGTGTCAGCGGTTATGATTGGAGTGAGTCGACTCTTTTTTGGCATTAACATAGCTTCGATATCTGCGATGATAATGATGTTTTTTATTGGGATCGCCTGTTCTTTAATGGTGAAAGTGAAAATAAAACAAGTAGGCATGGCACTTGTTATGAATTTAGTTAGTATTGTTTTCATTTATGTGGTGCTATACATTAACTTAATGGTTTTTTCAAATAACAGGAATGCCCTTTTGGAAATTTACTCTTTTCACGGTATTTTATCTATTTTCGGTGGATTACTCGCTTTTTATGTTTGCAAATATATAGTAGATTTCAATAAGCTTCATTCTGACTTAACTAGAATTAATGGAGAGCTAGAACAATCAAATCAACGTTTTAAAGCGTTTATAGAAAGTTTGAATTCTGGAATTATTGTTGAAAGTGATAAGCGAGAGGTTACGTTTGTGAATGGGAAATTTCATGAGATGTTTGGAATCTCTAAATCTAGTAACCTCATAAATATGGATTGTAATAAGTTAGTAGATCGATCGAAAGACATTTTCGAAAATAAAGGCATGTTCAAAAAAAGAATTGATGAACTTCTTGAATGTAAAGAGATTGTAACAGAAGAACAGCTTTCTTTAATTGACGGGAGAGTAGTAGAGCGAGACTACATACCCATTCAAAGTAATAATGGTACATATTTAGGAAACTTGTGGAATTATCGAGATATAACGGAGAGGAAAGCATTTGAAATTCAAATTATAAACAGGCAGAAAAAATACAGGGAGCTATTAAAGCAAAATCAATTGGTTCTAGAATCTACTCAGGAAGTCATATTTACAACGGATCAAAAGGGAAATTGGACTTTCTTAAATAAAGCCTGGTCACAAATAACAGGGTTTAGTGTAAAAGAATCACTTGGAAAAAATCTCTCAGAGTATATACACATTGAAGATATAGACAAGAACGAGAAATGGTTCTTCTCACTACTAAAAAAGGAAAAAGAGTATTGTCGACATGAAATCCGTTTTCTAACAAAAGAAGGTTCCGTTATATGGCTTGAGGTACTTGCCAAATTATTTATCGATAACGAGGGTGGAATAATTGGTACGTCCGGATCGTTAACAGATATCTCCCATCGAAAAGGAATGGAAGAAAAACTACTTGAGAGTGAACAAAAATACAAATCTCTTTTTGAGAATAATGCAAGTTTAACGTACACAATTGATTTGCAGGGACACTTTATTAGTGTAAATCATGCAGCCGAAAAGATAACTGGTTATACCAACAAGGATTTAGAAGGATCTGCGTTTATTCCGATTATTAGTAAACCTTATGTAAAACATACAATAGAGCAATATGAAAAGGCACTGAATGGAGAATCGGTAAATTATGAAACGCAAATCATTCATAGAAATGGAAATAAAGTATTCTTAAATGTAAATGTGAACCCGTTAATCATTGATGGAAAGATATCCGGAGTCATTGGGATGGCTTATGATATTACTAGTCAAAAGAAAGCAGAACAGAAATTATTTCAAAGTGAGCAACGATATCGAAGTTTAATTGATCTTTCTCCAGAAGTCATTTTTGTCCATAGCAAAACGAAAATTGAATATATTAACGATAAGGTTGTATCTTTTTTAGGAATATCAAACAAAGAAGACATGATTGGTAAATCGGTGTTTGACATTATTCATCCTGAAGATAAATATACAGTTGCTTATAATATGACTTTAGGATTTTACAACAGTCCAGAATTTCCTGAGTTTAGTGAGTTGCGTTTTATGAAACAAGACGGTGGCGTAGTGGTCGCTCATGTTAGGGCTAAGATGATTGAATATGAAGAAAAGCCAGCTATGCTTGGAATCATTCATGATGTAACTGCGCAGAAAGAATTGGAGTTACAGTTGATAAAAGCAAATGAGATGCTAAAAAAGACGTCGAATTTAGATGGATTAACAGGAATTCCTAATCGTAGATATTATGATGAGACCATTGCTAGAGAGTGGCTTGATGCAATGAGACAAGGGAAAGTAATGTCTGTCATTATGATCGACATCGATTGTTTCAAATTATATAACGATACGTATGGGCATCAACAAGGAGATATTTGTTTAAAGAAAGTAGCCCGTACATTAAAAGCAATTTTAAATCGACCAAAGGACTTTGTCGCAAGATATGGTGGTGAAGAGTTTTCCGTGATCTTGCCGGACACGGATGAAAAAGGGGCAGCTTATCTTGCAGAAAAATTGAGATCAAGCATTGAACAACTTAATTTACCACATATTCATTCAACGGTGAAACCAATGGTAACGATTAGTTTAGGAATCTCATCGGTAATACCTGTTTTGGGATCTAGTTACAAAGAGTTAATAGAGTCTGCAGATAAAGCACTTTACAAAGCGAAGAAGAATGGCAGAAACCAAGTCAACATGTAACACCTGTGAAGTGTGGGGACGATGATTAATAAGAGGGGAACCACACTAATTAGGGAAGATACAAATATTCCGATAATCCCCCATAAAAAAGCGGCCGTTCCTATGAAGAGTAGTGCAAGCTTGTTATTCACCATGTCTTTCCTTTCTGTAACGTTCTTAAATCAAACGTATATGTAAAAGTAGTTATGCTTATCGCAATTTGTATTTTATCATTTACCTGAAAAAATGCACTTTTTAATTATGAAGAAAGAGGCAGCGGATGAATGAAGGGTAACCTAACTATGTTTCTTTCCAGGTCGTTCATTTACACGTTTTATTCTTTGTTTTTTTACTCTTCGAATGTCTAAAAGCCTACAGCAGAAGCGATGTAATCAAAAAACTGTCTCATAAGCTTTTGGTTTAGCTTTTGAGACAGTTTTTAATTTTATCTATTTAGACTCACGTCACGAACATAGAAGTAGCCACTAGGGTATTGCCAGAAACCTTCTACATCTGATCGAACACTTGAAAGGTTATCTGGGAAGTAAAGATAGGCATAAGGAGATTCCTCTGCCAATTTATTGTGGACCTGTTCGTATAATGTAACACGTGCGTTATGATCACTTTCTTGACGAGCGGCTTCAAGAAGCTCATCTAATTCAGCATTTACAATTCGAGAACGATTTCCAGGCGCTCCAACATTGTCAGAATGGAAAACAGGGTAGAGACCATAGTCAGCGTCAAGGGTAACCGTTCCCCAGCTTCCTAAGAAGATTTCTGATTGCCCTAAACCAGCTCTTTCAAGGTATGTGCCGTATTCATACGTATCAATGCTAACATTAATCCCAAGTTCACTTAATTGATCTTGAAGAACCACTGCTAAGTCTTGACGCTCACGATTATCATCCGTTAACAGTGTGACATCAAAACCATCGGCATAACCAGCCTCTGCAAGGAGCAACTTTGCTTCTTCCAGATTATATGGAATAGAATCAATGTTGTCACTGTAACCATTAACACGTGGAGAAATTGCGCCATTTGCTGGAATACCAAATCCGTCAAGAATTCCTACCACTAATGCCTCTTTATTAATTGCCATATGGATAGCTTTGCGGACATTCACATCGTCAAAAGGTGCTACTTCTGTATTAAAACCGAGGTAGGCAAGCCTTGCACTATTTACTGTCTGAACTGCAATTTCAGAATTGCTTTCAAGGCGAGTAATGTCATTCGGGAAAACAGTTGTGTTAATGTCAATGCTTCCTGTCTCCAGTTCCGCAATTCGGGTTGCACTTTCAGGGATCACTTTGAATGTTAACGAGTCTACTTTGGCTTTTTCCTCACCCAAAAAGTCTTCATTTTTTGAGAGAGTAACCGAGTTTCCAGGCTCTTGGGTTTCAAATTTAAAAGGACCAGTTCCAGATGGATTTTCATTAGCTGCAGCAAAAGGACTGCCGCCATTTGCTAAATCTTCATAAGATTGTTCAATTACAGTAGGACTAATAATGCTTCCCGCAGTGTGTGCTAAGTGAGAAGGAAGAGGGGCAAATGGAAATTCCGTCTCAATTTGTAGCGTATAGTCATCGACGACGCGAACTTCTGTAACCATTCCGAATAAAAAGGCTACAGGAGAGGCTACTTCAGGGTCACGAACGCGATCTAGACTTAACTTAACAGCCTCCGCATTTAATTGTGTACCATCATGAAAAAGTACGCCTTCACGGATTTTCGCTTCCCAAACAGTATCTTCAATTTGTTCCAAGCTTTCCGCTAATCCGAGTTGAATCTCGGAATTTGAATCAAGATATACAAGCGCATCATATATGGACGCATTAATAGTATTAGATACGGCTTCGTTTGCTCCATGCGGATCAAGAGAGACTGGGTCAGAAGCGATACCGATATGAACATCTCCACCTGTTGTTTGTTCAATTGTCTTGTCAGAAGTAGGTTCCGATGAAGAATCATTGCTGCAGGCGGCAATAAGGCTAATTGCAAACAATAAAATAATAGCTAAATACTTTGTTGATAGGTGTTTCATGCAAATCCCCCTAAGATAGAATTCTAATCTTGTGTAAACACATAGGGATTATAGTATATAAATACTTATTAATTGTCAATTTATTAGTTTGTGAGTTGTGAAGTTGGGATGGGAGATTGATGTACATGAGGATAGGTAAGGTCCGAATATCTCGATGAATTAAGAATTAAAATAATGAACCACTAATAAAAAAAAATCTAATTAGAAAGTAATTTTCTAATTAGATCCTAGTTGTTATTACGAGCGTATACTTCAGCAAGTTCGGAACATAAATCAATGTTTGCTTGAATCAAAGCTTTTAGAAATTTAATCATTCTATTTCCTCCTCTCTAACTGTTGAATTTATTATAACTTTTTCATTGTCAACTTTACAATATTGCTGAAAACGGAAACAATTAGCGAAAATGAACGAAATAACTTATTGAAAGCGATTGTATCTTTTGATTTCACCTTAATACTTTATATTACGTGATATTTTGTAGTTTTAAAGTGGATCGAGCGCTTTCAATCTGAATAATAATCTTATTTGTAACTAAAAATCGGAATTAGGACTAAAACCAGCTTCAAGCTGTGAATGGTTGTAGTATCTAAGGAAACAGTACACTAACTTAAAATTTAGCTGTTATTAATTCGTAATATAAACCTGTTATGGTTTGAATAATAAGGAAAACAGGAAACGAAAAAGCAAGTCTATATCCATATGGAGAGAGAATATGAAAAAATTAGCTATAATCGTTGGAGTATTCTTGAGCTTGCTTGTTGTGACATATGGGTTGGTCGGGAATTATTTTTATAACTTTGCCTTTAATGCAGATCGTGAAAAAGAGTTTCTGGAAGGGAACCCTCATTTGGAGGAAAGTGAAGCGGTTTTAGCTTCGGTTGCCGAGGAAGCTGACATTGCAGATGAGTTGTTTAAACAAAATCATCAACCGGAACAAGTGAACATTATTTCAAACGATAAGAAAAGACTGAATTTGAACGGACAAGGAGAAACTCATTATTCCAAATGCCGGACATGGTGATGCAGAAAAAGTGGATCCAGAAACTTATTGGAGAACGGTCTGGGGATTTGTTGAGAGGTATGTTGAGGTGGGGACTAGGTAAGTGAAGATGTGATCTACTAAAATTTAGATGTTCAATAAAGAAGTAAGTGTGATTTAATGCACTTACTTCTTTATTGTGATCTGACAATATAAATGGCGGGAACTTTCAAGAGTTCGCAGTTTATTTATTTCAATAAAATCAATCCGTGACACAACAAATTTGGAGGCGACATAATGGCAGAGATGTTTGGCTTTAGAATTGTAGATAGATTGCAAAAGATAGATGAAGATATTAAACAAGAAGAATTACAATACCATAATAAAAGAGTACTTGTTAGTAAAGAATTTACTTTTGACGCTGCTCACCATTTGCACTGTTATGAAGGAAAATGCAAAAATCTGCATGGTCATACGTATAAAGTGATTTTTGGAATTAGTGGTTTTGTTAATGAGATTGGACTAGTCATTGATTTTGGTGATATTAAAGAGATTTGGAAAGAAGAAATTGAAGTATATCTAGATCATCGCTACTTAAATGAGACACTTCCGAACATGAATACGACTGCTGAAAATATGGTTGTGTGGATATATGAAAAGATGCAGAAGTCTTTAGAAAAAAAGGAGGATCTTTATAGAGAAGCAAAAGTTGAATTTGTTACATTATATGAAACCCCAACTAGTTACGCAGAAGTAAGAAGAGAGTGGATGGAGTGAAATGAAAAAACTCCGATCAGTATAAATTCTTGACGAAAGACTATTAGAAACAGATTTATCTTACGTTTAACCAAATGACTTTTTTCCTAACTAACATAAAAACAAACAAAAAAAGATCTAATTAGAATAAAAGTCTAATTAGATCATCTGTTAGTGCGTTCGTAAAGTGCAGTATAAATGTCAATTTGTGCTTGAATTAAATCCTTGAAAAATTTCACCATCTGAGTGCAACCTCCTCTGTAGTTTGTTATCTAAATTATAACTTTTACACTGTCAACTACTCAATATTGGAGAAAACGGAAACATTTAGCTTTATTAAGAAGTAAACTACATTGAAAGCGATTGTATCAAATGAATACACTTGATTCCTTGTTCTTTTGTGA
Organism: Alkalihalobacillus sp. MEB130; assembly: GCF_032335535.1. Taxonomy (NCBI): domain Bacteria; kingdom Bacillati; phylum Bacillota; class Bacilli; order Caryophanales; family Bacillaceae; genus Alkalihalobacillus; species Alkalihalobacillus sp. MEB130. The sequence continues at coordinate 186,511 of NZ_JAOANA010000006.1, forward strand.
TTTCTAATCATTTTTAGAAAGTTAATCCATTTCAATGCTACCCCTCACCAAACCACTCAAAATCTTTCTAGTCAAATAAATATCTGAAATCCATTTTCCTTTGTATTTGCTTATTTCTTCCTTAGAAAAATGAAAAGAGCAAAAAGAAATATATAAAATACCTCTTTTTGAAATGCACCTCTAAATATTGTTTACGTAACAAAAAATTCACTTTATAATGAAAAATATGTGAACAAATCTAACAAAACTCTTGATTTTTCAGAGAGGGGATAGTGTTTTGGCGTTAGAAAGAGGGGAACTAAGGGAAACAGCGGAAATTAGAAAAAGTGTAAGCCTTCATACATATTTGAGAAAAATGAAAGGGGATAGTTCGAAAGAGCCGAATTTCCGTATTGGGGAATCTCTTGTTTCAGCTGGCGGGGGATTAATAGCGATGACCATTATTAGTGTTATGGCTGTAAGTTTAGGGTATCCAATGGCTTTAGGACCAATTGGAGCAAGTTGTTTACTTGTATTTGCTGCACATCAAGGACCGTTTTCGCAACCTCGACAAATAATTGGAGGTCATGTACTTTCAACTGGTGCAGCACTGTCAATTTGGGACCTGTTTGGACGGTCACATGTGACAATTGGAATAACGTTGGCTGTTGTATTGTTATTAATGATCATAACCCAAAGCATGCACCCACCCGCTGCAGCAAGTGCAATCGTTGCTATAAACTCTCAAGCTGGTTGGGGATTTTTATTTACCATCTTTATTAGTGCACTAATTGTAGTCGGTATTTCTGTTTTATATAATAATTTGTTTAAGGATAGAACCTATCCTAAGAAGTGGACGTAACAACCAATTTAACTTATTAAGATCGGTATAGTCAGTTACTCATCTACATAAAAAAAGAACCTCTCTTGTGAAATATAGATTATCTATATTCGCAAGAGGGGTTCTTTTTTATCTAACAGATTACTTTATAAACCATGAAAGAATTTAACTGCCTAACACTTCGTAAAGCTACCTGCACCTACAATAATTAATAAGATAAACAAGACAACAATAAGCGTGAAGCCATCGAAGCCGCGTTTAGGAACAGGACATCCATACCCATACCCCATAACAGGAGCAGCATAGTGTGGTTGAACCGCATCATCCATCATGTATGGCACATTTTCAGCAGCTCCCATTGTAAATGGAGCATTTACATTAGCACCCATAAATGGTGCGTTTACGTTTGGATACATGTTGACACTTCCTTTCGGGTTAGTTATTTCTCTATATCATACTCGCCTACCTAAAAAATGTAGCCCGTCTACATAAAAATGGGTAGGTGTCTAGGTTCGAGTGATCTATAGCTTATAGAGTAAGACTTTGATTCAAATAAAAGAGATAGTGTATAAAAGAGATGGATGTTTGGTTATGATGAATGATCATTTGCTGTTTTTTGTAAGTGAGGTAGCCTCTTTGTAACATAGTGATCGAGGCTAAATGGTTAAAGTTGAGTCTAGTAATGGAATCGAGCAAATAGGCGGATTGAGTGCTTTGTGGTCTTCGATTTTCGTTAAGAGTTTCGATCATTTGTTGAGCATTCATAATTCCAAATCCATGCCCAAAATAAGTATCATCGCCTAGGACGACGGCATTTTCTCCTCTTAACCAATAAATTTCTGGATGAAAGTCCGGATTATTAAAATAGACAACATCACCAGGTATATAATGTTGGGTATATACATTGTGAAGTCCAAGATCTGAATCAGCATGCCAACTATATAAGTAGAGGTTGGGGAAAATTAGGTTAAAGTTATGATCCCCTATGCTGTTTAAAACGGCATGGTAAAAAATGATCACACAAGCTGTCGAACAGTCAAATGCATAAAGGGAACTATTTTCATAGATGTCCCGAATCGCATTAGAGGGCTGAACGTCTCCCCTTAACCAAAATCCGCCTGTATCTGTTAAGTGCCAGTACTGTGGATTACATCGAGCATATTCGAAAACGGTAAACTCCATTTCGCTGTCATTCATGCCGATGGAACTGTCTATGATGTTCTTTCGAGTATGGACCTCAAATAAAAATTCATCCATGGACCGATAAGGATGCAAGGCAGGATCTTCATGCATACGCTGGATAATCATCCTTTCAACATTGCCAAAGTTCCCCAAATTAGTCATTTGAAAAGGCGTCCCCATTATTTGTATCATATACTCCTCCATTCAGATCATAAGTTAGGCATTATTCCTAATGTATTCGAGTTACATCTTGATCATGTTAACGTTAAATTGTCTTTCATATATTCAACTGTGCGAACCATGCGTAAGTGGTATAGATATTCCTAAAGGGGGGAGCCCTGTCGTTGACAAAATATGTCTACATACTGACAAAGCTTTTTAGCGTAGAGAACCAATCCTAGTATCAGAGCGCATATAGAGATCATTCGCCGCATAAATCCAGGATTGAACGCATAACTAATTTGTTAGACGCAAAACCTCTCGTACATGACACATATATAGGATTTTAGACGCAAATATTAGCGCGATCCGCATAAGAGTGTGAATTTCCCGCAATCACCTTTTATTTAGCCGCAAACATAGCCAGATTTGCCGCATAAAAGTCTCAAATCGGCGCATATATGTTTCATTCCTCATATGAATAACATGCTAAGCATCCAGTAGCTCCGTAATAATAATATGCAAACTTTGTTATTGATACGGCGTTTTTTTATTGATAAACGGGCGCTCTGAACGCTTGAATAACCATATCGTTCAGGAATTAAGGCTCAAAAAGATGCGTAATTTGTACCTTGTTCCAAAATTTGCAAATGTCAGTAGCGCAATTGAGAAATGAAGTGAACCTCCATTTTCTCCTATTTTTTGATATAATAGTATCACCTATATAAATACCGTTATCACATGAATTTGAATTTTCTCTTTTAATCTAAGTATGTACTGACAACCTACTAGATAGAAAACAATGAAATTTGGAAGGGGATACATAATTGTGAACTCGAAATATTTAGATTTGTTGGCCCAAAAATACGATTGTGAAGAAAAAGTGGTCACTGAAATTATTAATCTAGAAGCCATCCTCAATCTACCAAAGGGGACAGAGCACTTTGTTAGTGATTTACACGGGGAGTATCAAGCCTTTCAACATGTTTTACGAAATGGTTCGGGGAAGGTTAGAGAGAAAATAGAAGACCTTTATAAAAGGTTATTAACGGAAAAAGAGATTAAAGAATTTGCAACGTTAGTTTATTATCCGGAAGAAAAGATAAAGTTGATCAAGAATAATTTTGATAATGAAAGAGAATTACATCAATGGTATACCGTCATTATTGAGCGTATGATTAATCTTGTTTCTTATGCATCTTCTAAATATACTCGATCAAAATTACGAAAAGCATTGCCTGATCAGTTTGTTTATATAATAGAAGAACTTCTGTATAAAACAGATGAATACACAAATAAGGAACCTTATTATACAAAAATTGTTCAACAAATTATATCTCTAGGCCAAGCTGATAAGCTAATAATCGGTCTTGCTTATACAACTCAGCAGTTGGTTGTTGACCACCTTCATGTAGTGGGAGATATTTATGATCGTGGACCGGAACCTGACAAAATAATGGATACTCTCATCAACTATCATTCTGTTGATATTCAATGGGGAAATCATGATGTTCTATGGCTCGGGGCATTTGCTGGGTCTAAGGTTTGCCTTGCTAATATTATACGTATTTGTGCAAGGTACGACAATTTGGATATTATTGAAGATGTGTATGGAATCAACCTTCGACCACTTCTGAATCTTGCAGAAAAATATTATGAAGACAATCCAGTTTTTAGACCAAAAATACATTCGAAGGAAGAAGTATCAGAGGAAGAACATTTACAAATTACGAAAATTCATCAAGCCATTGCCATGATTCAGTTCAAACTTGAAAGTCCGATTATAAAGAGACGACCTGAATTTAAAATGTCAGAAAGGCTTTTGCTTGAGAAGATTGATTATGACAAAAATGAAATAACGATTGACGGAGTAACATACCCACTAAATCATACTTGCTTCGCTACAGTTAATCCGGAACAACCCGATCAACTGTTAGAGGAAGAAGAGCAAGTGATGGACAAGCTATTATTCTCTGTCCAACAATCGGAAAAGCTAGCTAGACATATGAATTTCCTTATGAAAAAAGGCAGTCTTTATTTAAGATATAATGGAAACTTATTAATACACGGTTGTATTCCTTTAGATGAAGACGGAAATATGGAAAAAATGGTTATTGAAAATAAAACGTATGCGGGTCGTGAATTACTTGATACGTTTGAACATTATTTACGTTTTGCGTTTGCCCATCCTGAAGAGACAGATGATCTTGCGAAAGATATAGTGTGGTATTTATGGTCAGGTGAATATTCATCTCTATTTGGAAAAAGAGAAATGACGACCTTTGAAAGGTATTTCATTAAAGATAAAAATACCCATAAAGAGAGAAAGAATCCATACTATCATTTACGTGAAAATGAGGAAATTTGCCGTAATATCCTAGCTGAATTTGATCTTAATCCGGATCAAGGGCATATTATAAATGGTCATACACCTGTTAAAGAAATTAACGGAGAAAATCCGATCAAAGCTAACGGAAAGATGATTGTAATAGATGGAGGTTTTTCCAAAGCGTATCAATCAACAACAGGTATTGCTGGATACACGTTATTATACAACTCTTTCGGAATGCAACTTGTTGCCCATCAACATTTTAACTCAAAAGAAGATGTTCTTATAAATGGAACAGATGTGTTATCGGTAAAAAGATTGGTAGATAAAGAGTTGGAGAGGAAGAAGGTTTTAGAAACAAATGTTGGAGAGGAAATCTTGCAAGAAGTGTCTATTTTGAATAGTTTGCTAGAGTATCGTTATGTGAAGTGAGGCATTTCAACAAACCTTATTTGATAATATAATGAGCCGTCTCCCCCCTCAGGGAAGACGGTTTCTACAATATATAGTAAATAGAGAATATTTGTTATGTTAGGGGGATAGTATGATGAACCGTTATGAGCTGGCATTAGAGGATATGCTGTGGTTTGCAAGCCAATCAATTGGGACAAGAACCCACTTTGTAAGTCATATTGATGAGACGTTTAAGGTCATTAAGGTTTTTAACCAAAAGGGTTGTTCTCTAGAAGAAGGCGTAGAATTACCAAAAGACCATGCCATATGAAGTCTAATTCCATGTGATGGTCGGGAACCATTAATTATAAATGATACGAAAAAAGATGACAGAGCTAGTGTATTTGATGCGATTTATGAAGCGAAAATAGGTTCCTATTTAGGGATGCCTGTTTACCTTTCAAATGGGAAACTGTTTGGGACTGTTTGTGCTATTGATCCAGAACCTTATGCATTTACGGAGCAGGAGATTGAAACGATCAAGCGTTTATCATCTGTCGTTTCAGTTATTATAGAAAACGCAGGGAAATCAAGTTATGATGAATTTGATGACAAATTAATGAGACTCGAAAAATTATCCTTGCTTGGACAATTATCCGCCGGTCTAGCACATGAGTTACGTAATCCAATGCAATCGGTCAGAGGATTTGTTCAATTTTTATTTGAAGATCAAAAACATAATCACTTTAGAGATATTGTGCTAAGTGAAATCGACCGAATGAATCAATTAATTAATGATTTTTTAATGGCAACTCAACCAACAGCACCTAAAAGAGATTATTACAATATTAACGATCTTGTTAGTGGAACCGTTGAATTTATGAAAAATGAAGCAACATTGCATAACGTAGATGTATCTCTTTCGTTTGAAGTCGAAAAAGCGATCGTTCATGTTGATAAATCACAAATAACACAAGTACTGATAAATCTAATGAAGAATGCGTTTGAAGCAGCTGGAGCTGAATATGGCAAAGTAAAAGTTGCTGTGAACATCCAGGAGCAACAAGAGGTTGTAATTGAAATTGTCGATAATGGTCCGGGGATACCTGTTTCAATTATTGGAAGAATAGGTGAACCGTTCTTTTCAACAAAGGATGAGGGAACGGGTTTAGGGTTATCAATTTCTCAACGAATCATTCAAGAGCACAATGGAGCGATTCGTTTCGAGAATTTGGCAGATGGAACAAAAGTATCAGTGAAACTGCCGTTGGTTGTTGAGAAAAGGGCATAGATCGGGTACGACACTATAATAAGGTAATGTATGACTGCCTACAAAATATATTGCGAAAAAGAGTAGAATGGTTGTTCATTCTACTCTTTTAAATGTATGTAATTTAACGCATGTTGAAAAAAGTTTTCTCTAAGATTCTTGAAATTTAAAATTAAAGGTATATACTTCGTATTGCGAAATATAATTATTAAGATATACTTATATAGAGGGCCGGACGTAACGAAATGCACAAAGCCTTTAATAAATAAAATCTAATAACTAAGACTGAGTTTACAAACATTAAAGATTAATTAGGAGTTTTTATATGGACAATAAAGAGAGTTACAGTAAAGTACTAATTGCTGGTTTATTACTTATCGGTTCGTTTATTGCTGTTTTGAATCAAACGCTGATGATAACAGCCATTCCTCCGCTGATGGAAGAAATGAATATTACGGCGAATACGGGGCAATGGTTAACGACTGTATTTATGCTCGTAATGGGCATCATGGTACCGATTTCTGCTTTTTTAATTGAAAAATTTACGACGAGGCAGCTCTTCTTATCAGCGATGGCAATCTTCACGGTTGGGACTGTAATTGCGGCAATGGCAACCAATTTTCCTATCTTGCTTGTAGGAAGGATTGTTCAGTCTGTTGGGGCAGGGGTTATGATTCCGTTAATGCAGACGGTGTTTCTACTTATTTTCCCTGTAGAACGACGGGGAGCAGCTATGGGGTATATTGGTCTTGTAATTTCATTTGCACCAGCAATCGGGCCAACGTTATCTGGATGGGTGACCACGAATTATGAGTGGCGTTATATGTTTTATGGAATTATCCCTTTAGCAATTATTATGTTGGTGTTAGCGTTTTTTAAAATGAGGAATGTAACCGAACTTAAGAACCCCAAAGTCGATCCGATTTCAATTATGTTATCTACCTTTGGTTTTGGCGGACTATTGTACGGGTTCACTAGTGCGGGGAACAATGGTTGGGGTAGTCCGCAAACCATCATCTTCTTAGCTCTTGGAGTGTTATTGATTTATGTTTTCATAAAACGTCAGCTTGGGTTGGCTCATCCTATGCTGGAATTCCGTGTTTTTAAGGCACGGATGTTTACTCTTTCTACTATCATTTGCAGCATTGGCTTTTTAGGCCTCATCGGGCTTGAGACATTGATTCCATTATATATGCACAACATGCGAGGGTTTACAGCGGTAGAAGCAGGTATCGTCTTGCTTCCTGGGGCTTTGATCACAGGTTTTATGGCTCCTATTACAGGAAGAATATTTGACCGATTTGGTGCACGTGTGTTGGCAATCCCTGGTCTTATCATCATGACGATCTCTACTTTGGCTTTTCTCTTCATTGATACGAATACATCGATTTTGTATTTAACGGTGATGTACGCGATTCGAATGTTTGGGTTCTCGATGGTGATGATGCCAGTCAATACAGCAGGGTTGAATCAAATACCAAGAAAATTAATTCCGCACGGGTCAGCGGTAACGAATACCGTTCGTCAGATGTCAGCGTCTATTGGAACCGGACTACTCGTGACAACGATGACAACGGCAGAGAGAGCGGGAGCAAACCTTCCTCAGGTCGTAAATCCCGATATATTTGGAGCCGTTATCGCATTTGGAATGATTGGTGTGTTGACGTTTGTGTCGTTAATTCTATCTTTTAAAGTCCAGAAAACCTCGCCACCAACAGATGAAGAATGGGAGCGAAGCAGCCAGGTAACTGTTTCAAATGAAAAGGTTGAAGTCTAGGTGTGCCTGTGGTCATGCCCCCCAAAAATAGACACCAATAAATACGACATCAACATGCATTTTTATAATTTAAATAATAACTCTTTGGAGTAACGAGACCCAGTTTATACTGGGTTCTTTTTGTTCGCCCGGCATGGGCGAACTCTAACGGGTGAAAGTCCCGAGTACAACCTTGAAGCGGTAAGTACATAGCCAAAAGCAAGGGTGTCCATGGCGACATGGAATCTGAAGGAAGCTCAAGGCAAACCTCTGGTCTGACGAACAGAAATCATATAGGAGACAACGTATGAGGACAAGACTGCAAAAGAAGTTGAAATCCGATAGCTACTATAATCATACGGGGTAAATATGGCAGATAGGTGGAGGGAAAGAGCTCGCACCTTAACTGGGGAGGTCTCACTGGTCTACACCAAAATCTTGTAGCGATACAAGACTGGATAGTGAGAAGTCAACAGAAGCCGTAGTAGTGAAGACATCTAACGAAAGTTAGAAAGAGCGAAGGGCTGAACAATTTCATCGTTATAAGACATCTCGATAGGAAGAGAGAATAGACCACTGGCAATCTAGTGAGAAAGTGAATACCGACTTTACGAGACAGAAAGGAAATAACAAAGCATGTATGAAGAAAAACTACTGGATAAAATCCTTGATAAAGATATCTAAATCAGGCTTTTAAGCAGGTGAAAAGAAATAAGGGTGCAGCTGGTGTGGATGGAATGACTGTTCAGGAACTAGGAGCATATATGGTGGTTAACAAGGAAGAAATAATTTCTCAAATTCGACAAAGAATTTACCACCCTCAACCCGTTCTAAGGGTTGAAATTCCTAAATCAAATGGCGGGGTACGACTCTTAGGTATTCCGACGGTCAAAGATAGAGTTATTCAACAAGCGATAGCCCAAAGCCTTACACCTATGTTTGATAAGGGATTTAGTGAGTATAGCTACGGATTTAGATCTAATCGGTATGCCGAGATGACTATCATACAAGCCCTAGAATATTTAAATGATGGTCATGATTGAATTGTAGATATTGACTTAGAACGTTTCTTCGACACAGTAAACCATGATAGACCAATGAATCTTGTATCAAGGACAGTTGACGATGGTGATGTCATTTCACTCATTCGCAAATTCTTAGTAAGTGGTGTACAGATCGACGATGAATATAAAGAAACATTCATTGGAACTTCTCAAGGAGGGAATTTATCTCCACTGCTTAGCAATATCATGCTTAACGAATTGGGTAGGGAACTCGAAAATCGTGGTCTCCGATTTGTAAGGTATGCGGATGATTGTATTATTATGGTCAAAAGCGAAATGGCTGCGAAACGAGTCATGAGATCAGTGACAAAAATCATCGAAGAAAAGCTGGGTCTGATCGTCAATAGCACAAAAACGAAAGTAACAAGACCAAATGACCCTTCTATGAAATTTCTAGGTTCTGGTTTCTTTAAAGATTATCAAGCAGATTTATACAAGGCAAAACCGCACCAAAAGTCAGTAGAGAATTTCCAATACAAACTGAAGCAACTAACAAGGAAGAATTGGAGTGTTGAAACGAAGTTTCAGTTGAGCGAATCAACCAAGTCATACGAGGATGGGTTAATTACTTCAAAGTTAGCTATATGAAAACGGTGCTTGGTAAAATAGACGCCATATAAGAGTTCGATTAAGAACATGTATATGGAAGAAGTGGAAAACAGCCAAGAATCGAAGGAAGAATCTAATCAAACTGGGAAAGATACAATGCATACAAATATAGCCATACCAGTAAGGGCGCAGTCCGTATTGCCTACTCGTGGGTACTTAGTACAACAATTACGAATAAAAGATTAGCTAGGTTTGGGCTAATCTCTTGTGTTCAACATTACAACAAAGTACATGTTTAGTATGAAATTGAACCGCCGTATACGGATCCGTACGTACGGTGGTGTGAGAGGTCGGATAATCAAATAATGATTATCCTCCTACTCGATTCGTTGTAATAACGAATATAGATTTGTAGGTCATCTTTAAAGGTAGTTAATTTTATGCTGCGGATTAATTTGAATTAACTATTTTTGTTCCAGTGCTGTTATATTAACAAAGTGCATTACAGTTAAATTTTGAACATTTGAAGAATAACGAGCATATATTTAATTAAACTTCTACGTTTTTTAGAACCATATAGACGGGAGAGTGAAAAATGAGTCTTTCAGATTACGGAAAAACGTTATCGAACCTAGGTAAAAACATCCAAAAGATAAGTAGGTCTGAAATCAATTCAGAAGAGGAATGTTTAACCGAGAAAATTAGAAAAAACCTTTCTACTTGTGATTATGCTCTTAAAAATTTAAAGGATATTAGCCCGCCAACATTGCTAATGAGTGAACATCATGAGCTAGTTGAGAAATTTGAAAATTTAAAGAATGCGTACTCTCTACAGCTAGAGAGTATAGATGAAAAATCTGAAATCGATAATATGGCTACCTTTAATCAATGTGAAAACAGAATCGCTACGGAATTAAATTTAGTAAAGCCAATATTATTAAACATGGTTGTAAAGGTTGCTACATTACCAATTTGAGATTAGATAATGTAACCCTTGGTGAATAATACTTTGTTACTCGAAAGGAGCCCCACTATGTATAGCCCAACGTACTATTATCGCCAAAACGAAGGGCAGGACTTGATTAGTAATATCATGAGAGCAATCAATGGTCAATATAGCGCTATTGCCTGTTATGAACAACTAGCTCGACTTGCTCCAACTCAAGAAATAAGGAAAAAAATATTAGAGATTCGTCAAGACGAGGTTAGACACTTCCATGTATTCTCTGAAATATATGTGTCACTGACAGGTAGGCAACCATCACCTCAAATAACGGAAGCTTGTCCTACAGATTATCGTTCAGGTCTAAATGCTGCTTTTATGGATGAACAGGAAACGGTTGATTTTTATTTAGATATAGCTGATAAAACATCGGATAGATATATTCAACAGCAATTTCGTAGAGCAGCAGCAGATGAGCAAAATCATGCTGTATGGTTCTTGTACTTTTTAACGCAAAGATGATGAAAAAACCACCAATCAAAATTAGAAAGATCAGGGCTGACTCAAAAGGCAAAGATAGTGCTGGCAATGGTTCTGTTCGCTACTCGTCTTGAGAAGAGAGATCCACTCCTCTCAAGGCTTTTAGAGATGGAGCGACTCCCTGCATCGCTTTTTGGTATCCCCAAAGGTACAAACCATACCTTTGGGGATACCACCAATTAGAGATGTCAAATCCAAGATCTTCTTGGATGTATAATGACAAAACACGGATAACAACAGCACGAATGACCCGGGTTGTTTAAGTGCCGCCTACCAAGATTATATTGATAAAGTCCATAATAATGGTGCATTCTAGAACCCCCTAATTATTTATTTTTATATAGTATGTAAGATTATTCATAACGTATAGGCAAGCGAAATGATGATAATTTGAATTTACCAGAATTCATTTCGGGATGAAAAATAAAAAGAGTGAGTCGATATAAACTATTATATATTGCTCACTCATTTCTTATTTTTTTATAAAGTACGCCTAAGATTCAATGTCTATTGGGGAATGAATGTGATCCTTATACAAATCAACATATAATTGGCCGTTTGTCCCTCGTACGCAATAAGATACGTCATGTAAGAAAAAGCCTCGTTGTTTTAATTCCTCAAATAACCAATCTTTTGATAAATCATTTTGTTTTAGATTCTTATCAACGATCTGGCCATCCATTATTAATTCGAGAGGGAATAAAGGAGGGGCAGAACTGGCTAGTCCAATATCTTTTTTTGTAACTTGCGAGTGTTCACTTTTTTTCATAACTGAGAGGTGACCATCACTTTCAATCAACGCAAATTCGACTTGATCAATATTGAATATATCTTTCTCTCTAAGTGCTTGGTTAAGTGAGTCTATAGTCATCCGCATCTTTCTTAAATTGTTCTCAAGTATTTTTCCGTCTTGGATGACAACTGTCGGCTCCCCCGAAAGCAGAACACGTGCATTTCTATTTTTCATTGAAATATAAGTAGCAAGATAGAGGATTCCACAAAATGTGAATAATGCCGTAATAAAATGTGTGATATTAATATCTAAGTTAAACGTGAGGTTACCTGCTATTCCACCAATCATGATTGCCCCGATAAAATCATGAATTGTCATTTGAGAAATGGTTTGCTTTCCTAAAAAATGGGATACTGTTATAAGCAAAGAAAAAGCTAAAAAACCTCGTAGAACAATTTCAATCATTTCAAAAAACATCAAGCCGCCCCTTTTTTATTTGCTATTCTCTTTATTTACTCAATCTTCAATTGTTATACATAATAGGGTGGATAGAAAGGAAGAAGAACTTGTGAATTAGGAAGTTATGATTAAGGGAATCGATGTAAAAGACATAGGGTCCCAACCTTTTATAGTTATTAATGTAGTAACCTATGGGATAAACTCTTGTATACCTGTAACAAGTTCATCTATTAATACTTCTTCACTACCAACTGCTTCTAGTGCTGACCCTAAAGATTGCAGCAAATTACCATTAATTGCAATTCTTTGTGCTGAAAGAATGATGTCTCTATCAGTAGAAACAAGTTCTTTGGTTGCCCCTATTGCTTCTAACCCTTGGCCTACAACCCCTACCCATTGGCCAAATGAAATTTTCTTTTCTCCCTTCGCACCATTTTGCAATGCGAATAAATCAGAAGTATATTTTGCTTCCATTATTTGTCCAAGTAGCTGTATCCAAAGTGCGGTTACGATCTTCCTTTCAAGTCCTTCAATTTTTTTGGTGTTCGGATCAAATTGATTTGAATTCACTCTTTCCAAAACAAACCACCTCACTAACTATTTTTTAGCCAAGTTCAACTTGATGACAGCTTTATGTTACAGTATATGAACTTTTATATTTCGAGTGTGGGTAACTTGTTATCTATTCTGTTGTTTATTACAAATTTTATCTGTCACAAATTCCTGAATCAGTCATTTAAATAAGAAAGGGAACGGTGTAGAGGTTTCTTGTCCAGAGGTCGTGTTTACGTGGTGAAGAGGGTGAACAGGCATCAAATCATTTAATAGTAATTATTTTAGTCACTCCTTTTGCCTATATGTCATAAAATAATTACGGTAATAACTAAAAAAAGCAGGTGTACATTATGCCTTCAATTATTGGCGGACCGATTAAAATTCTTAGTAATAGTGGTGTGGTGAATTTCGGAGATACACTGAACAGTTCACCCAAATCTGTATCAAAATCGGTAACAGGTGCAGGTAGTTCCCACACAGGAGATTTTCAAATTACCAATACTGGTATCAATATGAATAATGTCTTAGATCCTGATGTAAGTGATCAAAACCAAGGTGGAAATGTTTAGAGATGTCTGTATTACAAGTGTGAGTTCCATGATGAATCATGTAAAAGAGGTGGTGAATGAGGATGAATGATTTCTATAACGATGTACCAAAACCATTTAAGAAATTTTTTAGTGACGATTTTTGGGGGAATTTCGATCATATGTTTCAAGAATTCGAAAGTCAAAAGCAAAGCCAATTCCCCAAAACGAATATCTACGAATCTGGAAATGAATTGGTTTGTATTTTATTATTACCAGGGATTGAACGAATGGATGATATTAATCTTAACGTAAATAGTAATATCTTATCAGTTAGTGGAACTATTCATTTACCATTTGAAGGTTATCATTCTAATAAAGAGGAGATTTTTGAGGGGAGCTTCAAAAGAGACATTCAGCTGCCATTTCCAGTTCGAAGTGATAAAGTAATGGCTTCGTATAAGAGGGGATTTCTAAAGATTTGCTTATACCGTTTGTTAGTGAAGACGTCACAAAATAGCATAGTCATAGAGGATTTAGAAAAGGAGTAATGCGAAACTCATTTTTTAGAGAAGGAAAAGATAAAAAGAAGAACAATCCATTTTCGCTTTTTGTGAAAATGGATTGTCTTCTTTGTTTTAATGTTAATCTCCTGAAAGTTGCCTTATATGCTTTACTCTTGCTTCTGCATCTATTAACCGATTTGACCCTATTTGGGCGATGGATGCTGCTGAAATACTTGTGATGTCAACATTATGGACTTTAATAAAATGTGATTCGTTTCTTCTTGATATGGTGAGGTTGCCATTCATTTGCGGTTTTGGAATGACTCGTGAAAATAGAGGGAATTGATTGAAATTTCCTTCCCTCCCATAGAATAATTCTTTCTCACGCTGTACGGCTATTGCTCTGTGCCTAGGTGTAATTTCCTCCGCATCTCCAACTTCAAAAACAGAACTGAATGTAATAACCTCTACTTCCACTAAATTTACTACCGATATTCTCTTCGACATATTGCCGCTTCCTTTATTCAAAAGCTAACGGAACAAACGGTCCAATAATTAACGATTCGGGTGGGGTATCAAAAATAGAAGAGAGATTAATGCAATCTGTATCTCCTACCAAAAATATGGATGAACTTGAGATACCGGTAATTCTAACATTTTCAACACTTAAATGACGATTGATTACAGTATAATTCATTGATTTGCTCCTCCTGTTTCCTTTGGTAAATTTTGTATAAACAATTCGAAGGTTTTATTAATATCGTCTTTCACTTTCGATTTGGTTTGATACTCTAATTCTTCTATCTGTTCCTTGGTTAGCTGCTCGATGTTCATTTGATTTAAATAATGACAAATGCGCTGATCCATCTGGTTTTTTACATCATTAATGATAAAATGTCTATATTCTGGTTGAAGTGGAAATTGATACCTGTGTTCTAGTTCTTCAATAACTGGAACACATTCATGGTCTAAATAGTGATAGATCTCTGTCCGGATATTTTCAAAAGCTGTAGGGTACTCCTTGCTCCTTGGAACATTTAATTGGTGATTCTGAACTTGGAAATCGTCAATGGCTTCATTTGCACTTTGGGGACTTAAGCCAATGTTTAACGTGCCTTCAAGTGTTTCAACTTTTAGTTGATCAAATTTATATTCGATGCTAGTAGGCTGTTGATTCTGTTTATGGTCTGCTAATTCCTTTTGAAGGTCAAGTAAGGATTTTTCCAATGTTGATATTCGGTCATGCAACATTTGCATATAACCATTTACCTGTTGAAAGTAAGCATTATTCCAGTATTCCAATGGTTCATCCCCCCTATTACTTGCTTAACTTAGTAGCTAAAATTGAACGATTGATTTTCCCATCAATTGAAGCTCTTTCGATAGCCTAGATAAAATCAACATGACTAACGTGAAAAATTATTGGGTTACTGGGGCTAACGGGACTACTGGTGCAAATTCATTTACATCTGTTCCTGTTGCTTGTTGTCCTGCTTGAGGAGCAGGTTCTGTAAACCCACCTGTATTATAGTTGTTGGATAAAGCTTTAATCATCCCGGCACTTCCTATTTGGAGTACGGATGAATTTGTTATTCCATTAATTCGAAGTGACTGAATATTGATGCTCTGATTAATGAAAAAGTTCATTTCATACCTCCAACTTTTAAAGTACTCCCGTTATGTTTTGGTCGGCTACATCCGAATCATTTACGTTTGTGACGCTATAATCGTTTCTCACTCTTAAATTATCTCCTGTATTAAATGACCCCGCGCCAGAGAAGGTTTTTGCAGAACTAACAGGGGCAATTCTAAACACATCCCCAACATTAAATACTCCACTGGACGCAACTGCATTCACTTTTATTGCTCCAACAATTGCTGGCATAAAAATAACACCCTTCATAACTAATTATTCTTCATTATATGAGGAAATGGGCTTAGGTGTTCATCATGATATGGTATTCGATTATAAAATATTGGGAATATAGGGAAAACGGAAAGGCGTCCCAGTGCAAGATCAAACGTGACAGTGTGAGAGGCGATTGTATTGTGTCTAAAAATTGAAACCAAATAATCACTGTAACGTAACTATAATGAGCGGAAGCAAAATAATGTACTTATATTTGCTTTTCACTAACGAGAATGAAGGGCATTCTTCTGTATACGAGTAGTAGAAGGATGGAATTAATATTTTTAGGGGGGGTTACCTTCTTGGGGGAGGGAGAAAGTTGGATAATAAAACTCGGACAATGATGGCACTTATCGGTAGTTTCCTTCTATTATTTGTTGGTATGTTTAGAATACTTACTGAATCAATGACTTTTACATCTTTATTTGTTGCATATGTTTTCTCAATTACTGGGTTATTTGGCGTAGTTATAAACGGAGTCGTTCTTAGAAGGCTACAAACAAAAGAATAGCGAGTGATTCACAGCCCCTCTGAAAGATTCTTAAATCTGGTAGGAGGGGTTTGTTTTGAACCTTAAAAAATAATTTAATAACTACGGATAGAAAACGTATTTTGATTTGGTTTATTCATCAAAATACGTTTTTTATGTATCTTACATAGAAAATTAGAATAACGACATTCTATTTGTTTTGAATATAAAGTTCAATAATCATTGAATGGTTTGTTGCGCTGATGTATAATGTAACCAAACAAAATACATTTCAGAGGTGATTTTATGGAAGTATTTCAAGCAACAAGTAGAAAAAGGGAGACGTATGAGGTTCAGTTTGCTTACTCTCCATTATGGGAGTGTGCACTTGGGATTGCGGCCGTGACTAATTCACGACTAATACATACTCTAGAAAAGTCAGAGACTTATTGGGAAGAGCTTAAAGGGTCATTATCCAAAAATCTTTTACAGCATCTAGATTATGTGGAGAAGAACAACACATGGAAGGCACTATTACAATTGCTTCATCATTGTGAGAGTAATAAATTGAATGAATTCTGTTCCTATATCGATTTATTACAAAGCTCTAATTTTAAATTCACATGTCTTCCTTATGTCGGGAGGGAGTTTCAGCATGTAAGGGAAAGTGCTGCTGTTGGAGATGAGAGTGCGATTCTAGAACTGAAACGGATAACAAGTGAAAATCCCTTCTTTCCTCAGTACATAGAATTTATAAGTAAAGCCGACACGAATAAACTCAAAGCTCATCTAATTGAGGTTATGACATTATGGTATGAAACTGTGATCAGACCTGAGTTAGAACGGACGAACCAAATTTTACAGACTGATTATGAATCTAAAATTCAAATGAAAGAGAAGATGTCATCTGAAGAACTGGTCCAGTGGGCAACAGGTGGAGTCAATTACCTCCCTGAGCCAAGTGTTCATAAGGTATTGCTGATTCCGCAGTTTGTCTATCGTCCTTGGAATATCGAAGCTGACATGGAAGAAACGAAAGTATTTTACTATCCAGTATCTAATGAAAGCATTTCACCAAATGATAAATATATGCCAAATACTTTCTTAGTGCAAAAGCATAAGGCCCTAGGAGATGAGATTAGATTAAGAATAGTAAAGTTGTTAGCGGAAAGTGACCGTTCGCTCCAAGAACTAACTGAACAGTTAAACATGAATAAAACGACGATACATCATCATTTAAAAACATTACGTGCAGCAAAATTAGTTGAAATGAATGGAGTGAAATATTCCTTAAAAGCGAATGTCATAGACCTGCTATTTAAGGAACTAGACCAGTACATCAAAAAATGATGAGAGGGAAGCTTATGAATTCATCATCTCTATTTAAAAACCGTTCGTTTGTTTCTACATGGTTGGGAAATGGAATTTCTGAACTAGGTGGTGCTTTTGGGACCTTTTGTAACTCCATTTTAATATATCAACTTACTGGTTCTACTTTGGCACTAGGGAGTATGTGGATTTTGTACTTTTTACCATCACTAGTTCTTCAGCTTTTTATTGGTCCGTATATTGACCGGTGGAGCAGAAAGTGGATTATGGTGTTCTCTCAATGGACAAGGGGATTCATATTTATCATTCCATTAACTGCATTACTATCAGGTAACCTTGAGGTATGGCATATATATGCTGTTCAGTGTGTAGTAGGTTTAATCACTCCTTTCTATGTTCCTGCTAATCATGCTATTACGCCGACTATTGTTGGAAAAGAACAGTTACAATCAGCAAATGCATACATTGATGGAACCGTTCGTTTCATGACCTTTCTATCTCCCATTTTAGCTGGAATCGTAATTGAGTATACTAGTGTTCAATTTACCCTTATTCTTGTAAGCTCTCTTCTTATCATGAGTGGTTTTACGTTACTATTTATTCATGAACAGAGAAAGCAGCTGGAAGTAAGAAATACTTGGGTAGCAGATTTTCTGGAAGGAATATCTTTTTTCTTTACTCAAAAAATCATAGTGTGGTTAGGGGTCTTTTTAGCGTTTGTTCAATTCGGGGTTGGTGTAACCATGGTGACCACTCTACCGTACATTACCGAAGAATTAGAAGGGAGCTATGCCGAATATGGGTATTTTATGGCTGGTTTTCCTATTGGATACATAATAGGGACTATACTAGTATCAAAAATCAAATATAAAAGTCGTAGATTTCTCATGCTAGGTTCCCTTTTTATAGGAGGGTTAACATTCATAGCACTTTGTTTTAACCAGAGCATTATATTAGCCATAATAACTGAAGTAATTGGTGGGGTAGTGATGGCTATTTTTAGTGTACATAATACGACGATTTGCCAACAAACGGTTCCCAATCACCTGATGGGGAAAGTGTTTTCAGTACGTTTACTTATCATACGAGGAGCTATGCCTTTGGGAGTGCTATTGGGTGGTGTGGTAAGTGAGATGTTTGGTGTAAGACCAATGTATCTTTTCATTGGTTTACTTATTAGTTTTGTTTCAATAGTAGGAATGTGTTTTCCATTCTTTACATTTATTGATGAAGAAAATAGTCGAGAACGTATTGTTTCTTAGTAGAGAGGAAAACCCATACCATGCTTGGATGTTTTATAGGGTGCTTATTCTCCGTATATTCGTTTCTTTGTGCTTTTAGCCACTCGCTTTTCACTCTAGGGTCAAAGGCAAAGGTGGATAAACAAGAAAAAAGTTGGTGCTTCTTAAAAAATTGCTATCCTATAGTTACTTGTCCAACAAAAATAGGAAATTAATGTTAAAGTGAAGGGGAGGAACAATTTAGTGTAAGAAGGCAACATTAAAACAATGCGTTTTATTGAAGGGTGATTTCGTGACATTTGTTATTCCGACTTGGTTAGATTCAATTCTTCGGGTAGTATGGATCATTCTATTCATAATGTTATACAGTTATATAGTTTCAAAGGTATTTGAAAAACTAAGGATAAAGGCTAATCAATGGGTAATAGGTATAGTAGTTTTTCTTGCGTTACTTGGTACGCAATTTATTCTTGAGAAACAATACAAACATTTTTATCCCCAAGAAGATCACATTGTGATTAAAGGAAACGGTGAAATAGTAGAAAATGCTACAAATAAAAGGCTCATCACTACTGATAATAATTTATTTATCTTTATTGGTGGCGGTGTACCGTTTCAGGATACAATATCATATTCATTTAATACAAAAGACGAAAAAATCCAAGATGTAGAAATACTGCTATCTTTTCAAGAACCAGACGTTGAAGCCATAATGAAGACGTTTCAAGTATACAAAGAGGAAGTAAAGCCAGATAACCGTTCTCTTATAGATTTCTTTTCGAGCTTCATTTACTACGATGATGTAATAGAAGAAAAATTCACATTTGAAGTTAGCAAACAGATAGGAATGCTTAACAAGGAAGAAATATCAAAGGAACAAATAGAAGAAATAATTAAAACTTTTGAATCTCGGGTCATGGATGTACATGAGAAGAAGTTGTTTTCGATAGAGTTGAACTAAATGTTAATATTTGCTAAATCAGGTTCCTTTAAGAAGTGGGGAGTATTCTTAATGAACGACCTACCATTAACGACATAATTGAAGTAAGACCATTTTTCGTTTTCCAAAACTATGTATCCGGTTATAGTGAGAAAATTAAAACAGGGGGAGAGAAAGGAAAACTTTTTCGGTTTATCAATTATATTTACACTGCTGGGGTTAAGTATGATTGTTTCTATGTCACAGGGTGGAAATCTTTTTGAAACTTTAACATTTGGCACAAAGGGTATATCGTTTATTTTTAACCCTTCTCAATCCAATTTTAAAAAGAAGAGAGTGTTATTTATTTAACAAGGTTCTAGCTAGCATTGAGAGGAGAGGATTTTGAAATGAACATCTTCTTTGACGTTTCATGGCACTTATTTCATTTCCTTCTTATAGGAATATTAATAATTAGCGTTACAGCTACTTTAAGTTTTTTCATAAAAAATAAAATCGCTTTACTTGTCGCGATAATGACTTTAATTCTTGTAACCATTTTTGTTATCGACCAAACGAAATATACAACGTTTCAGGAGTTATTTTCAGAACACCTAAGTGAAGAAAGCAAGGTTCGCAGTATATCAATAGCAGTTAATGATTTATCTGGAGATAGACCTGAAACAGTAGCACGTAAAACTATTGAAGATGATTCACTCATTAATGATATCTTGGAGGATTTCGAAGAGATAAAACTTAAAAAGGATGAGGATGGCCAGTTTTCTTAGCAGGAGATATACAATAGGGATTACGGCTAATAATGAGATAAGAGAGAACTTTTCAAGAACTACTACTAAATATATTGAAATTGATGATAAGTATTTTGAACAATATAGAATCATTACTAATTCTAATCACTTAAAGACCATTGAATCACTTGTTGACATGGAAGAGTTAGATAATGCAAGTAACTAAAACGTCAACCGTTGAAGGTGAAAAATAATGTCTGGTTAGGCTGAGTTGTAGAAACGATGGAATTGAATAAAATCTTCTATCAGCTTCTTTTTCTTTTATGAACTAAGGGTTGGGTTAGTAGATCTTGAGTTGCAATCTTGTAACTCATTTTTTGTGATAAGAAACTAGTAAATGGTGTTCAATTAAAGGAGTGATTTTGTATCATAAGGACATTTCATATTAATTAAATATTTAATTCAGGATAATTGAATAAGGAAATAAAGAAATTTTAAAATGGGGGAAATCTTATGAAGAAGTTGCAAACAGAAAGATTATTCCTTAGACCTATAACTACTCATGATTCAGTGAGAATTGAAGAATTGGCAGGGGACTTTGATGTAGCTAAATCTACTTTAAATATTCCTCACCCATACCCTGAAGGTTCATCAATACAATTTATTGAAAGCATCCTTAGTGCAGAAAGAAATAATAATATCATAATGTTTGGAATAACAGAGAAAGAATTAAATCTTCTAATTGGTCTTATAAATTTAAATTTGTCTAAATCTTATAATCGAGGAGAACTAGCCTATTGGGTTGGGAAGCAATATTGGGGGAGAGGGTATGGAACTGAAGCTACCAAAGCGTTATTAGAATATGGATTTAATTACCTTAATCTAAACAAAATATTTGCAGCATCGTTTACTTCTAATCCTGGTTCTTGGAGGATATTGGAGAAAGTAGGATTGAAATACGAAGGTACCTTAAGGCAGCACGTAGCTCGGTTTGGTCAATTTTACGATTTAGCTTACTATGGATTGTTAAAAGAAGAGTTTGATAAAGAATCTTCAGACGAAGGTAGATTCTAATAACACTCATATGGAAAAATTGTCTTGATAACAATTGAGCTAATATAAATTAAGGTCATAGTTTAATAAGTTGAATTAGATAAAGTGTGATGTATTATGGCTTTACAAACTAAATTGTTTAAATGAAGTATTAAGAGGTTTTGCAGTTTGTATACAAAGGAGATGGACCATTGAAAGAAGAAGGGAAAATTGAATATTTTACAGAAACAGAAAGATTGGAGTTGGTTAAAAGGATTTGAAACAAGGCTACCTTCACAGCACAAATACGATGAGGGTAGAAGAGATATGAATATATGTACTGAAGAATGGTTTAGTGAATTAATTACTAACCATCAACAGATGGCAGCCGATGACAAAGTGTACGTCTTCGGCATATTTCGAAAAGAAGATAATGTTCATCTAGGTGCAATAGATTTCTCAACGATTATGAGGGATGATTTTCAATGGGCAAGGTTTGGTTATACGATTCATAACCAATTTTGGAGTAAAGGGTATGGGAAGGAAGCTGTAAAAGCAGCTGTCACTCTTGCGTTTGAAAAATTAAGTTATCATCGAATTGAGGCTCATATAAATCTTGATAACACCCCTTCTATTAAATTAGCTGAAAGTATCGGAATGGAATTTGAATGTGTTAGAAAAGGGTTTATATATGAATACGATGAATGGACTGATAATTTAATCTACTATATTAATTCAAATACATCTTCTTCAACAAATGGTTAGCGTATCTCAGCTTGGTAAGATACTCTATTGGTTAGGCTTTTTATTGTTTATGTTAGGAATAGGTTTTAATGAGAAGTTAGGTATAATTACAGATTCTCCTGAATATTTCTCATCTCTTTCTATACCAGCAATAATCATAGGTGTAATGCTTCTTTTTATCTCCAATTTCTTTAAAAAAAGATAATATTTAAATGTTTCCACTAAAAGTCAGGACTGTAACATAGAATAAGCCATTCATGTAACGAAACAATTTAGTTTACTAAGAAAATATGATATGCTAGAAATTAGTACCTGGTAATAAAAATGGATATAATTATATTTCCAATTTAGGAGGACGAAATGGAAGATTTGCTGAAGTTGAAGGGTAAAAATATTGTAATAATGGGTGTAGCGAATGAACGTAGCCTTGCATGGGGTGTAGCTAGGTCCCTTTATAAAGCTGGCGCTAATCTTATTTTTACCTATCGATTAGAACGTTCACTAGGAAAATTAAATAAGTTATTAAAGGAAAAAGACTTTTCTGCTCAACTAATCGTGCAATGCGATGTGAACAATGATGAAAGCATTCAAGGAGCTTTTCAAGAAATTGGGGAAAAAGTAGGGACGATCCACGGCGTAGTGCACTCAGTTGCATTTGCAAATTCCGAAGATTTAAAAGGCGAATTTATAAATACTACAAGGTCCGGGTATGCTTTTGCTCAGGATACTAGTTCATATTCCCTAATAGCTGTTGCAAGAGAAGCAAAACCTTTTATGACTGAAGGTGGTTCTATCGTTACAATGAGTTACCTTGGAGCTGAAAGGGCAGTCCAGGGCTATAATGTTATGGGAGTAGCAAAAGCAGCTCTTGAATCATCAGTAAAATATCTCTCATTAGACTTAGGAAAAGAGAACATTCGTGTTAATGCGATTTCTGCTGGAGCAATTCGAACACTTGCTGCGAAGGGTGTTGGTTCCTTTAATGAAATTTTACATAAAATTGAAGAAAAGGCCCCTTTAAAAAGAAATGTAACACAAGAAGAAGTGGGCGATATGACGGTCGCAATGCTTAGCAATTTATCTAGAGGTGTTACAGGTGAAGTTGTCTATGTAGATTCCGGATATAATATAATTGGCTAGATACAACAAATAATCAAAGAAAAAAGTCGCTGCGGCGGCTTTTTTCTTTGATTATTATTGCTTCTATTTTTTTATCTTTATGATGATAGAGGATGTGAAGTGATTGCAAAAGACATTGAAACGCTTCGCCCGATTGTAAACGATAAACTAAAATCAACAGTTTTCCACAAATAGAACTCAACAGAAAACCACAAATAAGATTAAACAGTTCCCCAGTACATGATCATTTTCAATATACTAGATTATAGTTTATTGAAAGTGAGGAATA